>CALROG020000005.1:0-150081 GCA_943369755.1 Ramlibacter sp. 2FC
CCAGCGTCAAGCAACTCGTTCAGCGCATCGATCACTTTGTCGCCGTACACAACGCAAATTGCCAGCCTTTCAAGTGGACCGCTACCGCCGATTCGATCCTAGAGAAGCTGCATCGACTTTGCACACGTATCAGCGGGACAGGACACTAGATGGATTACAGCAACACGAAGATCGTCAGCAGTATGGCCGGAACGACGAGCTTGAGGTTAACCGCCTCGAGCCCAGCAGGTCCAGTTACCCGAATCGCGACAACTGGTAGCGCGTTTGCTCTAGCGCATCGCATTTCTAGGGCTTGTCCACCAGATTCACTGCCTTACTGAAACCGGGAACCACGCGCGCATAGCCAAGAACCGACTGAGCACTTCGATGCCCCGTCATCGCCATAGTCTCGGCAAGTGGAATGGACTGCCGATTGGCTTCTGAGACAAACCCGCTGCGCAAGGAGTGAGCCGAATAGGCACCATCTACCCCGGCGAGGCTGCACCGAACCATCACAATATCGCGTACAGCCGACGGCGAAAGCGGTTCACCGACATGTCCGCCCTTGCGTATTCGCCGAAAAATCGCCCCATCCAAAATGTTCGCAGCCGATAGCCATTCGCGCAGCGCCGCGGCCGCCGCACCTGCGACGGGCTTGAAATTCTCCGGGCGGTCCACCCCCGCCTGATTGGTCTTGGAGTGCGTCAGCTCGTAGCTGTAGCTTCCATCGCCCAGACTGCGCAGGAACTGCATGTCGGCGCTGGCAACCTCTGAGCGCCGGCGGCCACCGCTGGACCACGCGAACAACAGCAGCGCACGGTCGCGCTTGCCCCGCAGCGAGTCGTCGCAGGTGGCGAGCAGGGCCTGCAGCGGGTCCCGGGTCAGGGCGTCTTTTTTTCGGGGAAGGGCGCCGCGTTTCGCATGGGCCCTGCGGGTCATGGCCAACAGCTCCTTAACCTTGGGGTCCTGGCAGGGATTCTTCAGATCGCGCAACTGGTGCGCCTTGCTCAGCACGGCGATCCGGTGCACCAAGGTGTTCAGCGCCATGGGGCCCAGCTTGCCCTTGAATCCGGCATCCACCAAGGCGGCATCGATGGCCGGCGGTAACTCATGCACCAGGCCTTTGGGTGTTGATCGCTCAACGTGGTCGACGATGAACTGGAGGACCGCCGGCGCCGCCAGGGGCAGAGCGATTTGAAGGCCGTAACGCAGGCCGAACCAGGCCGCCCAATAACGCAGGGCACCACGGTAGCTGGCCTGGGTGTTGCGCGACTCGCCTTCCTGCAGCATCTCGTGGACCGCTCTTTCGGTGACCTCCGACAGTGCGGTGGGCACCAGGGCAGGGGAGCTGGAGAGGGCGGGGAGTCGCATGGCCTTGGGCTGGTTTCGGGTGGGAGGGCGGGGCGTCGAGACTGCGATAAGTATCGTTTATCGAGGGTAAATGGGCCAGTGGAGTTGTGGCTCATCGGGTTTGCGCGACTGGCCGATGGAGACCGCACCGGACAATATCCCTTAGTCTGATGTTACGACCACCAGATTCCCAGTTGCACTGACCAGAGGTGGGAAAAGGGCCGCAACAGTCGTCAAAGCCGGTACTTGCTGGCCAGCGCTACCCATTAGGAGAGCAACCATTTGGCGAAGCGTGAAAGCATCCTCTCTTGTGAGGTGGGACCAGTCGGCACAGGGGCGCTAGTAGGGTCGACTGCAGGCTGCGTGGACTTACCCGGTAGGCCCGCGCTGCGTCCTGCGTAATAGGCGTCCTTGGCGCGCCGATCGCGCGCCCGCCCAACGTCGATCAGGTCCTGCGGCATGTCGCCACACCAGCACACCTTGTTGTTTCGGATCAAGTAGTGCGAGCGGCAGGGGTAGCTCCAGTTGCCGATGGACGGATCCAGCGACACAGCCTCGCCATTGAACGTCAAACTCCAGTCGGTCGGCGACAGCGGAGTGACAACTTCCATTCCGCAACCGCACATGCACTTGTGCACGACAGTTGCGTACTCGATCGAGACGTAAAGGACGCCGTCACGCAGTTGCTCTGGAATCGCCTCGACGAAGGTTACCGTGACTGACTTCTTCATGCACAGTCCTCGGCCGTCAGCATTTGGATGTTGGTCGTGTAAGTGGAGTCGTGCTCGCGCTCGAGGTCCTGGTAGAAGCGGCAGAACTTCTTCCATTTGATCACCGCCATCGCCGCGCAGAGCGCATTGAGCTCGGCGATCTGGATGTTACGCTCGTAGTCGTCATCGCCGGCTTCGGCGAACGAAACGCGGCTCGGCACGTGATTGCTCTTGCTCGGCGTGCTCGTGGTCACGCGGCAGATCGCCCAAAGTTCCAGTTCATCTTCCAGCAGCTCAGTGCCGATGCCGGTGTCAACGAACGGTACCTGGTTTGCCTGTAGGGCGTCAATGATCAGCTTCTTGACGGGGCCGGAATCCATGCATAGAAAAACAAAGTCGCAAGCAAGGAGCTCGGCCAGATTGTCGGCATCGACCCTGACCGGGTGCGGATGAATACCGCGATGCATCTTCGAGTACTTTCCGGCGTGATAGGCAACCTTGGTGGGTTGTGCCATCAGCTCTTCAAGCGAAGCCGCTGAAGGTGCCCGAAAGGCGTTGTGCTGCAAGAAGACGTCCGGGTCGTAGAGATGGATTTCAAGTACCGGCGTCTTGGCCAAGAAGTCCAGCACATAGGAGCCGGTGCCGCCCAAGCCAACAATCGCCACGCGCCCCATCGACAACTTGGCGCTCACTGCGGTGATCCCGGCGCGGCCGGACGCGGTATCGACGTAGTGAAACACGCCTTCGTCCGGCGCGCAGGCGACCGCCTTGAACGTGGCGGCCGTCACATCAGGCTGCAGCGCCTTCGCGGGCGCACAGATGATCTCGATGTACCGCGTCATCTTCTCGTAGTAGTCCTGGTAGCCGCCAGCCGGCTTGTTCGAGAACGAGTGCTGCACCAGGATGTCAGGCGCCAGCCTGGTCGGCTGGCTAGTGTGCTTGATCTGCACGATTTCCAGGCCGTTCAGATTGCACGGATGATCACCCGTGAAATAGGCGACATGCGGATCAGGCTTGATGGTCCTGTCTCCAGCCATGCTGAGGTTGGAAACCAGCGTGGCCCGTGCCACCTCGCGCCGCTGGTTCACATACGGAACGTTGTGAACCAGCAGGTGGCCCGCGCGAATTTCCACCTCGTAGCCCGCCAGCGCCAGGCGCTGGAGGTCCGGATTACGACTTATCAGTGCGTTTGACATTGAACACCATGCCTTTCTTGATTTTGACCGTTTCGCCTTCCACCAGCGTGCCTTCCGGCTTGTGGCCCTCGCCGCGCTTGTAGGTGACCGTGTAGACAGTCACGTCATTGAAGGCAGCGTCGTCGAACGCCAGGTTCACGACCTGCACGAAAGTCAACTCCTTGCCGCTCACCTGGCGCGTGCGACCGTTTACGATGACCTCGGTCGTGTGGTTGTGGTCGTCATCTTTGCCGGAGTCGTTGCCGGCATCAGGTCCCGTCTTTTCACTGCTCATTGCATACCTCGCTTTGCTGTTTGGTTAAGCACATGCCCCGTGCTGTGCTTACTGACCAAGGCGGGTGGCCCATCACGTTTGGACGGAAGAAGTTTTTTTTGCATCAGACGTCCAAAAGCGGGGGGCCGACCGCCTATGAAGGGGATCGGTGAGCACATGGACTGAGCGAGCACCGGCAGGCCTGTCGCTGCTGCAGGGACGCTTGTTGGTCGGCACAGAAAAAAGTTTCGCGAACGCGTCCAAACCGCTACTCTCAAGCGCCTTCACCCTTGACACCGACGAATCCATGTTGGGAAAAGCAAATGCATGTAAATTGGGGTGTGTTGGTGGCAAGGTGGGGCGGTTTGATCAGCTTTTGCTGCTGGCGCTCCTCACGCAGTTCATACGGACGCCTGGTGTAAGAGAGCAAAACAATGAGTGATGAAGATGAAGAATCCGACTACTTGAGCCAGGCAGAGGTGTCCGCGGCCATTGCGTCGATGTCGGACGCCGATTACAGGCGGCTCGAAAAGCAGAGCGCGTTCATGGCGTTGAGCGTGCCGGGCATGACAGACAGCGATCTGCTTCACGAAGCGTTCGTCAGATTGCTCGCTGGTCGGCGTCAATGGCGTCGCGGTGTCGACGCAGGCAAAACCATCTACATGATCATGCTAAGCGTCGCTCGAGATACCCGAGATCGAGCAAAGGAGGCGCCCATCGACCGCTTCGCAGTGGTGTCCGAAGATGGCATCGACGAAGAAGGCGAGGCGCCTCAAAAGATGGCTGTGAGCGTGGCGGTGGGTACACCGGAACGTATTGCGGGCTACCGCGAGATGTTTTCGATGTTGGAAAAACTGGTGTCCGATGACGAGGATGAGCAAGCGGTCCTACTCAGTTGGGCGTTGGGCCTCTCGGCAACGGAAGCCGCCTCCCAGGCCGGCATCAGCATGAAAGACTATGACGCGGCGCGCAAGCGCCTGGATCGAAAGATCTCCGCCGTCAAGAAACAAAAAGGGCAATGTGATGGCTTCCACAATGAATGACGATGACGCGCTCGAACTGCTCTGGGCAGCGCATTTCGAGGAACTCAGGAACATGTCGGATGCAGACATTTTGGAAGGTGTCGACATCCCAAAACTGGGAAGCGATCGAATCCAGATGATGGCGTCGGTAAAGACCGAGGCGGGTCGCCGGCGCCTGGCCGCCGCCAAGACGGCGCTCGCCAAGGCGAAGGGAATCCAGAGTGCCGAGGGCGCTTCCGAGTCTCTGACGGAAATGCGCGCATTCCTTAAAGACGTTGCTTCCAACGACCCGCGGTTCACCATGGCCGCCAGGGCTCTTGAAGAGATGACAGACGAAGTGGTCCTTCATACGTATGCCCGGATCAAAGCGCTGCTATCGGACGACTGAGATAGCCCGATGTCCCCAGACCAGCTGGCCGAGCGAAGACTCCAGGATCTTGGCATTTCATCTCCCAGCGAGATCGATGTCGATTCGATCGCAATGGATGCCGGGATGCGGGTCGAGTACGAACACCTCGATGGGTGCGAGGCGATGCTGATCGGTGTTGGCAACAAGGCGATTGCCACGATCAAGCCCTCGGCGAGCCGCGGTCGGGAGCGCTATTCGGTCGGCCATGAGCTGGGCCACTGGGAGATGCACCGCGGCAAGTCGTTCAGGTGCCGAGTCGATGATCCCGACCGCAATTTCGTGTCAGACAGGGGCTTGGAAAAGGAAGCTGACAGCTACTCCGCAGGCCTGCTGATGCCGCTGTATATGTTCGGCCCGGTCGTCATGGCGCGGGGCGATCTAGGGTTCCCGCAGCTTGAAGAACTCGCCACCGTGTTCGACACCAGCGTCCTGGCGACGAGCATGCGACTGGCGGACATGGACTCTTTGCCTGTCCTTCTCGCGTGTTATTCAGAGTCGGGTTTGCGGTGGCAAAAGCCTGCGACGCATATTCCGCGGCGCTGGTTTCTTCGCACTCACCTGGATGAGGACAGTTTCGCGTACGAGTTTTTCAAATCAGGACTGTCACATCCGATGCTGGGGAAGCAGGGAGCAGAGACTTGGTTCGAAAACGCTGACGCTGATCGCTATCAGGTCCGCGAGTGCTGCAAGGCAGGCCGGAACGGCGAGGTGCTGGTCCTTCTGTACCTTGAAAGCAAAATGCTTTTTGCCGGGTTCGATCCCAATGTCGGGACCCGTCGGTACACCTCGAACGGCTCCTATGTGACGCGACGATAAGCGGCCACTAAATCTGGACGGGCACCCTGGTCGGAAGTACCTGGCGCACCCAATTGGATGCATTGAGGGCACGGACGCCATCTGCATGAACGCTTCTGTCCCCGTCTAGGGATCGAAGGCTGACCAGCAGCGCCACCTTGATCGGTTCTGCCGGCGACGGCTCATTCGCCCGCAGGAAGGTTTCCAGCTGGACTGCCCAATTCGTGCCAAGAACGCCGTTGGGAAACGATTTGCGATGGAGCTTGACCGGCGACCACTTCCCGCCATGCTCGATCTGCACAGTCTCCAATCCACCCGATCCGCGTTCGCCGTCTAAGGGGACCTTAGAAGAAATCCGGTTTCCGTTCAGAAGGCCGAAGCCCACGTTGACGTTCGCACGGACGTATTCGGCGCCAGCGTTGGGATCCAGGGGCGGGGAATAGACTGCGGTAATGATCACCTCAGCCTTGAGCCGGCCGTTGTGCATAAGCGAATTTGGGATTGGGAAGGGTGATTTGCGCCATTTGTAGCTTGGATAGACAAGCGCTTCGAACATTAAAGTGAAGCAGTCATCGCTGTCATACAGCGCAGCCAGGGCGTCTGTCGGCACGCCGCAACCGAAATAGCGCCGTTCCACTGCGTCATAGTCTCTGGATCCGAGCCGGGCCGAATGGATCATCAGAGCCTTCACCATATTGGGGGAGGGCGTGAAGTTCGTGCGGCCTGCAAGGTTCTGCCAGACATGGGCCGAGATCGACGAGGCCAACGGCGCGGCGTAGCTGGTGCCAAAGCCGCCGTACAACACATTGCTCGTACTGAGAACCTGCGTGCTGCCGGTGCCCGCAGCCCAGGGCGCATGAACCCCGCCCCCCGCATGAACGATGTCAGGCTTCGGGGTAAAGACCGGGCCGGGTCCGCGACGCGTGTACGGGGCCGGTTCGCCCTCCTGTGAGAGCCCATCCACTGAATCAAGGTGCGTGATCGATCCCACCGTGAGAGCCCGCACCGCGTCACTTGGGCTGGTGAGGCGATCCGTCAGATCCGCTGTTGGCGGCCAAGTGCGTCTGGGCTCGTCGATGTAGTTGCCGGCCGCGACAACGAACAGGACACCAAACTCGTCACTCAAAGCATCCAGCTGATGCGCAAAAAGACTGAAGGCGTCATCACTAATGGGAGTACTGCCAAGCGACAAATTCCAAACTTTGACCTCCGGCGCAGCAGCGAGCGCCGCCCGCAGCCTCAGCACGATGTCAGAAGTCAGGGTGAAGTTGGTCTCCATCGCACAGACATCGAGCACCCGGCAACGCGTTGGAGGAAACATCGCATGCGCGTTGATAACTCGTGCGCCTGCCACGAGCGAGGCGACCGCTGTGCCATGCACATGGTCGGTCTCGGGGGGCAAAACCTCAGTGATGGTGTCGGCTATCCAGGGGCGCAAAGACGTGGCTAGTGGGGCAGTACCAGAGTCCACCACTCCAACGACTGGGTACACAACATTTGGAGCCGGTTCTGCGATTGGTCCAAGCAGCGCTGTCGCGCCGGTCGCGAGCAAGGTCACAGCAGGATCGCGCGCAATCGAGCGCAGGCCGGGGAAATTCGCCAACAGTGTTACTTGCTCGTCACCAAGGTCCGCAAAATCCACACTGAAAAGTGGCGGTCCCCACCGCTGAGCAATCGACTGCTCCGGAATCGCCAATCGTCTGAGCAAGTTCCTCCAGATGTCGATATTGCGCGCATTGGCGTCACTACCGGAGTAGCGGAAGAGACTCATGAGCGCGGGGCCATGCTCACGCAGCAACGCCAGTGGCAGCTCCAGCCGGCGTTGCATATCCCAGGCTTGAATGGTTTGGATGGCAGACAGGTTCGCGCGGATCTTCTTGGTATTGCGTCGCCTGATGGTGTCTGAAAAGCTTTGAATGCTTGCCGCATTGGCAGCCACGAGCATTTCGTCGAGTCGGCCCATGCCTGCCAATTGCAAGTTGGATTCGATGACGAGTTGGGTAGGGCGATGCGTTTTGGCGACTGCGACTTCTCGCAGTTTCAAAATGAGAACGCCCGGTGTTTCTGGAAAGAGGTTGATCGCAGGCCGAAGAGAGGATGCGGCCGTGGTCAGAGAATCAGCGAGCTGGGCTCGCAGCTCTGGAGTGACGGGCACATGTTCGGTACCTCCACCGCCGCCTGGTCGATCCGGCGAAAAGCGGTCCGCTGCCTGAAACGGAATCCACGTAAATGGATTCGCCTCACTGGCCCCTAGTCTTCTGGTTGCCATTCTCTGCTCCCTCTAGCGCGTTTCTTATTTGCCTCTGAGACGTGTTGTACAGCGCGCTGAGTATCCGCAACGAAAAATATTTCGGATACCAGCTGCGCAACCAACGGATCTCGTCCTCTTTGTCGCCCAGAGCATGGCCTTGCTGCATGGCCAGTGTCAAGCCTAAACGTCGGAAAAGCTCCATTTCATCGACCTCGGCGCGTCCCAGGAGAACCGCAGAACGCTTCACGTCCAAGCAGACTTGCTCAATAGCCCCGCCCGACATACCGGCTGATCGCGCTGCAATCTCGGCTAGGTCCATGCGCTCAGGAAGGTACCCCTGGAGATAGTGCGACCACAGCTTCCTTCGCAATTCCGTCTCAGGCAGTGGCATCGCGACTCTCGTTCCAAATCGACGCCATACGGCCGAATCCAGCAGGTGTGCGTGGTTCGTCGCCGCGATAAGGATCGTGTCGTCGGGCAAGGCGTCCATGTTTTGCAACAAGGAGATGACCACCCGCTGCAACTCCCCGACATCCCGCTCATTCCCTCGGGCGGTCGCCAGCGCATCGAATTCGTCTAGGAACAGCACGCATGGGAATTCTTGGGCGTACTCGAACACTCTGCGCAAGTTCTTGCTGGTTTGCCCAAGGAGACTACTCACCAGCGTGTCGCAGCGGACTGTCAATAAGGGAAGCCCGAGTGAACTTGCGATCCAGCGAGTGGTCTGCGTCTTGCCCGTCCCCGGAGGTCCATCCAGGATCAGGCGGTGTGGGATCGAGATATTGGCAGCCAGCAACTCCGCGTGCTTGCGAATGCCTTCAAGAAACCCTTGAAGACGCGATTCGATCCCGGATGGGAGGATGACTTGGTTCGCTTCTAGCGATGGGCGACTCAAATCCACCGTGTTTAGGCGGCTGTCACTGTCCACCGGGAGCGGAGGGCCTCCAGAACCGCCTTGCAGCGTGGCCATCGCGCCAGGCACCCGCGCGAGGCGCTCTCGGATTAAACGGGCCTCGCGACGGCTTCCTTCGGCCTCGAGCTTGTCTGCCAGCAGGCCCGCGTAATTCGCGGACATGCTTTGGTTGGCCTTCAGGGCTCCGTCGATGATTTTTAGTATTTCGGAAAGGTGGTCCACCGGGAATCGGCTAGTGCCGCTTCGCAAAAAAATCCATTTTGCGGCCTAAAGAGATGATTCGCTCCGCTTTGCACAGATACCGATCCGCTTTTTCGGGATTTGCGCCGCTTTGGACCGTTTGGCCCCGCTGAAGCAGCTGTCCGTAGATAACTAAGACCTCCGCAAGGGGTCTGAGCTGGACGCTTAGAACGTTCGTGCAGTGGATGTCACCCGGCGAGTATACCGAGGAGGATATCGGCCTCCGCTCATGCATGAAGCATCGCGCAATGGTATTTATTTATAAATACACATATGATCTACTACAAATTTAACGATTAAATAACGATAAATATCCTTTATCGCAGGTAAAAGAGGGTGCTGGAGCAGGGCGATGAATATGAAAAGTTCGAGAGGCGTTCAGCAGCATGAAGTGGACGCGGCGGCCGATGCGCTGATCGCCCAAGGCGTTCGGCCGACGATCGAGCGCGTGCGCGGCCAGATGGGGCGCGGCTCGCCGAACACCGTGGCGCCGATGCTCGACACGTGGTTCGCCAGCTTGGCTGGGCGTCTCGGACTCGATGCCGGGCTAGAGGAGGGCGGGCCACCCCCTGAAGTACGGCACCTGCTTGGCCAGCTTTGGACGGCTGCGGTCGACGCCGGCGCCCAGCGGGCCGGAATCGCCCTTTCGGCTCAGCATGTCCAGCTCCAATCTGATCAGCAGGCCCTGGCGGCAGCCCGCCAGGATCTTGCCGCCCAAGAAGCAGCTTTGGCCGAAAAGGCCGCCGGCATCGACCAGGCACTGGAGTTGGCCAAGCGGCAGTTGGACGAACGAAACACCGAGATGGCCCAACTGCGATCTGAACTGGGCGCAGCCATGGCTGACTTGGCCCGGGCACGGTCAAGCTTGGCCGGCGTTGTCCAGGAGCGTGACGCCGATCGCCAGGCGTTCGCCGAGCAGCAACGCGCCCACGCAGCCGAACGGCAACGTATCGATGAGCGAACCGCCGGCACCGAACGCCGGCTGCTCGAAGATGTCGACCGCAACCGCCAGGATGCCAAGGCGGCGCGCACTGCTCTCGCCGATGCCCAACGCCTGCAGGATGGGCTGCGGGAGAAAGTCGAGGTACTTACCATCCGGGATCATGAAGCCCGGGTGGAGATCGCTGCATTGACCGAGCGACTCGCAGCCGGCAGCTTGAGGGAGTCGGATCTGGCTCAGGCGCTGCAGGCGCACCAGGATGCGGCCAGGGCTCACCGAACGAAACCTGCGGTCAAAACCAACCGTGCTGCCGTCCGCTCGGGGCGTTAGAGTCAGGCTGTAAGCGCTCGGATCCAACGGTTGTAATGCTCGTGAAAGCCAGCACCCAAACGCCGCGACGCAAATGAAATTGCCGTGGTAAACCCGTGGCCACTCAGACTGCTTTGGCAACCTTTTATTATTTGCCCAGAGATCGATGGTGAGATTGGCGTGGGTTGCGAATCTCGGCTGCCAGCCACTTGGGTAGCTTGGCCGTGACAGCCCTCAACGCTTCGAACTCGACTTCAGGAACGATCTTCTGAAGACGCTGGACCTCAGACCCGGCTGCTGATTTCCCGCCACTGATGAGGCATCGAAGAACATCTCCAGCAACAGAACCAGGCAACAGCAGTTGCCAACTCGGCGCGTGGACGAGATCGACGGGGTCCATTTGATTTCGGTGTCAAAAGTGACGGTTCGCTTCCCCAGCAATGACGCGGGCCTCGGCAAGCAAGTTGTTGATTTCAAAGGGATTGCTGTTCGGTAGTTCGCCGCGTATCGTTGACTGCCTTTGGAGCGACGAGGAGCAACCGAAATGCAAGGCTGGCAGACACCGTACCTGGGGCTGCGCGATCTGCCGCGTGAGATCACTGACTTTGAACTCCAGGCCTTCTTCAGCTTCGGTCAAGCCGAGCTGGAGCTGATCTCAAGGCGGCGAGGAGACAACCACAAGCTGGGTTTGGCACTGCACATCGGTTTCGTGCGCATGAGTGGCCGCCCTTTGAACAGTGTGCGTGCGGTCCCGCCCGTGTTGCTGCGTCACCTGGGCCAGATGCTGGGCATCACCACACCGGACCTGGCGTCGCTGCGTGCGCTGTACGCCCGTGGCCGAACCCTGTTCGATCACCAGCAGCAGGCCTGCGAGGCGCTGGGCTTTGCCTGGATGACCGAGCACCAGCGCCGAGCGTTGGTGCGAGTCCTGCGCGATGAAGTGACCCACAGCGCTGATCGCGAGCGGCTGCTGCTGCATGCCCGGCATTGGTTGTACGAACACCGGCTACTCATCGTGCACGATCGCGTCATCCGCAGCCTGGTGGCGGTTGCACTGACCGAACTCGAGGCCGCCACGGGCCAGGCGATCCGAGCCGCAGTGCCTGCCGGCCTGCTCAAACGCTGGGCGTCGGCGCTGGACAGTGCGCGCCCGGATGGCCAGCACTGCCAGAGCTGGCTGTGGAGCGCACCTGCCAAGCACTCGACGCGCCAGATCACCGAGGTGCTCGAGCGTATTGCGTTCCTGACGGATTTGGGCATCGATCAACACTTGGGTGAGCTCAACGATGTGCTGGTGCGCCGCTACGCGCGGCGCATGGCCACCCGTGCGCCCTCGATCAGCGCCCGGATCAAGGAGCCGGCACGCACGGTCGAGATGGCCTGCTTCCTGCGCTATTGCCTGCTGACGGCCACAGATCAGCTCATTCTCATGTTCCAGCGTCGTGTGGCCGACCTCTGGCGGCAGTGCGCCGACGGCGTGACGGCAACCGTCGACTGGGCGCAGCAGTACCAACAGTTGCTTCAGGAACTGACCGATCTTGCGGCCCAGGAGAAGGTGCCAGATGCCGAACTGCGCTCGCGCTTGGTCAGTCTGGTCGCAGCCAAGCGTGCCCGGCGCCTGCCCAGCCGGGCGTCGATCATCCGCCAGCATCTCATCGACGCCATTGCGCCGGTGCGTTCCCTGCTGGTTGCGGTGAGCGGGCTGGCCTGGCAAGCCACGGGCGAGCATCCGGCCATCGACGCGTTGGACAGGCTGCGCACCCTGTACGCTGCCGGCACCAAGAGCCTGCCGGGCGAGGTCACGGCAGCGCGCCTGGGCCCGGCATGGCGTCAAGCCATCGCTGACGTCGACCGTGAGCGGGCGTTCCGGGCATTGGAGGTGGCCACCCTGTTCGCCTTGCGCCGAGCGCTGCGCAACGGCTCGGTCTGGATTGAGCACTCCTTGAGCTTCCGCGGCCGCGAGCGGCTGTTCATCCCGGATGTGCGCTGGAAGACCGAAGCCCGACGACACTACGCCCGGCTGCAGCTGCCGGCCAAGGCCAGTGACTTCCTCACACCGTTGCTTGCACGCGTTCGCACAGGTATCGACGCGGTGGCTGCTGCCACGCGCGCCGGATCGCTGCGCGTGGATGACGAGTTGCACTTGGCCCCCCTGGCCGCCGATGAAGAAGATCCTGAAGTCAGCAAACTGCGCAGCCGGCTTGACCAGCGCATCGGCGAGGTTCAACTGCCAGAGGTCATCCTGGCCGTGGACGCCCAGGTGCGCTTCAGCTGGATCATGCTCGGGCGTGAGCCCAGATCGAGCCAGGAACTGCTGATGACCTACGCCGGCATATTGGCGCACGGCACCAGCCTGACGGCCGCAGAGTGCGCCCGCATGATCCCGCAGCTATCGGCTCCCAGCATCCGCCAGGCCATGCGCTGGGCGGGCGATGAGCGGCGTTTGGCTCTGGCCTGCCAGGCGGTGCTGGAGTTCATGCAGCGCCATGCGGTAGCGGCAACGTGGGGCCGAGCCGATCTGGCCTCCTCGGACATGATGAGCCTGGAGACCAGCCGTCGGGTATGGCAAGCACGCCAGGATCCACGACGTCAGACAGCTTCCATCGGCGTGTACAGCCACGTGCGCGATCGTTGGGGAATCTTCCACGCCCAACCAATCGTGCTCAATGAGCGCCAGGCTGGTGCCGCCATCGAAGGAGTGGTGAGACAGGAGCGGGTGGAGGTGTCGCAGTTGGCTGTAGACACGCACGGCTACACCGACTTCGCCATGGCGCTGTCGCGACTCCTGGGCTTCGATCTGTGCCCACGGCTGCGCGAGTTGAGACAACGGCATCTGTTCGTACCGCGAGGGATGAAGGTCCCGCAAGAGATTGCTGCTGTGTGCGAGGCGGGTGTTGACACAGTGTTGATCGAAGCCCATTGGGACCAGTTGGTGCATCTGACGGCCTCGGTGCAGACAGGTCACGCCAGTGCTGTCACGGCGCTGGCCAGGTTCGGCTCTGCAGCGCGGGGGGACCCGATCTACGACGCAGGGGTCCAATTGGGCAAACTGCTGCGCACGACGTTCCTGGCTGACTACTTCGTGAATGCCGGCTTCCGCAGGGAGCTGCGGCGGGTACTCAACAGGGGTGAGGCGGTGAATGCGCTCAAACGCGCCATCTACACCGGTCGAGTCGGGCCGGCCCAGGCTCGACGTGTTGACGAGATGCAAGCCGTGGCCGACGCCTTGAGCCTGCTGGCCAATATCGTCATGGCGTGGAACACGGCGCAAATGCAGGCGGTACTGGACCGGTGGGCCAACAGGCGCCAGATCGTGCCGCCGGAGCTGACTGGGCGCATCGCACCGACGCGGCTTGAGGGCATCAACCTGCGCGGCGTCTTCCGATTCCCGCTGGAGCGCTACGCCGGTCAGATCCTGCCGTCACAAACTGCAGCGAAAACGAGTGCTGGCGGCTGAAATCGACCACGCAAACACGCCCTCAGCGGCCGATCGGGAGACCAACAGAAACTCAAGGCGTGACAAGCACTTGCGCGTGCTACTGGCGCAGACCCCGCGCCAATCCTCGCTCTGCGGGGAGGCACGAACCGTCACTTTCTGCACTGAAATCAAATGGACCCCTCGACGGATAGCTTTCCCAGATAGAAGCGCCGAGTTCGGCCCGACGTCAAGAAGACGTGTCGCACTGGGACCTGAAGGCTGGCCCCCAAAGCGTTGGCGGCCGTTGCAGGTGACGTGACGATGATCTCGCCAGTCATGCGCGTCAATCCTTGCAGCACGGTTTGGACTGCAGGAGCCCGTGGGCCGAACTTGCCTTGAACGGGCAAAAGGTACAGACCTCGCGTCATTCGCAGGAGATGGTTTTGCGCAACTAGCCTTGCAAGGGCGCGGCCAACTTTCGTCTTGCCGCCCAATTGCGCCAGCGCGTCAGCCGAAATTGGGGTTCCCTCGGGCCAGATCCTGAGCTGCCTGAGTATCTGGACTTCCAGTTCAGTTTGGACGGAGTTCGCTCGCAACATAAGCTGGTGCTCAGTCGCGCGCGTTCGATGAACGTTGCGACTTTATGTCTTGGCCTTATGTTACTTAAAACGTCTACTGCCGCGAAGCCCACCCAATTCGCTGCCGTCCGCCATCTTTCAGGAAGTGCTGTTTTCCCTTCATTTCAGAAGCTAATTTCCCTTCGTCGGACGTCCACGCCCGCCTAGAACGCAACTGAACTCTCGCCTATCATTTAACATAATATACATCGTATAAAACTGTAAATGATTTGCAGAATCATCAACGCCCAGGGGACCCTGCGCGGTGCACCAGTTCTACTTCGCCACCAGACAAGCTGAAGGACACGGTCGGTACCGTAAAGTCGCTGAATGGCGCACCCAGCGCGATTTCTCCCTTACCGTGCAGCGCGCATTCGCCACGGCGCAAAGCCAGTTCGGTATCGCTACCAGCAAACCGGACCCAGGTTCCGTAACTGCTCAAGTCGCTCAGCAAAAAATGGTTGTCGCGCCACTCAATTTTGGCGTGCAGGCGGGACACCCGCTGATCATTGACCACAAATTCCGCCTCGCTCACGCGCCCCAGGTGAATTGGCAACTCAGTTGACCTGAATACTGCATTCACGTCGAGCCACGACAGCTCAATCTGTCCGAGCATTGAATCAGCCCGCGGACTCAGGTGGTCCAGCGACGCTGGCGCGGTGAACAAGGCCGACAAAACCTCCTCTTGCCATTCAATCCGGTAGACCACCCTTTGCTCGGCCTTGCCACGTATGCTGATCGGCCCGAGGCTTCGAAACCGCACTCCGTTAGCAGGCTCAGGAATCTGCTCGACGACGGAATCGGTTGCCCAAATCTGGTCGGCACCGGACAGGTCGGACAGCCTCGACGCCACGTTAACCGCGTCGCCAAAACAGTCACCATCCACCTCCACCACATCCCCGCACGCCACACCGACTTGCAGCCGCATCCGCACTTTCGGAGGCCAGTTGAGGATCCGCTTGAGGTGGTTGCGCTGCATTTCCACAACGGCATTCACCGCGTCACTGCAGCGGGGGAAAACGGCCAAAACACCGTCGCCCAGCGTCTTCACAACGCGACCGTCGTGCGCTTCGCAGACCTGGCTGATCCACTGAGTCAGCCGGGTGATGGCTTCAGTCGCCTTGGCGTTGCCCAGCATCTCAAAGACGCCGGTGCTGCCTGTGAGGTCAGCAAATACGACTGTGGTGTTTGCACCCATGCGCTGGCCGTGGAGTTGTGGTCGGCACAGTTTAGAGCATGCCTACCTCAATTCATGCTGCCTTGAGTTGCATGGCCTTGAATTCGAGAAACTCCTCAAAGCCGAACCTGCCATTTTCGCGCCCGTTGCCGGATTGCTTATACCCGCCAAACGGCGCGTTGCCGTTGAACGGCCCGCCATTGATGTCTACCTGGCCCGTCCGGATACGGCGCGCCACCGCAATCGCGTGGGCTTCGTCCTTGCTCCACACACCACCGCCCAGACCGTAAACAGTGTCGTTGGCGATCTTCACCGCCTCGTTTTCGTCCGTGTAGGTGATCACCACCAAAACCGGGCCGAAGATCTCCTCGCGCGCCAGTGCATCCGTGGGCTTGACGCGCAGGATGGTGGGCTGCACAAAGTAGCCGGTGTCACGGGCCGGCTGGGTCGAACCCCCGGCAATCACTTCAGCGCCTTGCGCGATGCCCTGGGCAATAAAACCCAGCACCCGGTCGCGCTGCGCCGCGCTGACCAAAGGCCCGAGCTTGCTGCCCTCCTCCAGGCTTGGGCCGATATTGAACTTGGCAATGGCCGCTTGCGCCAGCGCCTTGACTTCGTGGTAGCGGTCCTCGGGCACCAGCATGCGGGTGTGCGCCGAGCAGGTTTGCCCGCTGTTGAGCATGCAGGCCGAAACCGTGCCTTTGACGGCGGCCTCGAAATCGGCGTCTGGCAGAACCACGCTGGCCGACTTGCCACCCAGCTCCAGCGCAACGCGTTTGACTGTTTGGCTGGCCAGTTCGGCAACCCGCTTGCCAGCCCGCGTGGATCCGGTAAAGCTCACCATGTCCACCTCCGGGTGGGTGGCAAGTACCTCGCCGACTTCCGGACCGGTGCCGTTGACCAGATTGAACACGCCCGGCGGCAAGCCTGCTTCATGAATGATTTCAGCCAGAATCATCGCGTTGACCGGCGCAATTTCACTGGGCTTGAGCACCACTGTGCAACCGGCAGCCAGCGCCGGAGCGACTTTCAGGGTGATCTGGTTCAGCGGGAAGTTCCAGGGCGTGATGCAGCCCACGACGCCAATAGCTTCACGCACCACCAGCGACTTGCCGAACGGCCCGGGCACTTCCTCCTCCCACTGGAAGGCGCGCGCCACTTTGGCAAAGTTGGCCCAATTCCAAACCGGTGTGCCGACCTGGATCGGCTTGGCCAGCTTTAGTGGCATACCGACTTCCCGTGCAATCGCGGTTCCCATGTCATCCATGCGCGCCTTCAGGCCGGCAGAAATTTTGTCCAGGTAGGCCGCACGCGCCTCCACCGGCAAGGCGGCCCAGCCCTCAAAAGCGGCTCGAGCAGCCAGCACAGCTTGCCCGGCTTCAGCCGCTGTGCCCATGGGAACCGTTGCCAAGACCTCTTCGGTGCTGGAGTCATGAACCGTGAACACCTCCGCAGAACCGGCCTGAACCCATTGACCATTGATGTAGTGAGATGGATATTTCGTCATGTGATTTAGTGCGCTTTCTGGTTTGCATTATGAAATAAATTGCACTTTTCAGCGATTAACTCAAAAGTCACTAGCAACATCCCCCCCTGTGCTTCTTAAAGTAATACTTGAAGAAATAAATAGAAGCAACATCACTTTTCGTTACCAAGTCATTGATTTTGTTTGTTGTTTTACGTGAACTACGTCACGCAATTGACTTGCCTTCAGCGCAAGCTCAGCATAACTTGCAAGCAGCACAACAAATTTTTCAATTCCACAAAATAAATGACTCATGCGTTGGTTCAAACCTAATCTTCGTGGCAGTTTGTATGGGCTTCTTGGCACACCGGCGCCGCCGTCGGCATCGGTGCTGGAGGACGCAACCGAAGATATCCGCCAGGCCATGCTCGACATACTGGGTGACCCAGGCGTGCGCCGATTCACCACAGTGACCCGGCGTGTGCGCTATGCCAACGATGTGCAGGCCCTGTGGTACCTGCGTGGCGACCTGATGGCCTGCCTGTCTGACATGCATGGGGAAGCCGTCGCCCGTGAGCGCATTGCCCGCCTGACCCGCATGTTCCAGGGCCTGCTGCCGGCCGGCCTGAGCTCGCGCCCCAGCCCGTTGATCGGCTAAGCCCGCCGCAGTCAGACTCAGTGCTTGTGGCCCCATAGCAGGAATGCCTCGCGGCCCTGCACTGCCATATCAACCTTGCCGCCCACGGGCAACAGCACTTTGGTCGCCACGTGGCCAAAGGGCAGGTTCTGTAGCACCGGAGCCTTGATCTGGCGTTGCAACCAGTCCACCACAGTCTGAAGTTTGAAGCCTTTGTCGTGCGGCACCAACTTGTAGTTGGTGAACTGACCAAAGATCACTGCCTTTTGCTGCGCCAGTACCCCGGCATGCAGCAATTGTGTAAGCAGACGCTCAATGCGGTAGGGGTGCTCGTGCACATCTTCAATGAACAGCACACCGCGTTTGAGCTGCGGCAGGTAGGGCGTGCCCACCAGGCTGCCCAGCACGGCAAGATTGCCGCCCCAAAGCACCGCCTCTTTAACCTGCCACACGCCCTGCTTGTTAAGCGGTAGTGCCGGCGTGTTGCGCGGCAGTTGCCAACCTACGCCCTCGCCCTGCCCGCTGGTCAAATCCTCAAAGCAGGCTTGCATGATGTCGTCGGGCGTGCCGTCTATGCCAAAGTCTTCGCCCAGCGCCGGGCCGGCCCAGGTCACGGCCCCGGTTTTGGCCAGTACAGCGTTCTGAAAAGCCGTGAAATCACTCAGGCCAACAAAGCGGGTGCCGCCCGCCACCGCCTTGGCCACCGCTTTGTAGTTGATCTGCGGCAGGATTCTGGTCAGGCCATAGCCACCGCGTGTAATCAGCGCCACATCCGCACCGCTGGCCGCCGCACGGTGGATTGCGGCCAGACGGGTCTGGTCATCGCCCGCAAAGCGCATGCTGCTGGCCAGCGCAGCGGGGTCCAGCTCAACCTCGTAGCCCAGAGTCTTGAGGCGCTGCACGCCCCGGCGCAAGGCTGCCTTGTCGCGCACCGCACTCGATGGTGAAAATATGTAGATATGTTTGCTCACGGGCCGAAGTATCTCACCGCAGCCCGCGCAATCGGCTCGCCGTGCTCCTGCACAAAGTGGCCGCCCTGCTCAATCACCATTGGCTCGGGACAGGCACGAATCAGCTTTTGCAGGCCCCGCATGACGGGCAAGCCCAGCACCGGGTCCTGGGCACCCACGGCCATGAAGGTTTGGCCCTGCCACTGGTCCCGCCAGAAGTTGCGGGCCTGGCGCGAGATGGCGGCACCGTCAGAGGTCTCCAGCGCCGGCACCATGGGCGGAAACGCCCGCAAGGCCGCCCGGTGCCCCTTGTCGGGGAAAGGTGCGTTGTAGGCTGCGCATTCATCTGCGCTCATCTGCGGATTGCCGCGCGAGAACAACCGCGCCACATCAAACTCCGGGTTGTTGGCGCACATCTCGCGCCAGGCCACGAAACCCGGGCTCAGCGGCACGTCGCCCGTGGCAAGGGTGGTGTTCATCACCAACAAGCCACGGTAACGCTGCGGCGCGGCCATCGGCAGCGTCAGGCCCAGAAGCCCGCCCCAGTCTTGCACCACCAACACGACGTTGTGCAGGTCCAGACGCTCAATAAACTCCAGCAGCACCTGGCGGTGCCAGCCAAAGCTGTGGGCGCTGTCTTTCTTGGGTTTGTCGCTCTTGCCAAAGCCGATCAGGTCAGGCGCTACCACCCGGTGCCCGGCTTGCAGAAAGGTCGGGATCATCTTGCGGTACAGGTAACTCCAGGCCGGGTTGCCGTGCAGGCACAACCAGGTTTGCGCCGCGTCGGGCGGGCCTTCGTCCAGGTAGTGCAGGCGCAGGCCCGCCAGGGAAGGCAGGTCGCTGACGTAATGCGCAGCCCAGGGGTAGCCGGGCAGGCTGGCAAAGCGCTCGTCGGGGGTGCGCAGCGCATCTTCACGCAACGGGGTAGTGGTCATACGGGCCTCTTGTCGACGGGTTTTGAAAAACTCACTCAGCACCCTTGCGCATTCGTCCTCGAGCACCCCGCCCAGGCACTGCGTCTGGTGATTCAGGCGCGACTGCGCAAACAAGTCGAGCACTGAACCGGCCGCGCCGGTCTTCGGGTCAGCCGCTCCAAACACCACCCGCGCCAGACGCGAATGCAGCATCGCGCCGCTGCACATGGCGCAGGGCTCCAGCGTTACATACAGCGTGCAGCCGTCCAGGCGGTAATTACCAAGCCGCCGGGCCGCCGCGCGCAGTGCCACCACTTCGGCATGGGCGGTTGGGTCCTGATTGTCAATCGATGCGTTGCGGCCACTGGCAATCAGCTCGCCATTGCGCACCACTACCGCGCCCACCGGCACTTCCCCCGCCGCGCCCGCCTGGCGCGCCTGCTCCAGCGCCAGGCGCATGAAGGTTTGGTCTTCTGGCTCGCTATACATTTGATAGTGGCTCGCGCAGTCTAGATGCGGGCTAGAGGCACTTTTCTCATGTTTACGGGCTACTTTCCCATGCCCAGTTGCGCCATCCAAGCAGCCAGCGCGCGATGGTTATCGTTGCCGTTCTGGTAGGCCTCTTTGAGCGCCTGGTGAGACTCCGGCCGGTGCTGGTTGAGCTTGAGCTTGCATTGCAGCTCGGTGA
Source organism: Ramlibacter sp. 2FC (assembly GCA_943369755.1). Taxonomy (GTDB): domain Bacteria; phylum Pseudomonadota; class Gammaproteobacteria; order Burkholderiales; family Burkholderiaceae_C; genus CALROG01. Next base: position 20,234 of record CALROG020000005.1, read on the forward strand.
CCGTCAGTTCAAACGCAACGATGCCGGCCAGCATCTTGTGGGCGAAGTCTTCACCCAGGCCGCGCCACTGGTCGGCATACGGCGGCTCGTGGTCAGCAATCAGCTTTTTGAGCAAGCGGTCTTTTCCGGCTGCGTCTTCCACCAGCGTGGCCTGCACCACACAGTGCACCGCCAGGTAGTTCCAGCTCGGCACCCGCGCCAGGTCGGGATAGACCTTGGGCGACAAATAGCCATGTGGGCCGAGGAAGGTCACCACAGCTTTGGGCCGGGCCTGCAGGTAGCGCCAGTGCGGGTTGGGTTTGGCGCAGTGGCCCAGCAACACCAGCGCGGGCGCGCCGCCATCGGCCGCAGGGCGCTCTTCCACATGCAGCGGCAGGTGGGTAACAAACGGCAGGCCGTCGTCGTCGTTGGAGATCAGGCTGGCCAACGGGTGCTCGCGCATCAGGCGCGTAGCGATGGCCAGGTCGGTGGATTTGAACTGGGGTGGTTGGTACATCAGCGCATTGTGCCGCGCTGCACGGGCTCGCGCGCTACTCCCACTCAATAGTCGCAGGCGGCTTGCTACTCACGTCGTAAGTCACCCGGTTAATGCCACGCACCTCGTTGATGATGCGGCTGGACACCTTCTTGAGCAGCGCATAGGGCAGCTCGGCCCAGTCAGCTGTCATGAAGTCGCTGGTCTGCACCGCGCGCAGCGCCACCACGTAGTCATAGGTGCGACCGTCACCCATCACGCCCACGCTCTTGACGGGCAGAAACACGGTGAAGGCCTGGCTGGTCAGGTCGTACCAGCTTTTTCCGGTGGAATCGTCCTTGAAGTTGCGCAGTTCTTCAATGAAGATGGCGTCGGCGCGGCGCAGCAGGTCGGCGTATTCCTGCTTCACCTCGCCCAGAATACGCACCCCCAGGCCAGGGCCGGGAAACGGGTGGCGGTACACCATCTCGTGCGGCAGGCCCAGTGCTACGCCCAGTTCACGCACCTCGTCCTTGAACAGGTCGCGCAGCGGCTCCAGCAGCTTCAGGCCAAGCTGCTCTGGCAAGCCGCCCACGTTGTGGTGGCTCTTGATGGTGACGGCCTTTTTGCTTTTGGCGCCGCCGGACTCGATCACGTCCGGGTAAATCGTGCCCTGGGCCAGCCACTTGGCACCCTTGGCACCGGCGCTGGTTAATTTGGCGGCTTCCTGCTTGAAAACGGTCACGAATTCGCCACCGATGATTTTGCGCTTGGCCTCCGGGTCGTTCACCCCGGCCAGTTTGCCAAGAAACAGCGCGCAGGCGTCGACCCGAATCACCTTGGCGTGCAACTTGCCGACAAACATGTCCATGACCATGTCGCCTTCATTCAGGCGCAGCAGGCCGTGGTCTACAAAAACGCAGGTGAGCTGGTCGCCAATGGCGCGGTGAATCAGCGCAGCGGCCACCGATGAATCGACACCGCCCGACAGGCCCAGAATGACCTCCTCATCACCCACCTGCTGGCGAATGGCAGCCACGGCGTCGGCAATGTGGTCGCGCATGACCCAGTCGGGCTGGGCATTGCAAATGTCCAGTACAAAGCGCTCGAGAATGGCCTTGCCCTGGGTGGTGTGTGTCACTTCGGGATGGAACTGCACCGCGTAGAAGCGCCGCGCTTCGTCTGCCATGCCCGCGATAGGGCAGGAATCGGTGCTGGCCATCAGCTTGAAACCAGGGGGCATCTCGGTGACATTGTCGCCGTGGCTCATCCACACATGCAGCATGCCGTGGCCCTCGGCAGTGGTGTAGTCCTGGATGCCCTCGAACAGCCGCGTGTGGCCACGGGCACGGACCTCGGCATAGCCAAACTCGCGCTTGTGCCCTCCCTCGACCTTGCCGCCGAGTGCGGCAGCGATGGCATACATGCCAAAGCAGATCCCCAGCACGGGGATACCGAGTTCAAACACCGCCTGCGGCGCACGCAGGGTCTCGTCTTCCCACAGGCTGGCATGGCTGCCCGACAAGATGACGCCCTTCAGGGAGCCGTCGGCGGCGTACTGCCTCACCCACTCGTCGGTCACGTCACAGGGATGGACTTCACAGAACACATGGGCCTCACGCACCCGCCGTGCGATCAGCTGGGTGACTTGAGAGCCGAAGTCGAGGATGAGGATTTTCTGGTGTGTCATGCCTTGGGGGGGATTCGCAATACCTGTCCGGGGTAAATTTTGTCGGGGTGCGACAGCATCGGCTTGTTGGCCTCAAAGATCTGCATGTAGGCATTGGCATTGCCGTAGAACTGCTTGGCAATGGCGCTCAGGGTGTCGCCGCGGCTGACCAGGTGGTACTCGCATTCGTCAGCGGGCTCGGCGCACTGCATTTCGTCGGCCACGCCGGCCACATGCTGAACGTTGCCGCAGCACAGCACGATTTTTTCGCGAATTTCCTGGGTCGCCACCAGGCCACTCACGGTGACGATCTGGTCGGCACCGTTAAAGCTCACCGTGAGGTCGTCTGCCGGCAGGTCCTGGGTGCTGATGTAGTGCTTGATGGCTTGCGAAGCAGCGGCATTGGCCGCAGCAATCTTTTCCTCGTTGCTGGGTTCGGCTATTGCCGCGGCAACTTCGGGCGTCTTGCCGAACAGTTTCTCGCCCGCTTCCTTCAAAAAAGAGATCATTCCCATAAAGCACTCCTGGTTGTTTGAAGGACTGGTTCTACAGCATCGCGATGACGAAGCGTCGGCAAAAATCAGTCGGCGCGATAGTTGGGGGCCTCTTTCGTGATTTGCACGTCATGGACGTGGCTTTCACGCATGCCGGCCGCCGTGATCTGCACGAATTCGGCCTGGGCCTTCATGTCCTCAATGGTGGCACAGCCGCAGTAGCCCATGCTGGCGCGCACCCCACCGGCCATCTGGAAAATGATGGACACCAGCGAGCCCTTGTACGGCACCCGGCCCTCTATGCCCTCGGGCACCAGCTTGTCGGCATTCGGGTTGCCGGTGCTGGACTCCTGAAAATAGCGGTCGGCGCTGCCTTGCTGCATGGCGCCAATGCTGCCCATGCCGCGGTAGCTCTTGTAGCTGCGGCCCTGGTAGAGCACGATTTCGCCCGGGGCCTCTTCGGTACCGGCGAACATGCCCCCCATCATCACGGTGCTGGCACCCGCCGCAATGGCTTTGGAAATGTCGCCGCTGTAGCGAATGCCGCCGTCGGCAATCAGCGGCACACCAGTGCCTCGCAGGGCGGTGGCCACGTTGTCAATGGCGGTAATCTGGGGCACACCAACACCAGCGACGATGCGGGTGGTGCAGATGGAGCCCGGGCCAATGCCTACCTTGACGGCATCAGCGCCCGCTTCCGCCAGCGCCAGCGCCGCTGCACCGGTGGCAATGTTGCCGCCAATCACGTCAATTTGCGGGTAGTTCTGCTTGACCCAGCGCACCCGCTCGATCACGCCCTTGCTGTGGCCATGCGCGGTGTCCACCACAATCGCATCCACACCGGCCTTGACCAGCGCTTCGACCCGTTCCTCGGTGCCCTCGCCCACGCCCACCGCCGCACCCACCCGCAACCGACCGGCCGCGTCGCGCGCCGCGTTCGGAAAGCTGGTTTGCTTGGTAATGTCTTTCACGGTGATCAGGCCCTTGAGTTCAAAGGCAGCATTCACGACCAGCAGGCGCTCCAGCTTGTATTTGTTCAACAAGGCCTTGGCATCGGCCAGGGTGGTGCCGTCAGGCACCGTGATGAGCCTCTCGCGCGGCGTCATGATGTCGCGCACCTTGACGTCATAGCGGGTCTCAAAGCGCAGGTCTCGCCCGGTGACGATGCCCACCACCTTGCCACCGTCAAGCACCGGAAACCCCGAAATGCCCAGCTCTTCAGACAACTGCATCACTTGCAGCACGGTGTGCTCTGGCGTGATGACCACCGGGTCGCGCAGCACGCCAGACTCGTAGCGCTTGACCCGCGCCACTTCGGCGGCCTGCTGCTTGGGCGTCAGGTTCTTGTGAACGATGCCAATACCGCCCTCCTGGGCAATGGCAATAGCCAGGCGCGCTTCTGTCACGGTGTCCATGGCGGCGGACACCAGGGGCAGGTTCAGGCTGATGTTGCGGGAGAAACGGGTCGCGAGGGACGTGTCCTTGGGCAGGACCTGGGAGAACGCTGGCACCAGCAACACATCGTCGAAGGTGAGCGCTTTTCCAAGAAGGCGCATGTGAAAGCTCCAAAAAACGGATTGTACCCGTGCACTTGGTAGTTACCCTGAAGCTGGATACGGCCTGCCGCGTGACACAGTTGCGTGTAACAGAGTGAAGGCACGGGGAGGCAGCGCTAAACTTGGCAGCATGAACTTGATCCGACCCTTCTTCCTAGGCCTGATTTGTCTGATCCCGCTGGTCGCTGCGGCGCAATGGCAGTGGATCGACAAGGATGGACGCAAGATTTTCAGTGACCGCGCGCCCCCGCCGGAGGTGCCCGCGAAAAACATTCTCAAGCAACCCGGCGGCGCGCCCGCGCCAAACCGAGCCGCAGTTCCCGCTTCTGGTGAGCCCAACGCGCCAGCCGAGCAAGCCGCCGCCACGCCCAAACCTGCGGCCAGTGCGCCCAAGCTGTCCGGCAAGGACAAGGAACTCGAAGACAAGAAGAAACAGGCCGAGGCCGTTGAAGCCGAAAAGAAGAAGGCCGAGGCGGAAAAAGTAGCCAAAGCCAGAGCCGAGAACTGTGCCCGCGCCCAAAAAGCCAAGGCCTCGTTCGATTCCGGTGCGCGCATTGCGACCACCAATGCCAAGGGTGAGCGGGAGATCATGGACGACGCGTCCCGCGCGGTGGAGACCAAGCGCCTGGCAGGCATCATCGCCGCCGAATGCGGCCAGGCGAAGGGTGGCTCTCAGTAGCCCGCTTTGGCACCGGTACGGCGCGTGGCAAACAAGCCGGTGCCACGGGCCCCTTGCTGATTGAAGCGCTCGCGCCGGGCGACCTTGGGGTCCACCCGAAGATCACGGTAAATTTCCACCCGGTCCAGGTCGCGCAGCGCCTGGCCAGAATGACTCTTGCGCCCCCAAATGCCCAGCCCGGCAGTTGCTGGGTCGATGCCGGGGAAGGCGGCCAGCACACCGCTGGCGTTCATGGCGTCCAGCACAGTGGCCCCAGCGGGCAGTTGCAGCGCCTTCTCCCAGACTTGTCGCGGGCCGGGCGACCAGACCACAACCACCCGAAGAACGCTGGCGCTATCAGCCATACGCTTGCTCGGCCCGCTTCACAAAGGCGTCCACCAGGCTCCCGGCGATGCGGTCAAACACCGGGCCCACCAAAGCCCCCAACGCGGCGTTGTCAAAACCGTAGTGCAGGTTCAGCTCGACCCGGCAAGCGCGCTGGCTGCCATCCCCCAGGGGCACGAAGTTCCAGGCACCATCCAGCCGCGAAAACGGGCCATTGAGCAGCTTCACTGCCACCTGGCGGCCGTCGACATGCCGGTTCTGCGTGGTGAATGTCTGGCGAATGCCGCTGAAGGCAATGCCCACCTCGGCCTTCATGCCCGAGGCCTCGGCTTCCAGAACGCAGGCGTGGTCACACCAGGGCAAAAACTCGGGGTAACGGGCCACGTCAGTGACCAGGGCGTACATTTCTGCGGCGCTGTACCAGATCAGGACGGACTTGTGGACATGTTTCATTCGGGGCATGGCGGGCCATGAACGTAGAATCGCGGCCCACGGCGCAATTGTATTGAGGCCCTGGATCCCCAACTGAGCACATGGCCAAGAAACCCGACACCAACACGCGCATTGCCGACAACAAGAAGGCCGCTTACAACTACTTCTTTGAAGAGCGCTTCGAGGCCGGCCTGGTGCTGCAAGGCTGGGAGGTGAAGGCGCTGCGCGAAGGCAAGGTCCAGCTGACCGACGGCTATGTGGTGGTGCGCGAGGGCGAGCTGTACATCATTGGCTGCCAGATCAACCCGCTCAAGACGGCCTCCACCCATGTCAACCCCGACGCGGTGCGCACCAAGAAGCTGCTGCTGCACAAGGAACAGATCAAGCGCCTGACCGGCAAGATCGAGCAGAAAGGCTACACCCTGGTGCCGCTAAACCTGCACTGGAAAGGCGGCAAGGTGAAGTGCGAAATTGCGCTTGCCAAAGGCAAGGCCGAGCACGACAAGCGCGACACCATCAAGGACCGCGAAGGCAAGCGTGAGGTCGAGCGCGCGATGAAGAGCAGGCACAGATAACCCCCTGAGCAGGTTCCACGGTGGCCGCTGGATGGGTCAGCGCAGTTGGGCGAGCGGATGGGCGTGGGGCGGCCAGGGGCTGACGAAAAACGGCTCCACCATGTCGGGGGTGACGTCTTCCACGCGGGCCGGATTCCACTGCGGCGCATGGTCTTTGTCAATTGCCAGCGCGCGGATGCCCTCCACGGTCTCGCTGGTCGCGCCCGCGCGGTGCAGATGCCGGGTTTGAAAGCAGTGGCGCACCAGGTCGCGCTCCATTCGCAAGTCTTCGGCCAGGCTCATGCTGCGCGCGCGGCGCACCTGCTCCAGCACCACATGCAGCATCAGCGGTGAGCGCTGGCGCAACGTGGCCGCAGTCGTGCGGGCCCAGTCGCTGCTGTCGGCCTCCAGCGCGTGCACGATGGCCAACACGGTCTTGAGCGAGAAATACTGATCAATTTTGGCTCTAGCTCGCGCCAAATCTGCGGGAGCCACTATGAAATTTGTAGCAAACAGGGAATTGATTGCGTCGGCATCCAGGCCGGCGAGCTGATCCCACAGGGCCGGCAACTGCGCTGCATCGAGCAAACCGTCGGCCAGCCCAGCGGCTACCGCATCGGCGCCGTCCATCAAGTGACCGGTCAGCGCCAGGTACTCCCCGAGGTGGCCCGGGCAACGGCTCAGAAAGTATCCGCCCCCAACGTCGGGGAACAGCCCGATATGGGTCTCGGGCATGGCCATCTTGGTACGCGCGGTCACAACCCGCAGGCTGTTGCTGGCACCGTGCCCGGAAATTCCCATGCCGCCGCCCATGACGATGCCGTCCATGAAGGCGATGTAGCGCTTGGGGTAGTGGTGAATCAGGTGGTTGAGGTGGTACTCCTCGGTGAAGAAGTCCTCCAGCTCGGGGTTGCCCGCCAGCGCCGCCTGGTGAAAGAATCGGATGTCGCCTCCGGCGCTGAAGGCCCCAAACGGGCCGTCCTTGTTGACGCCGCGGATCGCCACCGCCCGAATGTGCGCGTCGTCGCGCCAGCCCAGCAGCGCAGTCATCAGCGCCCGCACCATCGAGAGCGACAGCGCATTGAGCGCCTTGGGTCGGTTCAAGGTAATGAAGCCAACACCGCCCTTTTCCTCAATCAGCACCTCGGCCATCATGTGCGCTGCCTCCAGCCAATCAGTTCATTCACCAGCAACGCGCCGACCACCAGCCCGCCGCCTGCCAGCACATTTGCGCCGGGTTGTTCATTGGCACCAAACCAGGCCAGCGCAATGCCGAAGATGATTTCAAGCAGGGCCAGCAGCGAAAGCTCAGGGGCCTTGAGAACACGGGCGCAGATCACCGACAGGGTGCACGGGATGGCCAGTTGCACCAGGCCCAGCAGGCCCAGCCAGGCAACATCGGTGCCGCTGGCCGTGAACGGGAACGACAGCGGCAACGCGACGGCGCTTGAAATCACCGCGCCGACCAGTACGCAGGGCACCAGATCGAGCTTTTCGCCATGGGCCTGGCTGCGCTGGGTCACGGTCCATTGAACCGCCCCCGCGATAGGCACACACAGTGCCACCAACGAACCCACCAGCACACCGGGCGCGCCCAGGCTGAGCTGGGACCCGTACATCCAGACAATGCCCACACCGGCCACCACAATCGCAACCCAGGTTCGCGCTTGCAGTTTGTGGCCGATGAAAATGCGTGAAACCAGCGCGGTGAACAGCGGGCCGAGCGCCATCGTTACCAGCACATTGGCCACGGTGGTGAGCGTGAGCGCCACCATGAAGGCGGTGAACATCACGCTCCAGCATACGCCCGAGAGCCAGAAGTACGGGCTCTTCCAATGCATGTTGCGAAACACATTGCGGCCTTGCCACAGCGGCAAAATCACCAGCAGCGACACCATGGTGAAGAAGCTGCGCCAAAACGTCACTTCAAAGCTCTTGGCGTGCTCCAGCTGACGAGTCACCACCCCGGCGATAGACCACATCAGCGTCACCGCCACCATCAGCCAGATGGCCTGTCCGTGCCTGAGCTTCATGCGTCGCGGCTGGCTCGCTTGCGCTCATGCTCCTTCAGGAAGCGCTTGCGCAGGCGAATGCTCTTGGGCGTGATTTCCACCAGCTCGTCGTCTTCGACAAACTCCACCCCGTACTCCAGCGTGAGCTGGATCGGCGGGGTGATCTTGATCGCGTCTTCCTTGCCGCTGACGCGGAAGTTGGTGAGCTGCTTGGTGCGCGTGGCATTGACCACCAGGTCGTTGTCGCGGTTGTGGATGCCCACAATCATGCCTTCGTACACCGGGTCATTGGCGCGCACAAACATGCGGCCGCGGTCGTCCAGCTTGCCCAGCGCGTAGTTGAAAATCTCGCCGTCGTCCATGGAGATCAGCACGCCATTTTTGCGCCCGCCAATCTCGCCCCGGTGGGCCTCGTAGCCGTCAAAGATGTTGCTGATCAGCCCCGAGCCGCGCGTCAGGTTCAGGAACTCATTGGTAAAGCCAATCAGGCCGCGCGCCGGAATGCGGTATTCCAGCCGAACCCGGCCACGGCCGTCGGGCTCCATGTTCAACAAGTCGCCCTTGCGCTCGCCCAGCGCCTGCATCACGCCGCCCTGGTGCTGCTCTTCGATATCGGCCGTGACCATTTCAATCGGCTCGTGACGTTCGCCATCCACCGTGCGAAATACCACACGCGGCTTGGACACCGCCAGTTCGTAGCCTTCACGGCGCATGTTTTCCAGCAGGATGGTCAGGTGCAATTCGCCCCGGCCCATCACTTCAAAAATGCCTTCCTCGTCGGTTTCTGCCACCCGCAACGCCACGTTGTGTTGCAATTCCTTTTGCAGGCGGTCCCAGATCTGGCGGCTGGTCACGTACTTGCCCTCACGGCCCGCCAGCGGGCTGGTGTTGACGCAAAAGTTCATGGTCAGCGTCGGCTCGTCTACCTTCAGCATGGGCAGTGGTGCGGGGTTGACCGGGTCAGTCACCGTCACGCCAATGCCAATGTCGGCAATACCGTTGATCAGCACAATGTCACCCGGCCCGGCCTCGGTGACCTGCACCCGCTGAAGGCCCTGGAACGTCAGTACCTGGTTGACACGGCCCTTGACGGACTTGCCATCCGGCCCCTCCATCACCAGCACATCCATCATCGGCCTGACGGTGCCCGCGCTGATGCGCCCGACACCGATGCGGCCCACAAAGCTGGAGAAGTCCAGCGCCGAAATCTGTAACTGCAACGGCGCGGCCGGGTCGCCAGCGTGGGCCGGCACATGGGCCAGAATCGTGTCGAACAGCGCCGACATGTCCGGGCCCCACTGCTCGCCCTGACCGCCCTGGACCAGCGACGACCAGCCGTTGATGCCGGAAGCAAACACCACCGGGAAGTCCAGTTGCTCGTCGGTGGCACCCAGCTTGTCAAACAGGTCAAACGCGGCGTTCACCACGTAGTCCGGGCGCGAGCCGGGCTTGTCCACCTTGTTCACCACCAGAATCGGGCGCAGGCCCAGGGCCAGCGCCTTCTTGGTGACAAATCGGGTCTGCGGCATCGGGCCTTCCTGGGCGTCGATCAGCAGCACCACGCCGTCGACCATCGACAACGCCCGCTCCACCTCGCCACCGAAGTCAGCGTGGCCGGGGGTGTCCACAATATTGATGTGCATGCCCTTCCAGCTCACGGCGCAGTTCTTGGCCAGAATGGTGATGCCGCGCTCACGCTCAATGGCGTTGTTGTCCATCACGGTGTCAACCACTTTTTCATGGTCGGCAAAGGTGCCAGACTGGCGCAGCAGCTGGTCCACCATGGTGGTTTTGCCGTGGTCAACGTGGGCAATGATGGCGATGTTGCGGATTTGCTTGGTACTCATTTTTTGGCTTCCAGGATTTGCTGTATTTCAGGGGGGCTCAGCAGTCGCCCCGGGATCAATTCGCCGGCCTTGATGTGGGCCGTGCCCAGCAGCGAGCCCGACGGGCCGTAGACGGCGATGTGTTCATGGTCGGCCCAGTGGCCCCGGCGGCGCAGCCCGCTGAGGAACCGCCCCGCATTGTCGGCGTCCAGCATGACGCTGGCGTGATCGTGCAACAGCGCCTCCACCGGCTGCAGGCAGTCAAGGCGCTCGGCCTCGCTCATGGCCTCAAAGGCTTGCAGCGTCACACATTGCGACGCCGCAAACTGCCCGGTGGCAGTGCGGCGCAGCGCCGACAGGTGCGCACCGCAGCCCAACGCCTCGCCAATGTCTTCGCCGAGTGTTCGGATGTACGTGCCTTTGCTCACTTTTGCTACCATTTTGATAGTGGGTGACGCATTATCGGTGCGCTCTAGAGCCAGATTTAATGAGTAAACAGTGACGCTGCGAGCGTCCCGCTCCAGCTCAATGCCTTCCCGCGCATATTCGTACAGCGCCTTGCCATCACGCTTGAGTGCGCTGTGCATCGGCGGGACCTGACGAATCGGGCCGCTGAACTGCTGCGCCACTTCGGCCAGGCGCTCGGGCGTGACCTCAGGCACTGGCCGTGTTGAGGTTACTTCGCCTTCGGCGTCACCGGTTGAGGTCTTGACGCCCAGCAGCGCAGTGGCTTCATAGGTTTTGTCGGCGTCCAGCTGGAGCTGGCTGAATTTGGTGGCGGCACCGAAGCACAACGGAAGCACCCCGCTGGCCAGTGGATCCAGCGTGCCGGTGTGGCCGGCCTTGTCCGCGCGCAGCAGCCATTTGCACTTCTGCAAGGCATTGTTGCTGGAGAGTCCCAGCGGTTTGTCCAGCAGCAGCACCCCATGCACAGGGCGCCGCTGCACCCTGGTGCGTGGCGCGTTCATGTCAGTCTTCTTTTGCGCGAGAAGAAACCGCCTTGGCAATCAAGGCGTTCATGTCGGCAGCCCGCTCGGTGGTGCGGTCAAAGTGAAAGTGCAGCGTAGGCACCGTATGGATGTGCAGCCGCTTGAACAGGCCCGCACGCAGGAAGCCCGCCGCCTGGTTGAGGCCTTCAGCGGCTTGCTCCGGGTCGCCCACCAGCAGGCTGAAGAACACCTTGGCATGGGCGTAGTCTGGCGTGACTTCCACCGCCTGGATCGTCACCATGCCGACCCGCGGGTCTTTCAGCTCGCGCGCGATCAGCTCCGTCAGATCGCGCTGGATCTGGTCGGCAACCTTGAAGGCGCGATTGGGCGTGGCGGATTTCTTTTTCATTGCTCAATGAGTCCGGGCTCCTTCATGGGCCACCGCGGAACCGGCTTTGCCGGGCCGCTGGTGGATCCCCCCCCACGGGGGGACACGCCGAAGGCGCTTCGGGGAGGGGTTACAAGGTTCTTGCGATTTCCTTGACCTCGAAGAACTCCAGCTGATCACCTTCCTTGATGTCGTTGTAGTTCTTGAGCTTGATACCGCACTCAAAGCCTTCCTTGACTTCGCGCACGTCGTCCTTGAGGCGCTTGAGCGAGTCGAGCTCGCCGGTGTACACCACCACGTTGTCGCGCAGCAAGCGGAACTTGGCAGAGCGCGTAACCTGGCCCGAGGTGACCAGACAGCCCGCCACAGTACCGATCTTGGAGGCCACGAACACCGTGCGGATTTCCGCCGTGCCGATGACTTCCTCGCGTTTTTCTGGTGCCAGCATGCCCGACATGGCAGCCTTGAGCTCGTCCACCGCGTCGTAAATGATGTTGTAGTAACGAATATCAACGCCGTTGTTTTCGGCCAGCTTGCGCGCGCCGGCATCGGCCCGGGTGTTGAAGCCGATGATGATGGCCTTGGAAGCAATCGCCAGGTTGACGTCCGACTCGCTGATGCCACCCACTGCGGCGTACACCAGTTGCACCTTGACCTCTTCGTTGGAGAGTTTGAGCAACGATGCGGCCAGCGCTTCCTGCGAACCCTGCACGTCGGCCTTGACGATGATCGGAACCGACTTGACCTCGCCCGCTGTCATGTCGGTGAACATGTTCTCCAGCTTGGCGGCCTGCTGCTTGGCCAGCTTGGTGTTGCGGAACTTGCCGGCGCGGTAAGTGGCGATTTCGCGCGCACGGCGCTCGTCGGCCAACACCATGAACTCGTCACCGGCTTGCGGTACTTCGGTCAGGCCCTGGATTTCCACCGGGATCGACGGTCCGGCGGACTTGATCGACTTGCCGTTTTCGTCGAGCATGGCGCGCACCCGGCCATAGGTCTGGCCAGCCAGCACCACGTCGCCCGCCTTCAGCGTGCCGGACTGAACCAGCACCGTGGCAACAGGGCCGCGGCCTTTGTCCAGTTGGGCCTCGATCACCAGGCCCTTGGCCATGGCTTGCACCGGGGCCTTGAGTTCCAGCACTTCGGCTTGCAGCAACACCTGCTCGAGCAAGGCGTCAATACCCTCGCCGGTTTTGGCCGACACCGGCACAAACGGGGATTCGCCGCCGTACTCTTCGGGCACCACCTCCTCGGCCACCAGCTCCTGCTTGACGCGGTCGGGGTTGGAATCAGGCTTGTCGATCTTGTTGATGGCCACCACGATCGGCACACCGGCTGCCTTGGCGTGCTTGATGGCTTCCTTGGTCTGTGGCATCACACCGTCGTCGGCCGCCACCACAAGGATGACGATGTCGGTCGCCTTGGCACCGCGGGCCCGCATGGCGGTAAACGCCTCGTGGCCAGGGGTATCAAGGAACGAGATCATGCCGCGCGCTGTTTGCACGTGGTAGGCCCCAATGTGCTGGGTAATGCCACCCGCCTCGCCCGAGGCAACCTTGGCGCGGCGAATGTAGTCCAGCAACGAGGTCTTGCCGTGGTCCACGTGGCCCATCACGGTGACAACTGGCGCACGCGGCAGCGACTCGCCCTCGGCGGCGGCCACGTCCTGGTCGGTAAAGGCTTCCGGGTCGTCCAACGCGGCCACGATGGCTTTGTGGCCCATTTCTTCGACCACGATCATGGCAGTGTCCTGGTCCAGCGGCTGGTTGATGGTGACCATCTGGCCCAGCTTCATCAGGTGCTTGATCACCTCGGACGACTTCACAGCCATCTTGTGGGCCAGCTCGCCCACGGTAATGGTTTCCGGCACGTGCACCTCGATCACGCGCACTTCAACCGGTGCAGCGGGTGCCTGGTCGTCGCGGTCGCGGTCGTTGCCGCGCCGGCCACGCGGGCCGCCACGCCAGCTATTGCGGCCAACCCCACCCGAGGCGTCGCCCCGGGTCTTGATCTCTTTCTTCTTGGCCGGGTCGCCTGCCCAGCTGGACGACAGCTTGGCGGACTTGACTTCCTTGCCGGCGCCGGGTGCACCGGCAGGCGCCGCTGCGGGCGCGGCCGGGCGGCCGGTTCCGGTGCCCACCGCGGGCTTGTGCAGCGTGCCCTTGGCAGCTGGCTTGGCAGCTTCGCCGACCTTGACCGCCGGCTTGGGCTCTTCCGGCTTCTTGGCGACCAACACCTTCTTGGGCGTGGACATCATGGAGCGGATCGCAGCGGCCTCGGCCTCGGCCTTGCGGCGGCGCTCGCCGAGGTCAGTGGCGCGGGCGGTTTCTTCATCGGCCCGGGCACGGGATTGCGCGGCAGCCGCTTCGCGGGCCTGGGCAGCGGCGGCAGCACGTGCGGCAGCAGCGGCGGCGGCCTCCTGAGAAGCTTCAGCCTTGTTGGTCGAGTCCTCGGCTTTCTTCTGTTCTTCAGTGGCGGCGTAATTGGCAGCGCGTTCGGCGGCCTCACGCTCGCGCTTCTCGGCGGCTTCGCGCAGGCGGCGCTTCTCGGTCAGGTCTTCCTCCTGGCGGCGGATCAGCTCGGCCTGGCGGCGGGCCTCTTCCTCTCTGCGCAACAGTTCAGCCTGATCGATCGCAGGTGCGCCTTCTGGCTCCAGATGTTCCGGCTCGTGCTCTGGCTCGTGCTCGGGCGTATCAACTGTGGCCGCGTCAGCACTTTCGTCGCGCTTGACGAAGGTGCGCTTCTTGCGCACCTCGACCTGGATCGTGCGGGCCTTGCCGCTGGAGTCCGCCTGCTTGATCTCGCTGGTGGACTTTTTCACCAGCGTGATCTTCTTGCGCTCGGGCGAAGAAGTGCCATGGCTGGCCTGCAGGTAGCTCAAGAGCTTTTGCTTGTCGGAGTCACTCAGGGCATCGGCGGACGACGCCTTGGGCACGCCCGCGCTCTTGAGCTGCTCAAGCAGGGTGTCAGTTGATTTCTTGAGTTCGTTTGCAAACTCGGCGACGGTCGTGCTGGACATCTGTCGTGTTACCTTTCATGACCATTACTCTTGAGAGGCGGCGGCACTGGTAAACCAGTGCTCGCGCGCCTTCATGATCAGGGCTTTGGCGTCGTCCGCAGACTGGCCGGTGATATCTGTCAATTCATCGACGGCCAGATCGGCCAGCTCGTCGCGGGTGTGCACGCCGGACTCGGCGAGCTTGGCAATCAGGTCGGTGGTCAGGCCTTCCAGGTCACGCAGGTCCTGCGAGACTTCTTCAACGCTTTCCTCGCGCACGATTTCCATCGTCAGCAGCGCATCCTTGGCACGGGCGCGCAATTCGTTGATGGTGTCTTCGTCGAAGCTCTCGATCTCCTGCATCTCGGAGATCGGCACATAGGCCACTTCTTCGAGGCTGGTGAAGCCTTCAGAGATCAGGATGTCAGCGATTTCCTGGTCCACGTCGAGCTTTTCCATGAACAGCTTGCGGGTGGAGTCGGTTTCTTCGGCCTGCTTCTGGGCCGACTCGTTGGCATCCATGATGTTGATCTTCCAGCCGGTCAGGTCAGACGCCAGGCGCACGTTCTGGCCGCCGCGGCCGATGGCGATGGCGAGGTTTTCCTCGTCCACCACCACATCCATGGCGTGCTTTTCTTCGTCCACCACGATCGACGACACGTTGGCAGGCGCCAGCGCCCCGATCACGAACTGGGCCGGGTCCTCGCTCCACAGAACGATGTCCACCCGCTCGCCGGCCAGTTCGTTGGTCACCGCATTTACACGGGTGCCGCGCACGCCGACGCAGGTACCAATCGGGTCGACGCGCTTGTCGTGGCTCAGCACCGCGATCTTGGCGCGCGAGCCCGGGTCACGGGCGCAGCTCTTGATCTCCAGCAGGCCCTGCTCAATTTCAGGCACTTCCTGGCGGAACAATTCGACCATGTAAGCCGGCGCAGAACGCGACAGGATGATAGGGGCACCACGCAGCGTGAGGTCTACCTCCATGATCATGGCCCGAACCCGGTCGCCGTTGCGCAGATTTTCCTTGGGGATCATTTCGCCACGGCGCAAGCGGCCTTCAACCCGGCCAGACTCGACAATGATGTCGCCCTTGTCCATGCGTTTGACGGTGCCGACAAAAATCTTGTCGCCACGCGACATGAAGTCGTTGAGCAGCATCTCGCGCTCGGCGTCGCGAATCTTCTGCAAGATCACCTGCTTGGCAGCCATGGCACCAATGCGGCCAATGGGTACCGAAGCGACCGGCTCTTCGATGTAGTCGCCCTCTTCCACATCCGAGATGCGCTCGCTGGCGTCCATCAGCATTTCTTCGGCGTCCGGGTTCTGCAGGCCGGCTTCATTGGGCACCACCAGCCAGCGGCGGAAGGTTTCGTAGTCGCCACTGTCACGGTCCACGGCCACCCGGATGTCTACCTCACCCTGGTACAGCTTTTTGGTGGCCTGCGCCAGAGCCGACTCAACGGCACCAAACACCACGTCGCGCTCGACGTTCTTCTCGCGCGAGATGGCTTCCACCAGCATCAACATTTCGCGATTCATTTCACGACTCTCCTGTCTCTAATCAGTTGAGGACAACGTGCGCTTTGCCGCAATCTGTCCCGCAATGTCACCGGCTTTTCTGCCCTTGAAATCCACAATCGGTGCCAAACGCGCTTCACGAAGCTCGTCCAGCAAAAACCCTAGCGCCTGCAGCGGGGCAGGCTCCCTTTTCTTGCTGACCTTCTGGCCCGGCTTCAGAACCGGCTCGTCGCGCCAGACAATTTGCCAGCCGCCGCCGTCGGCCCGCTCCAGCGTGCCGCGAAACTTCTTGCGATTGGCCGACACCTGGCCGCCAGCGGCCGCACCCATGGGGGCCTTGAGCGTGACATCGATCACCTCGCCGGCAAATCGCTCAAAATCCTTTTCGCCACGCAGGGGGCGGTCAATACCGGGCGAGGACACCTCAAGCCGCTTGTATTCAATCTCTTCCACTTCCAGCGCAAACACCAGTTGCCGCGTGACCTTTTCGCAGTCTTCGACATTGACAAACTGTTCAACACCGGGCTGCCAGGGCAGGTCGATCGTGATGCGAAGCAGGCCCCCGGCGGAGCGGTCAATCTCCACCAGCTCGTAGCCGAGCCCGGCGACGGTTTGTTCAACGATGTCCTGTAGCGCCACGTGCGTTTGGTTGCCCTGAATCTGCTTGCTCTGAAAGCGATCGACCAAAAAAAACGGGCGGTGAGAACCCGCCCGTTTGGTCGTGAAGCGCGGATTGTACAGCGTAAACGGCTTGTTTCGCAATGGTTTGGCCTCATCGCCGGGGCCTGCACTGACCCGGCGAGCCGCCCCAGCGCCTAGTCGGCGACCCGTCCGCGCAGCAGCTTGACCTGGCCACGCAGCTTCTTGCCCTCCAGGCGGCGCTGGCGCGAGGCCCGGGTGGGCCGGGTGGCGCGACGCACCCTGGGGGCTGCCGCCACGCTGTCCACCAGCTCTTGCAGCCGGCCAAACGCCTCGGCCCGGTTCATGTCCTGGCTGCGGTGGGTCTGGGCTTTGATGACCAGCACGCCGTCGCGGGTAATGCGCTGATCGGGCAGCGCCAGCAGTCGGGCTTTGTGGTCGTCTGCCAGCGATGAATTGGGAATGTCAAAGCGCAAGTGGATGGCGCTGGACACCTTGTTGACATTCTGGCCGCCCGCGCCCTGGGCCCGCATGGCTGTGAGTTCGACCTCGGACTCCGGGATGACCGTAGGCAACAAAATTTCGCTCATCACGCTGCGCCGGCTCTCAGGTGGCTGCCGCCACCAGCACGCGGGTGTAGTCGTGCTGCGGCGTGTCAAGCACCTGGGAAAGCGTCCCGGCTTCCAGCACCTCGCCATCGCGCATCACCAGCACCTCGTGGGCCATGGCACGAATAACGTCCACATCATGGGTGATCAACAGATAGCTCAAGCCTTTTTCACGCTGCAGGCGCTGCAGCAGCCCCAGCACTTGCTTCTGGATGGTGACGTCCAGGGCGCTGGTGGGTTCGTCCAGCACCAGCAATTGGGGCTGCACGATCAGGGCGCGCGCAATCGCCAGGCGCTGGCGTTGCCCGCCTGAGAACTCGTGCGGATAGCGCGCCAGCAGGCCGGGGAACTGGGCTTCGTCCAGGCCGACTTCACCCAGCGCAGCAATGACCCGCTCACGCCGTTGCTCGGGCTTGAGCCCCGGCTCGTGCACCAGCAGCCCTTCGCCGGTGATTTCTTCCACCGTCATGCGCGGCGAAAGCGAGGAAAACGGGTCCTGAAAAACCACCTGCACCGTGCGGCGCAGCGCCTTGTTGGCTGCCGAGTCACGCCCCCAGGCCTGGCCGGTGACCTGCATGACACCGGTGCTGGGCATCAGCCCCAGTGCGGCCAACGCCAGGGTGGATTTGCCGGACCCGGACTCGCCGATCACCCCCAGCGTGCGGCCGGTCGGCACCGCAAAGCTCGCGCCTTTGACGGCCACAAACTCACCTCGCTTGAACCAGCCGCGTATGCCGGCAATGGGCACGGGGTAGCTCACCCGCAGCTGCTTTGCCTGCATCACGGGCTCGCCGGTACGGGGCGACGCTTCGGCCAGGTCGCGCTGCGGCCGGCTATCGATCAGCCTGCGGGTGTAGGCGTGCTGGGGGTTGGCAAACACGGCAGCCACCGGCCCGTGTTCAACCAAATGGCCGTTTTCCATCACCGCCACCCGGTCGGCAAACTTGCGCACCAGGTTCAGGTCATGGGTGATCATCAGCACGGCCATGCCATTGCGCGTTTGCAGCTCTGACAACAGGTCCAGAATTTGCGCCCGCAGCGTCACGTCCAACGCGGTGGTGGGCTCGTCGGCCAGCAGCAGCCGGGGCTCGCAGGCCAGCGCCATGGCGATCATGGCGCGCTGGCGCTGGCCGCCTGACAACTGATGAGGGTAGGCCAAGGCGCGCCGCTCGGGCTCGGCGACGCCGGTACTTGCTAGCAATTTTATAGCGGCTCGCGCAGCTTCCTTGCGGGCTAGCGCCTGTTTTAGCTCAAGAACCTCAGCAATCTGGTCGCCCACCGTGAACAGCGGGTTCAGTGCCGTCATGGGCTCCTGGAAGATCATGGCAATCTCGCTGCCACGAATACCGCGCAATGCCCGCTCTGGCAAAGCCAGCAAATCTCGCCCGCCAAACTGTGCGCTGCCCGATACATCAGCGTTCAGGGCAAGTTTGAGCAGGCTCAAAGCCGTAACGGTTTTGCCCGAGCCCGACTCGCCCACCAGGGCGAGCTTTTCACCGGGCTGGATGGAAAAACTCACGCCGTGCACCACCTCCTTGCCGCTGAAGGCCACGCGCAGATTCTTGACATCGAGCAAGGCAGTCATTTGTCTGCCTTCCTCGGGTCCAGCGCGTCGCGCAGCGCGTCGCCCATGAAGGTCAGCAGCAGCAGCGTGATGACCAGCACCGCAAAGGTGGACAGCGAAATCCACCAGGCGTCGATGTTGTTCTTGCCTTGGCTCAGCAATTCGCCCAATGACGGTGTGCCCGGCGGCACGCCCAGACCTAGAAAGTCGAGCGAGGTGAGCGCAAGAATCGCCCCGCTCATGCGAAACGGCAAGAATGTCACCACCGGCGTCAAGCTGTTGGGAAGGATATGGCGCCACATGATGCGCAGATTGCTCACCCCCAGCGCCCGGGCCGCGCGAACATAGTCCATCTGGCGATTGCGCAAAAATTCAGCACGGACATAGTCGGAAAGGCTCATCCAGCCAAACATGCTGAGCAAGATCAGCAACAGCGCGACGCTGGGCGCAAAAACAGCACTGAAGATGATTAGCAGATACAGCTCGGGCATGGCTGACCAGATTTCGATGAAACGCTGGAAAGCCAGGTCTGTCTTGCCACCAAAGTAGCCCTGCAGGGCCCCTGTTGCCACACCTATCAGTACGCCGATCGCGGTCAGCGCCAGGCCAAACAGAACGTTCAAGCGAAAGCCGTAGATTAGTTGCGCCAGCAGGTCGCGCCCACGGTCGTCGGTGCCAAGCAGGTTGTCCAGGGTCGGTGCCGCAGGATTGGGCGACTTGGCAAAGTAATTAATGGTTTTCGCGCCATAAGGGTTGGGCGGGTAAACAGCCCAATTGCCGTCTTTGGAGAGCTGCTCGCGGATGAATGGGTCCAGATAGTCAGTGGCCGTCTGGAAGTCGCCGCCAAAGGTGGTTTCTGGGTAGCTGGTTGCCAGCGGCAGGTAGTAGCTGCCACCGTAGCGCACCAGCAGCGGCTTGTCGTTGGAGATGACTTCAGCAAACAGGCTCAAGCCCACCAGCGTACAGAAGATCAGAAGGCTCACAAAGCCGAGCCGATTGCGTCGAAAGCGCCGCCACGCGCGCGCGGCTGGCGATGCCGACGCGGCTGGCCCCGTTTCGGGGGGGTTAGTCAAATTTGACACGCGGGTCCACCCAAACGTAGCAAAGGTCACTGACGAGCTTGGTCAACAGGCCAATCAATGTGAACAGGTACAGCGTGCCCAGCACTACCGGATAGTCACGCCGAATCACGCTTTCATAGCTCAGCAGCCCCAAACCGTCGAGCGAGAACAAGGTCTCGATCAGCAGCGAGCCGGTAAAGAAGGCCCCCACAAAGGCTGCAGGGAATCCGGTAACGATGGGGATCAGCGCGTTGCGAAAAATATGCTTCCACAGTACCTGCCGGTCGGCCAGGCCCTTGGCCCGAGCGGTCAACACGTACTGCTTGCGGATTTCTTCCAGAAACGCGTTCTTGGTGAGCATGGCCGTTACCGCAAAACTGCCCAGCACCATCGCCGTGACCGGCAGCGTGATGTGCCAAAGATAGTCCACGATGCGCGCGCCCCAGCTCAGCTCGTCCCAGTTGCTGGAGGTCAAACCGCGCAACGGGAACCATTGCAGTTGCCCCCCAAAAATCACCAGCAACGCCACCCCCAGCACAAAGCCTGGTATGGCGTAGCCCACCAGGACTATCAACGTGGTGACCAGGTCAAACCGCGTGCCCGCGCGCACCGCCTTGGCCACCCCCAGGGGCACCGCCACCAGATAGCTGATGAAAAATGTCCAGAGGCCCAGACTGATCGACACCGGCAGTTTTTCCAGCACCAGCTGCCATACATCCTTGTTTTGAAAGAAGCTTTTGCCCAGGTCAAAGCGCGCGTACTGCCCCAGCATTTGCCAGAAACGTTCATGTGCGGGTTTGTCAAAACCATACAGCGCCTTGATCTGTTCCAGCCGCTTCGGATCCACACCCTGAGCCCCGCGGTAGCTCAGACCGCCACCTTCGGCCGAGCTGCCCGTACCCGCCTTGGCTTCGGCCAGGTACTGCTCCACCGGCCCCCCGGGTACAAATTGGGTGACGACAAAAGTCACCAGCAGCACGCCCAACAAGGTGGGCAGCATCAACATCAGCCGCTTGAGGATGTAAGAAGCCATTTATTTCGCCTTCGCCCACCAGGTATCAATGGCCCAGGCTTCGCTGTTGGCGTACGGCGGACTGACGGGTGGCAAGGCCACCCGCCAGGCGTTGTAAGCGATCCGGTGGGTGCCTGCAGTCCATTGCGGAATCAAATAATGGCTGTGGGAGATGATCCGATCCAGCGCCTGGCAGGCGGGCAGCAGCTCGGCTTTGGTGCGGGCACCCGTCATGCGCGACACCATGTCATCGACCGCCGGGCTTTTGACGCCGGCATGGTTGCCGGAGTCTTGCGTATCAGCCGCCTTGCTGCCAAACAGGTCAGCGAACTCCTGGCCCGGCGTGTGCGTGCCCTGGTAAGCCAGCGACGTGACTTCAAAGTCAAACTTCTGCAGGCGCTGCTGATACAGCGCAAAGTCAACCGGACGAAAGCGCAACTGGATACCCAGCTTTTCGAGGTTGCGCATCCACGGCGACACCACGCGCGCGCCAGTTTCGTTGCTGTCCATGTATTCCAGCGTGAAGGCCTCGCCCTGGGCGTTGCGCAATACACCTTGCCTGACTTCCCAGCCGGCCTGCTTGAGCAGCTCACGGGCCCGGCGCAGATTGCCCCGCAGCGACGAATCACCGTCGGTGCGAGGAGGGGCGTACATGGGGCCAAACACGGCCTCGGGCAGCTGAGAGCGCCAGGGCGCCAGCAAAGCCAGCTGCGCCGGCCCGGGTACACCGCTGGCCTGGCAATCGGTGTTGCCAAACAGGCCCGCCACCCGCTGGTAGGCGTTGTAGAACATTTGCCGGTTCATCCACTCGTAGTCCAGCGCCAGGCCAAGCGCCTCGCGCACGCGTGAATCCTTGAGCTTGTCCTTGCGGGTATTGAGCACATAGCTTTGAAAACCTGACGGCAACCGGTGCTTGAACTCGCCCTTGACCAACTCGCCGGTGTTGAAGCGCTTGCCATTCACCCGGCGCGCCCAGTCGCCGGCCGAGAAAAAGCGCATCAGATCAAACTCGCCGGCTTTCAACGCTTCCAGCTTGGCCGTGTTGTCCTTGTAGATCCTGACGGTGATGCGGTCAAAGTTGGAGCTACCACGCTTGACATTGAGGTCACGCGCCCAATAGGTCGGGTCGCGCAGGTAAGTGATGTCTTTGCCAAAACGCACCGGGCCGATTTTGTAGGGGCCGCTGCCAATCGGGATATCCATCACCACCTGGTCAAACCGCTTGGGGACACCGTTTTCCATGCCCCATTTGCGGCTGAACACCGGCAAGCCCCCCACGGTGAGCGGCACCTCGCGGTTCAAGCGCTTGAAACGGTAGCGCACGGTGCGCTCATTCAGCACATCAAGCCCGGCCACATCTTCTAGCGCAGTCTTGTAGGCCGGCGAGGTGTAAGGGCCCATCAGCGTGTCGAAGCTGTGCTTCACATCGGCGGCCAGAACCGGGTCGCCATTGTGAAAGCGCGCCTCCTTGCGCAGGCGAAAGATCGCGCTCAGGCCATCCGCTGCAACCTCAACGTCCTCGGCCAAAAGCCCGTAACCCGCGCCGGTTTCATCGAGCGAGCCCACCAGCAAGCTGTCAAACATCAGGCCCGACAGGTAGGCCGGAGCGGCCCCCTTGATGGTGAACGGGTTGTATTTGTCAAAGGTGGAGGTTCGCAGATTGCTGACCAGTCGCAGCTCACCGCCCTTGGGCGCGGCCGGGTTCACATAGCCAAAGCTGGTAAAACCCTCTGGGTACTTGAGGTCACCCCAAATCGCATAGCCGTGCGCCGCCCACAACGGTGAAGCCACCCCCAGCAACAGCCCAGCCAGCAATTTGCGCATGCGACAATTCTGCACAGATTTTTAACCCGAGAGACTTATGGGCTTCCTGACCGGCAAAAAACTCCTCATCACCGGCGTGCTGAGCAACCGCTCCATCGCCTATGGCATTGCCCGGGCTTGTCGCGCACAGGGTGCCGAACTCGCCTTCAGCTACGTGGGGGAGCGATTCAAGGAGCGCATCACCGAGTTTGCCGCCGACTTCGACTCCAAACTGATTTTTGACTGTGACGTGGGCAGCGACGAGCAAATCGAGCGCCTGTTCACCGACCTGTCGGCTCACTGGCCCAAGTTCGACGGCTTTGTGCACGCCATTGGCTTTGCGCCGCGCGAGGCAATCGCCGGTGACTTCCTGGACGGCCTGAGCCGCGAGGGTTTCAAAATCGCCCACGACATCAGCGCCTACAGCTTCCCCGGCATGGCCAAGGCCGCCCTGCCCTACCTCAATGACAAGTCGGCCTTGCTGACGCTGACCTACCTGGGGGCAATCCGTACCGTGCCCAACTACAACACCATGGGCCTGGCCAAGGCCAGTCTGGAAGCGTCGGTGCGCTACTTGGCGGAATCGATGGGGCCAAGAGGCATCCGGGTCAATGGCATCAGCGCCGGGCCGATCAAGACGCTGGCGGCCAGCGGCATCAAGGGCTTCGGCAAAATTTTGAGCGTGGTGGCTGAAGCCTCGCCGATCCGCCGCAACGTGACGATTGACGACGTGGGCAACGTCGCCGCGTTCCTGCTCAGCGACCTGGCCGCCGGCGTCAGTGCCGAGATCACTTATGTGGACGGCGGCTTCAGCAACGTGGTGGGCGGCATTGCGGAGCCGGTTTCAGGTTAAAACAGGCTGTAGCCCGCACAGGATATGCGCGAGCCACTATCAAAAATATAGCAACTTAATGGCCGATTGCGGCTACGCGCGCACACAATCAGCGTAGTAGCGCACCACCCCGTCCGGCCCGGCCTCTTCCACCAGGCCATGAATGTCGGTCTCGAAGCCCGGGCACTGCGCGTTGAACTCCCTCGAAAACTTCAGGTAGTCCACGATCTTCTTGTTGAACACTTCACCAGGGATTAAGAGCGGAATGCCCGGCGGGTACGGCGTGACCAGGCCTACGGTAATGCGGCCTTCAAGTTGATCAATCTCCACCCGTTCGGTCTTGCGGTGGGCGATATGGGCATAGGCGTCGGCTGGTTTCATGGCCGGGGCCAGGTCTGACAGGTACATCTCGGTCGTCAGGCGGGCGATGTCGTAACGGGCGTACAGCTCATGCACATGCTGGCACAGGTCGCGCAGGCCCATGCGCTCGTACTGGCGGTGCGCCTGGCAGAACTCCGGCAGGATGCGCCACATAGGCTGGTTCTTCTCGTAGTCGTCCTTGAATTGCTGCAAGGCCGTTAGCAGCGTGTTCCAGCGGCCCTTGGTGATGCCGATGGTGAACATGATGAAGAAGCTGTAAAGGCCGGTTTTTTCAACCACCACGCCATGCTCGGCCAGGAACTTGGTGACGATGGACGCCGGGATGCCGGTCTTGTCGAACTTGCCGTCCAGGTTCAGGCCGGGCGTGACGATGGTGGCCTTGATCGGGTCCAGCATGTTGAAGCCGTCGGCCAACTGGCCAAACCCGTGCCACTTGCTGCCCTTCTTGCCCTTGGCGTCGCTGCGAATGATCCAGTCTTCGGCGCGACCCACGCCTTCGTCCACCAGCTTCTCGGGGCCCCAGACCTTGAACCACCAGTCGTCGCCGTACTCGGCGTCAATCTTGCGCATGGCACGGCGAAAGTCCAGCGCCTCCATGATCGACTCTTCCACTAAAGCGGTGCCACCGGGCGGCTCCATCATGGCGGCGGCCACGTCGCAGCTGGCAATGATGCTGTACTGCGGGCTGGTGCTGGTGTGCATCAGGTAAGCCTCATTGAAGAGGTGGCGGTCCAGTTTCGTGTTCTGCGCGTCTTGCACCAGCACGTGGCTGGCCTGGCTGATGCCCGCCAGCAGCTTGTGAATGGACTGCGTTGCGTAGACCACGGCATCCTTGGGCCGTGCGCGCTTCTTGCCCATGGCGTGATAGGCCCCGTAAAACGGGTGAAACGCCGCGTGCGGCAGCCAGGCCTCGTCAAAGTGCAGGTTGTCAACGTAGCCGTCCAGCATGCCCTTGATGGTTTCGGTGTTGTAGAGCACGCCGTCGTAGGTGGACTGGGTAAGCGTCATCACCCGCGGCTTGACCTTCTTGGCATCAACGCCCTTGAGGAGCGGGTTGGCGCGTATCTTGGCCTGTATCGCGGCCGGCTCGAACTCGCTTTGCGGGATCGGCCCGATGATGCCGAAGTGGTTGCGCGTGGGCTTCAGGAACACGGGAATCGCCCCGGTCATGATGATGCTGTGCAGGATCGACTTGTGGCAGTTGCGGTCTACCACCACCACGTCGCCCGGCGCCACCGTGTGGTGCCAGACCATCTTGTTGCTGGTACTGGTGCCATTGGTCACAAAGAAACAGTGGTCGGCATTGAAGATGCGCGCCGCATTGCGCTCGCTCTCGCCGATGGCGCCATTGTGGTCCAGCAACTGGCCAAGTTCTTCAACCGCATTGCACACGTCGGCACGCAACATGTTCTCGCCATAGAACTGGTGGAACATCTGGCCCACCGGGCTCTTCAGGAAAGCCACGCCGCCTGAATGGCCCGGGCAATGCCACGAGTAGGAGCCGTCTTCGGCGTAGTCCAGCAGCGCCTTGAAGAAAGGCGGTTGCACACCTTCCAGGTAGCTCTTGGCCTCGCGGATGATGTGGCGCGCCACGAACTCGGGCGTGTCTTCAAACATGTGAATGAAGCCATGCAGCTCGCGCAGGATGTCATTGGGCATGTGGCGCGAGGTCTTGGTCTCGCCATACACATAAATCGGCACATCCAGGTTCTTGCGGCGTACCTCCTGAATGAAGTTGCGCAGGTTCAGCACCACCGGGTCCAGCTCGGGGCCAGGGGTGAACTCCTCGTCGTCAATCGACAGAATGAACGCGCTGGCGCGCGACTGCTGCTGCGCGAATTGCGAGAGATCGCCGTAGCTGGTGACGCCCAGCACCTCAAAGCCTTCGGTTTCTATGGCTTGCGCCAGCGCACGAATGCCCAGGCCGGAGGTGTTCTCGGAGCGGTAGTCTTCGTCAATGATGACGATGGGAAAGCGAAACTTCATACAGTGACTCCAGACGGCCTGGCCAAAAAGACGAAACAGGCGCGAAGTGTAGGTAAAAAAAACGGCAGTCCTCTTGCGCTGTCATTGATTAGGCCCAAAATGTGGTGCGATCAATACAAAGGAGGACAACATGACCCCAACGCCCGGCTTTGCGGAGGCTCCATGAGTGAACCTGTCATCTGGTGGCTGCTGGCGGGCGCGCTGGTTGCTGTCGAGCTGCTTACCGGTACCTTCTACCTGCTGATGCTGGCCGTCGGGCTGGCAGCCGCGGCGCTAGCCGCCCACGCAGGCGTTTCTGTACCAGTGCAAATTGTGGTGGCCGCGGTAGTGGGTGGCGGAGCCGTGGTGGCCTGGTACTTCAAGCGCGAGCGCCAGCCCAAAGCCGCCCCGGCCGGAGCCAACCGCGACGTGAATCTCGACGTGGGCGAGTCGGTCCATGTTGAGAGCTGGAACCCGGATGGCAGCGCCAGCGTCAAATACCGGGGTGCCAACTGGAGCGTGATTCAAGCCCCCGGCTCCACGCCCGCTCCCGGCGCCCACCGCGTCTGTGAAGTGGTGGGAAACCGCCTTGTTGTTGAAAAAATCTGAACCCGCAACCCCCAGGGAAATTTATGGAAATCGCCATCCTCATTCTTGTCATTGCCTTCATTTTTGTTACGCGCTCGGTCAAGGTGGTGCCCCAGCAAAATGCCTGGGTCGTTGAGCGGCTGGGCAAATACCATGCATCACTGACGCCAGGCCTGAACTTTCTGGTGCCGTTCATCGACAAAGTCGCCTACAAGCACAGCCTGAAAGAAATTCCGCTGGACGTGCCCAGCCAGGTTTGCATCACCCGTGACAACACACAGTTGCAGGTAGACGGCATCCTGTACTTTCAGGTCACCGACCCGATGCGCGCCAGCTATGGCTCGTCCAACTACATCGTGGCCGTGACCCAGCTCGCCCAGACCTCGCTGCGCAGTGTGATCGGCAAGCTCGAACTGGACAAAACCTTTGAAGAACGCGACATCATCAATGCCCAGATCGTGCAGGCCATTGACGAGGCCGCGCTGAACTGGGGCGTGAAAGTGCTGCGCTACGAGATCAAGGACCTCACGCCACCCAAGGAAATTTTGCACGCGATGCAGGCGCAGATCACGGCCGAGCGTGAGAAACGCGCCTTGATTGCCGCGTCTGAAGGCCGCCGCCAGGAGCAGATCAACATCGCCACCGGAGAGCGCGAGGCCTTCATCGCCCGCTCCGAAGGCGAAAAGCAGGCAGCCATCAACGCCGCCCAAGGCGAGGCCGCAGCCATCACCTCTGTGGCCGACGCCACAGCCCAGGCGATCGAGCGCATTGCCGCTGCCATCCGCCAGCCCGGCGGCGAGCAGGCGGTTCAACTCAAGGTGGCCGAAAAGGCCGTGGAAGCCTATGCCAGGGTGGCAGCCGACGCCACCACCACCCTCATCGTTCCCAGCAACATGACAGAGGTGTCGGCCTTGATCGGCTCAGCCATGAAGATGGTGCAGGCCCAGAAGCCCTGACCTGCGGCACACCAGCTCCAGAATGCGTGGAACCGGCTTCGCCGGTCCACTGCATTGCCCCCCAGTGGGGGCAGGCGGGCGGAGGCAGCCTCGGGGGGCGTTATACTCGCGGGCTTCGGAGCGGTGGATGAGTGGTTTAAGTCGCACGCCTGGAAAGCGTGTGAGGGTTAATAGCCCTCCGCGGGTTCGAATCCCGCCTGCTCCGCCAAAAATCTTGACCACTTGCACATAAAAAAAGCCACCTTGCGGTGGCTTTTTTGTTGCCTGCGGAACTGAAGATCAGTTCAGTGCAGACTTCTTGCCGTCTTTGTAGACGTACAGGGTCATGGCCGGGTTCTTCAGTTCGCCATTGGCTTCAAACTGCACCTGGGTGGTAATGCCCTTGAAGTTGGTTTCACCGATTTTGGCGGTGTAGACCTTCGGGTCAGCGGAGTTGGCACGAACCATTGCGTCAGCCAGCACCATCACAGCGTCATAGACGTACGGGCTGTAGACCTGGAACTGCTTCGGGTACTTGGCTTCGTAACGGGCCATCCAGGCCTTGCCACCGGGCATTTTGTCCAGGGAAGCGCCGCCTTCAGCGCAAACCACGTTGCCCAGCGTCTTGGCACCGGCTGCCAGCTTGGCCAGCTCAGAGGTGCAGATGCCGTCGCCGCCAAAGAACTTGACGTTGCTCAGGCCAAGCTGCTCCATCTGGCGCAGCATCGGGCCGGCTTGCGGGTCCATGCCGCCGTAGAAGATGCCGTCCGGAGCCTTGGCCTTGATGGCCGTCAGGATGGCCATGAAGTCGGTGGCTTTGTCGGTGGTGAATTGCTCGTCAACAATCTGGATACCTTTGCCGGCAGCCGTGCGCTTGAACACTTCGGAAACGCCCTGGCCGTAGGCAGTGCGGTCGTCGATGATGGCGATCTTCTTGAGCTTCAGCGTGTCAGCTGCATAGAACGCCAGGCCAGCGCCCAGAGCGTTGTCGTTGGCCAGCAGGCGGAAGGTGGTCTTGTAGCCGGGCTTGGTCAGGTTGGGGTTGGTGGCCGACGGGGTGATGTGGGGAATGCCGCAGTCGTTGTAAATCTTGGAAGCCGGGATCGTGGTGCCCGAGTTCAGGTGGCCGGCAACGCCAGCAACCTTGGCGTCGCACAATTTTTGTGCGGCAGCCGTGCCCTGCTTCGGGTCGGCAGCGTCGTCTTCAGCGACCAGCTCAAACTTGACCTTCCTGCCACCGATCGTCACGCCCTTGGCGTTCAGGTCTTCAATGGCCATGCGGGCGCCATTTTCATTGTCCTTGCCGTAGTGGGCCTGCGCACCCGAAACCGGGGCCACGTGGCCGATCTTCACAACCATGTCTTGGGCAGACGCGATGCCGGCAACTGTAGCCAGGGCAGCTACGACGGTCAGTTTCAACTTCATTTGCATAAAAAATCTCCAGGATTGAGGAAAAGGTTGAGATGAAAATTTATGACTCAACGGCCGCGAACATATCGCAATTTTCAGGCCCGAACCATAGGGAACACGCTAGTGTGCGCCTGATTAGGCCGTTTACCGCTTCGGTAGTTGTCCTAATACGCACCATGCCCGTCAGCCGCGGCCACTCAACTCTTGTGCGACCGCCTCTGAAACAGACTGGCGCACCACCGCTTCAATTTCCTCGCGCAACAGCGGCCCGAGGTTGCGGGTCTGCTCCAGCACCAGCGTGGCGACCGCTTCGCGCAAACGTCGCTCCAGTGACAGATCGACCCGCTGCATCACCCGGTGGATGATCTGTTCCTGCAAAGCCTCCAGCGAAGGCACGGCAGTGCCCTGGGGCAGCGGCACCTCCTGAGTTACCACTTCGGTGAGGGTCGGCACAAAACGTGGCGGGGTGCGGGGTGGGGCAACCATCAGGCACGCTCCTTCAAGGCCAGGTCATGGCGGGTGATGGAATAGCCCCTGTCGGCGTAGTGTTTCCAGCGCTGACGAGCGCGCTGGCGGTCATCGTCGTCCAGCGTGACGACTTCGATCAGGCGCTCGAAACGCTCAAAACCGGGCGGCACCGGCTCGCCCAAATTCAACAGCACCTGGTGGTGTGGCGTCTCGTCAATCAAAGCGGCCAACAGCACCGGTGACGCTGCCAACACGGCTGGGTCGTCCGTACGGTAGCAATGGGGCACAAACTCGAGCGGCGCAAAGGTCCACAGCGACACATCGAGCTGGCTCAGCAGCGAGTCGTGCGCCGTGACGACCACCTGCGCGCCATTGGCCACTGCTTTGCGCAGCAGTCGGCAGGCATAGGACAGCTTGTCGGGCGCGTTGAAATGGAAGGCGACTTCGGTCATCAGTTGGATTGCGCGCGGGGCCGCAAATAGCCTACTTTCGAGCTATTTTTTTGGCGGGCTTTTTTGCGCTGGCTTTCGCGGCCGGCTTGGCCGACTCCGCCAGCGCCGCGATATAGCCCAGCAGCAAGCCCACAGGCCGCCCCGTGGAACCCTTGGCCGCCCCGCTCTTCCAGGCCGTGCCGGCAATGTCCAGATGCGCCCAGGGCATCTTGGCTACAAAGCGCTGCAAAAACTTGGCCGCGGTGATCGCGCCTCCCGCGCGGCCCGCCACGTTGGCCACATCGGCAAAATGGGTTTTGAGGCCTTCAGCGTAGTCGTCGTCCAGCGGCATGCGCCAGCACGGGTCCAGCGCCCGCTCGCCCGCAGCCTGCAGCGCTACCGCGAGTGCGTCGTTTGACGCAAACAAGCCACTGCGCACGCCGCCCAATGCAATCACGCAGGCCCCGGTGAGCGTTGCAATGTCAATTACCGCGCGCGGCTTGAAGCGCTCGGCATAGGTGAGTGCATCGCATAGGATCAACCGGCCCTCGGCATCGGTGTTCAAAATCTCGATGGTCTGGCCGCTCATGCTGGTGACCACATCACCAGGCTTGATGGCCTTGCCGTCGGGCATGTTCTCGCAGGTCGGGATCAGGCCCACCACGTTGACGGCGGGCCGCAACTCTGCCAGCGCGGCAAAAACGCCCAGCACACTGGCTGCGCCGCACATGTCGAACTTCATTTCGTCCATCTCGGGTGCCGGCTTGATCGAGATGCCGCCGGTGTCAAAGGTGATGCCCTTGCCCACCAGCACCACCGGAGCCTCTGCCTTGGCTGCGCCCTGGTACTTGAGCACGATAAAGCGCAATGGCTCGGCCGAGCCCTGAGCGACGGCCATGAACGAGCCCATGCCCAACGCGGCGACTTCCCTGGGGCCCAACACCTCGCACTTGACCGGCCCCCCAGCCAGGCCGCGTGCGGCATCGGCCAGATGGCTGGGTGTGGCATGGTTCGGCGGACGGTTGCCCCACTCCTTGGCTGTTTCAATGCCGGTAACGGCGGCCGTGCCATGGGCAAAGGCACCGCGTAACGCGCCCACATCAGCAGCCGCCACCCCAAAGACCACCTGGCGCAGCTTGCGCGCGTCAGCCTTGGGTTTGGTGGTGGTGTAAACATAGCTGGCATCAGCCACGCCCAGCACGGCTGCCTGAAGCGTAGCGCCGCTGGCAGCCGCCGCAAAGCACAAAACCAGCCGTTTGACCGGTGTGGTCTTCAGCGTACCCACCGCGGCCAGCACGGCCGAACGAACCGCCTTGGCCGAGCCATCGCCACTGCCGGCCAGCAACACACGTGCAGCGGCGAAGCCTTCAGGCTTGTACAGCGCCAGCAGTTTGCCTGCCTTGGCCTCAAAGTCGCCAGCCTTTTGCGCTGCCGCGATGACGCGTGACAGCGCATCGCGGCCCGGCTTGAAGGCTTCAGGCACCAGCACGACCAGCGCGTCACACTTTTCAGCGGCCGCTCCTGCGAGGTCAAGGGTTTTGAGTTGGAAGTCCATAATTCAGGCTTTGCTGCGAACCGCGCAGATTTGTCCGACCAATGTTATTCCATTCCTCCATCCGCAAGGAGCTGGCCCGCAGTTTTGGTGCGTCGCTGGTGGTGCTGGTCACCATCGTGATGACCATGACACTGATCCGCACGCTGGGCCAGGCCACGCGCGGCAGCGTCAACCCGCAAGAAGTGCTGATGGTGATGGGCTATACCGTGTTGGGCTACCTGCCGCCCATCCTGACACTTTGCCTCTTCATCGCCATCGTCGGCACCATCTCGCGCATGTACCGCGACAGCGAAATGGTGATCTGGTTCGCCAGCGGGCGCGGGTTGGCAGGGTTTCTGGGGCCGCTGTTCCGGTTCGCCTGGCCCGTGCTGCTGGTGATCGTGGTGCTGGCGCTGGGCATCTGGCCCTGGGCCAACCAGCAAACCCAGGACCTGAAAGACCGCTACGGCCGCCGTGGCGACCTGGAGCGGGTGACACCCGGGCAGTTTCAGGAGTCGGCCAGCGGCAGCCGGGTTTTCTTTCTGGACA
The DNA here is from genome assembly GCA_943369755.1 of Ramlibacter sp. 2FC. Classification (GTDB taxonomy): domain Bacteria; phylum Pseudomonadota; class Gammaproteobacteria; order Burkholderiales; family Burkholderiaceae_C; genus CALROG01. Next base: position 51,850 of record CALROG020000005.1, read on the forward strand.
AAGACACGCCCGACAACCGCTCAGGCAAAAACATCTTCATCTCTACCAACGAGCGCGGCAAGGAAACCGTGACCTCGGCCCGTGCCGGGCGGGTCGAAATCGTGCGTGACCAGCAATTCCTGCTGCTGCTCAACGGTCAGCGGCTGGAGAGCACGGGCAACGGTTCAGAGCTGAAGATCAGCGAGTTCGAGGAATACGGCAACCGGGTGGGCAGTACCAAGCTGGGCGACGTCAACAACTCGCCCGCCAAGACCCGCTCCACCCTCACCTTGCTGCTGGAACCGACCCGCCTGCACCTTGGCGAACTGGCCTGGCGCATCGGCCTGGCGCTGGCCGCGCTCAACTTTGTCGTGATGGCGGTCACCGTGTCCAACGTCAACCCACGCGCCGGGCGCAGTGGCAACCTGGTGTTCGCCCTGTTCGCTTTCATCGTTTATTACAACCTGCTCAACCTGGGCCAAAGCTGGATCAGTTCGGGCAAAGCTGAATTTGCAGAATTCTTGCTGGCAGTGCATGGCGGCGTGCTGGCGCTTGGCCTGCTGTGGCTGGCCAAGCAGCACAACAACTGGACCTGGCGGGTGCTGCTGCGCCGCCGCGCCAGCCGCGCCAAGGTTGCGCCGTGAAGACCATCCGCCGGTTGATCTACACCGAAGTGCTGGGCTCGGTGCTGTTTGTGACCCTCGGATTTCTGGCGCTTTTCTTCTTTTTTGACTTTGTCGACGAGCTGCCCAATGTGGGCAAGAGCGGGGACGACGGCTACCAGGTCACGCATGCACTGGCCTACGTGGCGCTGCTGTTGCCCAGCCATTTGTACGAGCTGCTGCCTATTGCGGTGCTGATTGGCACCATTTTTGTGATGGCGCGGCTGGCCCAAAGCTCCGAATACACCATTCTGCGCACCAGCGGCCTGGGGCCCTGGCGTGCCTTGCGCATGCTGCTGAGCCTTGGCCTGGTGTTCGTGCTGCTGACCTTTGCCACCGGCGACTACCTGGCCCCAGCGGCCGACCGCACCGCGCAGTTACTCAAAACCCGCTACCAGGGCCGGATCACCATCGGCCAGACCGGCGCATGGATCAAAGAGCGCCAGGGCGACAACGCCTACACCGTGAACGTGGGCGCGCTGGCCGCCGACGGTGCCCTGCTGGGCGTGCGAATTTTTGAGTTTGATGCCCGTGGCGCGCTGGTGTCGCAGACTCAGGCCAAGCGTGCCAGCTTTGGCACTGACGCCTCCTGGACGCTTGAAAGTGCCGAGCGCAGCGAATTCCGCACCCAGGGCACGCAAGGCGTGAAAGTGGAACACCGCAGCCTGCCGAGCTTGCGCTGGCCGACAGAAATAAGCCCCGAAATGGTATCGGTAGCGCTGCTCAAACCTGACCGCATGAGCGCAATTGACCTGTTCCAGTACATCCGCCACCTGGAGGCCAACAGCCAGACCTCGCAGCGCTATGAAATCGAGTTCTGGCGCAAAGTGTTCTACCCCCTTAGTTGCCTGGTAATGGTGGTGCTGGCCCTGCCTTTTGCCTACCTGCACTTTCGCAGCGGCAGCATCACCACCTACGTATTTGGCGGCGTGCTGATCGGCATCAGCTTCTTCCTGCTGAACAACGTGTTTGGCTACATTGGCAACCTGCAAAGCTGGTGGCCCTGGCTCACCGCCGCCGCGCCCGGGCTGATCTACAGCGTGCTGTCCCTGGGTGCGTTTGGCTGGCTGGTGTTGCGGAGGTAGCGGCTGTGCTTGGCGTTATTTTGTTTGCCCATGGTTCGCGTGACCCGCTGTGGCGCAAGCCCATTGAAGCGGTGGCCGAGCGCATCCGCGCCAGTGCGCCGACGGTGCCTGTGCGTTGCGCCTACCTGGAGCTCAGCACCCCTGATCTCCCCACTTCCGCTACTGATTTAATAGCGGCTGGCGCAACACTGGTGCGGGTTACACCGCTTTTTCTGGGTACCGGAAAGCATGCCCGGGAAGACTTGCCCTTGCTGATGGAGCAGCTCCGTGCCACCCACCCGGCCATACAGTTCGAACTGCAACAAGCCGTGGGAGAAGACCCGCGGCTCACCGCACTGATGGCCGAAATAGCCCTGGGCTGACGTTCTCATAGACCTGATCGGTCATAATGAACCCTTGTCTTAGTAGACATTCAATATGAACCTGCATCAGTTCCGTTTTGTCCAGGAGGCGGCCCGGCGCAACCTGAACCTGACCGAGGCCGCCAAAGCCTTGCACACCTCCCAGCCCGGCGTCTCCAAGGCCATCATTGAGCTGGAAGAAGAACTGGGCGTTGAGATTTTTGCCCGCCACGGCAAGCGCCTCAAACGCATCACCGAGCCAGGCCAGCATGTGCTGAAAAGCATTGAACTGATCATGCGTGAGGTCAGCAACCTCAAGCGCATCGGTGAGCAGTTCAGCGCCGAGGACAGCGGCACGCTGTCCATTGCCACCACCCACACCCAGGCCCGCTACGTGCTGCCGGTGCCCGTGGTCAAGCTGCGCGAGGCCTACCCCAAGGTCAACGTCAGCCTGCACCAGGGTACGCCCGACCAGGTGGCCCGCATGGTGCTGGACGAAGTGGCCGAGATCGGCATTGCCACCGAGTCGCTGGCAAACTACCCCGAGCTGGTAACCCTGCCCTGCTACGAATGGCAGCACATGCTGGTGCTGCCTCCAACCCACGCATTGGCAAAAAAAGAACGGCTGTCACTGGACGACCTGGCAACCGAACCGATCATTACCTACCACCCGTCTTTCACCGGCCGTACCCGCATCGACAACGCCTTTGCCACAAAAAAGCTCACGCCGCGAATTGCGCTGGAAGCAATTGACTCAGACGTCATCAAAACCTATGTGCGCCTGGGTCTGGGCATTGGCATCGTGGCCGAGATGGCGGTGCGGGATGACGGCAGCAACGCCGACCTGGTGGTGCGCCCGCTTGGCCACCTGTTTGGCCAGAACGTGGCGCGCGTGGCCTTCAAACGCAGCGCCTACCTGCGCAACTTTGTCTACAAGTTTGCCGAGTTGCTAAGCGACCGGCTCGACCGCAACCTGATCGCCAGGGCCATGACCGGCCATGTGAATGACTATGAGCTCTGACACCACCATCGACCGCACGCCGCTCCTGCAAACCAAGCTGCCCGCAGTAGGCACCACCATCTTTACCGTCATGTCGGGGCTGGCCGCCGAAAAGGGAGCGGTGAACCTGGGCCAGGGCTTCCCCGACTTTGACTGCGACCCACAGCTTGTGAACGCCGTCACCGACGCGATGGGCAAGGGCCTGAACCAGTACCCCCCCATGCCAGGCGTGCCGGTGTTGCGCGAAGCCATATCGCAAAAGATTCAGGCCATGTACGGCCGCCATTACGACGCCGCGACCGAAATTACCGTCACCGCGGGGGCCACGCAGGCCATCATCACCATCATCCTGGCGGTGGTTCGACCTGGGGACGAAGTGATTGTGCTGGAACCCTGCTATGACAGCTATGTACCCAATATTGAACTGGCTGGCGGCAGCGTGGTTCGCGTGCCGCTCACGCCCGGCACCTTCCGGCCCGACTTCGACAAAATCGCGGCGGCCATCACGCCCAAAACCCGTGCCATCCTGATCAACAGCCCGCACAACCCCAGCGCCACCGTCTGGACGCGGGACGACATGCTCAAGCTGCAGGAACTGCTGGCCCCCACGGACGTGCTGCTGATCAGCGACGAGGTGTACGAACACATGGTGTACGACGGGCAAGACCACCAGAGCGCCGCCCGTTTTCCCGGCCTGGCGGCACGGGCCTTCATCGTCAGCAGCTTTGGCAAGACCTATCACGTGACGGGCTGGAAAATCGGCTACGTGGCCGCGCCCGCGCCGTTCACGGTTGAATTTCGCAAGGTGCACCAGTTCAACGTGTTCACCGTGAACACGCCGATGCAGTACGGCCTGGCCAGTTTCATGGCAAACCCCCAGCCGCACCTGCAACTGCCCGCCTTCTACCAGCGCAAGCGCGATTTGTTCCGCGATGGCCTCGAGGCCACCAAGTTCAAGCTGCTGCCCAATGAGGGCAGCTACTTTCAGTGCGTGGACATCTCAGGCCTGGCCGTGCCCGAGCGCAACCTGCCCGATGGCGAGTTCTGCAAGTGGCTCACTACCGAGGTGGGCGTGGCAGCCATTCCGCTTTCAGCCTTCTATGGCAACGGCTTCGACCAGCGCGTGGTGCGCTTTTGCTACGCCAAGAAGGACGAAACGCTACACGCTGCGCTGGGGCGGCTGGCACGGCTTTAGCCAGCCGCCGTACATGATGGCGTCGGCCATCGCCAGTGAATGTATCTGCGATAGCGCACGCTGCTACCGCGCCACCCAGCCCCCGCAAACCGGGAACACTTGGCCGACAAAGCAGTCTGCGGCACTGCTGCACAGGTAGGCGGCAAACATTGCGTCTTCCTGTGCCGCCACCAGGCGGCCCAGTGGCACTTCGCGTGCCAGGCGCTCCTGAAAGCGCGGATTGGCCTGCACCTCTGGCGGGAAATACGTGGGGTTGTCCACAAAATTCTGTGCAATGGCGTTGACCTGCACGTTGTGCGGTGCAAGCTCCACCCCCACCGCCTGCACCCAAGCCAGCTGGGCACCGCGCGCGGCGCTGTAGGTCGAGGCGCGCTTCATGCCGCGCAGCGCTGACGCGCTGCCCACCACCAGCACCTTGCCCGAGCGGCGCGCCACCATGGCCGGTGCGGCGGCACGCAGCAGCCCGGGCAGCGGGTCGACCAGCGCTGCAAACACCTGCCGCCATTCGTCCTGCGTCACGTCCGCAGCTGCGGTGGACGGTGCCTTGAGCGCCAGGTTGGCGACCAGCACGTCAATCGCGCCCGCCGCCTGAACCACCCGTTCAGCCGCGCCCGGCTCAGCCAGCGCCTGGGCATCTGCCACGACCTGAGCACCTTGCTGCGCGAACACCTCGCACAGCGTTGGCCCCATGAATTCGGTGCACTGGGTGATCAGGACACGCTTGCCCACCAGGATGTTTTGCATGTTGGCTCCAGTCAGAAAACCATTGATATTAGTTTGGACTTTGGCCACCTGCGCGTCTACTGATTCAACTGCCCCCATACCTTGTCCAGCCGCTTGATGCTCACTGGCTGCGGGGTGCGCAGCTCCTGGGCGAAGAAGCTCACCCGCAGCTCTTCCAGCAGCCAGCGCAATTCGCTCATGCGGTCATCCACGCTGCCCTTGCGCTCGGCCACAAGACGCCAGTAGCGCTGTTCCTGCGGGCGCAGCTCGGCCAGCTTTTGGGCGTCGCGTGCCGGGTCAGTGCGCAGCTTGTCCAGCCGCAGGGTAATGGCCTTCAGGTAGCGGGCAAAGTGCTGTAGCTGGGCCCAGGGGGTGTTGGCCACAAAGCGTTTGGGCATCAGGCGTTGGAGCTGCTGGGCCACGTCGGCTGTGGCGTCAGGCTGGTTTTTGGTGTCTTTCAGCTTGCGCGTGGCACCGGCGTATTCCAGCAAAATCAGGCCCGCCAGCCGTGCCACTTCATTGGCGATCAGGGTCAGCCGCCCCCTGCCCTCGTCCACCCGGCGCTTGAAGTCCAATTCGTTCTTGGGCAACGGCTCCAGCAAAAAGGCGCGCTCCAGCGCCAGGTCGATGATCTGGTCGCGCAGCTCTTCCTGGGTCCCCAGGGGCATGAAGGCCACGGCCATTTTTTGCAGCTCGGGGATGTTCTTTTCCAGGTACTTCAGCGCGTCTTTTATCTGCAATGCAAACAGGCGGCGCAGGCCCGCGCGGTGCTTGGCGGCGGCCACCTCGGGCTCGTCAAACACCTCAATGCTCACCGCGTCTACACCGTCGATCAGCGCCGGAAAACCAATCAAGGTTTGCCCGCCTTTTCGGATTTCCATCAGCTCGGGCAGCTCACCGAAGCGCCAGGCGGTGTAGCGCTGGTCAGTCGCCTGCGCCGCGCTTGCTACACTTTTTATAGTGGCTCCCGCAGCATCTACGCGGGCTACAGCCTGATTCGTTGCTTTTTCAGGGCTGGCGGCGGTCACCGCCCCTTTCATTGCGGCCAGCGCCTGGAAGGCACCGCGCGCCTGTGCGCCCAACTCGGCCTTGAGCGCGCCCAGGTTGCGTCCGGTGCCGAGCTGGCGGCCATGCTCGTCGACCACGCGGAAGTTCATGAACAAGTGCGGTGCCAGCATGTCGAGCTTGAAGTCGGCTCGCTTGACGTCCAGGCTGGTTTCGTCGCGCACAAGTTTCAGCAACGCGTCGGTCAGGCTGCCGCCGCCCCAGGCTTGTGGCGTGCTCAAGGCCGCAGCCAGCCGCGCGGCCGACTCCGGCAGCGGCACAAAGCGCGAGCGCGGGCGCTGTGGCAGGCTTTTCAGCAACGCCTGTACCTTGTCCTTCAGGATGCCGGGCACCAGCCATTCGGCGCGCTCGTCGCTGACCTGGTTCAGCACAAACAGCGGCACTGCCACTGTCAGGCCGTCGCGCGGGTCGCCGGGCTCATGCAGGTAGCTGGCGGCGCAGTCCACGCCGCCCATGCGAATCGTCTTGGGGAAGGCGTTGGTGGTGATGCCCGCTGCCTCATGGCGCATCAGTTCGTCGCGGGTGAGCTTGAGCAGCTCGGGCTGCTTGCGCGCCTCTTCGCGGTACCACTGCTCAAAGCCCAGGCCACTGCAAATGTCGGGCGGCAGCTGCTGGTCGTAAAAGGCAAAGATCAGTTCGTCGTCCACCAGCACGTCTTGCCGGCGGGCCTTGTGCTCCAGCTCTTCCACCTGGCCAATGAGCTTGTGGTTGGCCGCCAGGAAGGGCAATTTGGTTTCCCAATGGCCGGCAACGAGCGCCTCGCGGATGAAGACTTCGCGGGCGGCGTGCATGTCCACCCGGCCAAAATTCACCCGCCGACCGCTGTACACCACCAGGCCGTAGAGCGTGGCGCGCTCCAGCGCCATCACTTCGGCGGCCTTTTTTTCCCAGTGCGGGTCCAGCAACTGTTTTTTGAGTAGATGGCCGGCTACCTGCTCGATCCATTGCGGCTCGATGTTGGCAAGGCCGCGGCCAAACAGGCGCGTGGTTTCCACCAGCTCGGCCGCCACGATCCAGCGGCCCGGCTTCTTGCTCAGGTGCGCGCCGGGGTGGCGATGAAACTTGATGCCGCGGGCCCCCAGGTATTCCGACTGCCCGGAGCCGCTTGTCCTGGGCCCGGTCGACGGGTTCGAGGCGGCTTCTTCCAGCTTGTAGCCAATATTGCCCAGCAGGCCGGCCAGCATCGACTTGTGCAGCTCTTCGTAGCTGGCGGGCAGCGTGTTCAGCCGCCACTGGTGCTCGGCCACCACGGTATGGAGCTGGGTGTGAATGTCGCGCCACTCGCGCACCCGGCGCACGCTGACAAAGTTCTGCCGCAATAGCTGCTCGTACTGGCGGTTGCTGAGCTTGTGCGCCTGGTTGTGGCCGCCGCGCGCGTCGTTGATCCACTTCCACAGCTTCAAATAGCCGCTGAACTCGCTTTTTTCGTCGTCAAATTTGGCATGGGCCTGGTCGGCCTGTTGCTGCGCGTCCATGGGGCGGTCGCGCACATCCTGCACGCTCAGGGCGGCGGCAATCACCAGCACCTCGTCCAGCGCGCCACGGCTGCGCGCCTCCAGAATCATGCGCCCGACCCGTGGGTCAAGGGGCAGCTTGGCCAGCTCCCGGCCCGTGGGCGTCAGCTCGTTGGCGTCGTCCACCGCGCCCAGTTCGTTGAGCAACTGGTAGCCATCGGCAATGGCGCGGCCAGAAGGCGGCTCGATAAACGGGAACTGCGCGACATCGCCCAGGCGCAGCGACTTCATTCGCAAGATCACCCCAGCCAACGAGCTGCGCAGGATCTCCGGGTCGGTAAAGCGCGGACGGGCGTTGAAGTCTTTTTCTTCGTAAAGCCGGATGCAAATGCCATCGGCCAGGCGGCCGCAGCGGCCTGCGCGCTGGTTGGCGGCGGCCTGGCTGATCGGTTCCACCAGCAACTGCTCGACCTTGCTGCGAAAACTGTAGCGCTTAACCCGCGCCGTGCCGGCGTCGACCACAAAACGGATGCCGGGCACCGTGAGCGAGGTTTCGGCCACATTGGTGGCCAGCACTATGCGGCGGGCGCTGTGGCTGTCGAAAATCTGGTCTTGCTCGGCCTGGCTCAGCCGCGCAAACAGCGGCAGCACCTCGGCGTTGCGCGTCAGTGGGCTGTGCGACAGGTGGCGGCGCAGGTGGTCGGCGGCCTCGCGGATTTCGCGCTCGCCGGGCAAAAACACCAGAATGTCACCGCTGGCGTTACCTGCCCAAAGTTCGTCCACCGCGTCGGCAATGGCGTCATTCAGGTCGTGCTCGCGGCTTTCCTCGAAGGGCCGCCAGCGTTGCTCCACCGGGAACATGCGCCCCGAGACCATGATCACGGGAGCAGGCAGCCACTCGCCCCCACGCTCCCCCACTACGTGTGGGTCGCTGCCCCCCGAGGGGGCCTCGCCCGCCTTGGGGCGGCCCGGCGGCGGGCGACGCGACGCAAAATGCCGGGCAAACCGGTCGGCATCAATCGTGGCGGACGTAACGATCACCTTCAGGTCAGGCCGGCGCGGCAGTATCTCGCGCAGGTAGCCCAGCAAAAAGTCGATGTTCAGGCTGCGCTCATGGGCCTCGTCAATGATGATGGTGTCGTAGGCCTTCAGCAGCGGGTCGGTCTGGGTCTCGGCCAGCAAAATGCCGTCGGTCATGAGCTTGACGGACGCGTCACGGCTCAGCCGGTCCTGAAAGCGCACCTTGAAACCCACCACCTCACCCAGCGGCGTGTCCAGCTCCTGCGCAATGCGTTTGGCCACGCTGCTGGCCGCAATGCGGCGCGGCTGGGTGTGGCCAATCAGCTGGCCCTTTTGGCCGGGCGCTGCATTGAGCTTGCCGCGCCCCATCGCCAGCGCAATTTTTGGCAACTGGGTGGTTTTGCCCGAGCCGGTTTCACCGCAGACGATCACCACCTGGTGCGCCGCAATGGCGGCCATGATCTCGTCGCGCTTGCCCGAGACCGGCAGTGATTCAGGGAAGGTAATGCTCAGTTGCGCCAAGGCTCGATAACTCAAAGCCCGTGATTATCGGCGCTTGGCCATCGGGGGCTAGATCGGGTCGCCGGCCGGCAGCTCGGCAATTTGCCCCGCTGACCGGTCAAACCACGCCAACCGGCTCGGGTAGGCCATGGCGCTGCGCGACATGGCGCGCGCCATGGCCACGGCACTGGCGGCGCGAATGTCGGGGTGCGCGGCCGCCAACACACCAACGCCGAGGTCAGCCACCCAGTGGGTTTCGCCCTCGTCGGTAATGGCCGACTCGCGGCTGGTATTCAATGCCACCGGGCGGCTCAGGCGTTGGGCAATCGATCGGGCGAGCTGCACCAACTGGTCGTGGCTGCGCAGATTGCGCAGCAGCAGCAAGAAGCCGTCGTCGCCCAGACGGCCCATCTCCACCTGGGTACTGACCGCGCGGCGCAACCGCCCGGCACAGACAAACAGCGCGTGGTTAACGGCGGCGCGGCCATGCAGCTTCTCAAGTGCGTAAAGGTTGCTGATCGACACCGCCACCACGCCCACAGACAACAGCTCGCCTTCATGCCGATAAAAAGCAGCACCCACCATTTGCCCGGTTTCGGCGTGCGAGCGCATCCGCGTGACCGGGTCATAGGCGGGGCCATACGCCATCACCTGGCGCAGCTCGATGAGATACGAATACCGCCCCCACAGAACAACCGCAACCACGCCCAGGTAAGCAATGGCGGCCACCGCACACACCGCATGCAGCGCCCAATGCACCTGGCCGCGCACCACCGCTGCCCAGCTCAGGCCACACAGGGCCAGCAGCATGAAGAACACGGCTGAAACCGCCGCCCAGGTCAGGCGGTCACCGCGCTGCGCGCTGCGCACCGCCACGCCCAGCGCCAGCAGGCCGACCAAGCAGGTGACGACCGAGCTCAACACCAGGGCCTGCTGAGGTTTCAGGGCCCAGCCCACCAGCAGCACCCCAGCCGCCAGCGCGCCCAGCGCCACACGTGCACGCTGCGCCACCACCCGGCGGCGCAGCAGGCCCAGCATGAACAGCAGCATGTAAGCCAGCAAGGTGGCGGTCATCATGGCCACATGGGCCAGCAGGCGGTCGTGCGCGTCGATGTCGGCGATGGGCAGCCAGCCCAGGTAGGCCACCACAAAAAACACCGACGCCAGCGCGGAAATGGCCGCATTGCCGGCCACCCGGCGCAGACCGCGCGTCCAGGCGTACACCGAACCGGCCAGCATCAGTGCCGCGGTGCCAAAGTAGCCTCCCCAAAAACCCACCGCAATTGTTTCCATGCCCTGCGCGACTCTCTTGTATTGGCCTGACTGTAGTGGCTGCCAACGGCGAACGCAATTCGCGGCAAAGCCAACTACACTCCATGCGCAATACAGCACCGCCCACAACGGCCCAAAGTCACAAGAACCGCTCACTGCTACCGCGCCATGTCCGCCGTCTTCAACTTCACCTTCGTCCCGTGGTTTCGCTCGGTCGCCCCGTACATCCATACCCATCGCGGCAAAACCTTTGTGGTGGGCATTTGTGGTGAGGCCATTGCGGCGGGCAAGCTGCAGCATCTGGCGCAAGACCTGGCCCTGATCCAGAGCATGGGCGTGAAGGTGGTGCTGGTGCACGGCTTTCGACCCCAGGTCAACGAACAGCTCAAGGCCAAGGGCCACGAGGCCAGGTACTCACACGGCATGCGCATCACGGACGAGGTGGCACTGGACTGCGCCCAGGAGGCGGCAGGCCAGTTGCGCTACGAGATTGAGGCCGCCTTCAGCCAGGGCCTGCCCAACACCCCCATGGCCGGCTCTACCGTGCGCGTTATTTCCGGCAACTTCATCACCGCACGGCCAGTGGGCGTGCTGGATGGGGTGGACTTCCAGCACAGCGGCCTGGTGCGCAAGGTAGACGTGGCGGGCATCACCCGCACGCTTGACTTTGGTGCCATGGTGCTGCTGTCGCCGTTTGGCTTTTCACCCACCGGCGAGGCCTTCAACCTGACCATGGAAGAGGTGGCCACCAGCGTGGCCATTGCGCTGCAAGCCGACAAGCTGATTTTTGTGACCGAAATCCCCGGCATACGCACCGCGCCCGACCAGCCCGAGAGCGAAGACAACCCGATTGACACCGAGCTGCCGCTGGCCGCCGCCGAGGCCCTGCTGGCCCAGGTGCCCGCCGGCCAGCACCCGACTGACACCGCGTTTTACTTGCAGCACTGCGTCAAGGCCTGCAAGGCCGGTGTTGAGCGCAGCCACATCTTGCCGTTTGCGCTGGACGGCGCGTTGCTGCTGGAGATTTATGTGCACGACGGCGTGGGCACGATGATCATTGACGAAAAGCTGGAAAACCTGCGCGAGGCCACGGCTGACGATGTGGGCGGCATCCTGCAATTGATCGAGCCGTTTGAGAAAGACGGCACGCTGGTCAAACGCAGCCGCACTGAAATAGAGCGCGACGCCGCCAACTACAGCGTGATCGAGCACGACGGCGTGATCTTCGCCTGCGCCGCGCTGTACCCCTACCCCGAATCAAAAACCGCCGAGATGGCGGCACTCACCGTGTCGCCGCAAGCCCAAGGCCAGGGCGACGGCGAGAAGGTGCTCAAACGCATCGAACAACGCGCCCGCGCCAAAGGGCTGGAAAGCATCTTTGTGCTGACCACGCGCACCATGCACTGGTTTTTGAAGCGCGGCTTCGTGCAGGTAGATGCAGACTGGCTGCCCGACGCCCGCAAGCGCAAGTACAACTGGGACCGCAAGAGCCTGGTGCTGGTCAAGAAACTGGCCTGATCATGGCCGCCGCGGGCGACCTGCCAGACAACGCTGTCCAGCCAGCGGACCGCATGGCCTGGCGCACCTGGCTTGAGCAACACCACACACGCCCCCATGGAGTGTGGCTTGTGACTTTCAAGAAAGGCAGTGGCCACCCGGTCCTGGGCTACGACGACGCCGTCCGGGAGGCTCTTTGTTTCGGCTGGGTGGACAGCAAGCCGCGCAAACTCGACACGTTGCGCACCATGCTGTGGTTTGCCCCGCGCAAGGCCGGCAGCGGCTGGTCTGCCTTGAACAAGGCAAGGATCCAGGCGCTGCTGGCGGCAGGCCGCATGGCACCTGCCGGTTTGGCCAAGCTCAACGCCGCGCAGGCCGATGGGTCATGGAACGCGCTCGATGCTGTGGACGCTCTCGAAGAGCCCGCCGACTTGCAGGCCGCGCTCAGCCGCCATCCGGGTGCCGCAACCAACTTCGCAGCATTCCCCCGCTCGGCGCGGCGCGGCATTCTGGAATGGATCAGTAACGCGAAGCGCCCGCACACCCGGGCCAGGCGGGTCGAAGAAACGGCGGAGCTGGCAGCGCGCAACATCCGCGCCAACCAGTGGCAACCCAAGGCCTAACTTCGCAGCGGCCGCAGCAGACGCACCAGCAGCGCAGCAAACACCACGCCGAAAATCGCAAACCACACAAACGACCAGTTGGCGATCGACAGGCCCAGAAAGGTCCAGTCGATCTTGGTGCAGTCGCCACTGCCCTTGAAGATCATCGGCACGGCGCGTTTGAGCGGGAAGGTTTCGATCATCCCGTAGAAGTCGCGCCCGCAGGACACGATCTCGGGCGGGTACCACTGCAACCAGCTCTGGCGCGCAGCCACAAAGGCGCCGAACCCGGCAAACAGCAAGGCCAGCGCGCCGCCGCCGATTTGCAAGCCTTTTCGGCCTGTAGCCCCCGCCAATGCTGCGCAGAGTGCTACCAGAATAAGAGCGTACCGCTGCACGATGCACATCGGGCAGGGCTCCAGCCCCACCCCGTGCTGCAAATACAGGCCAAAGGCCAGCATGGCCACGCAGACCGCGGCCACCGCGCCAAATACCCGGCGCGGGTAGGCGTCAAACCAGTTCAGAGAAGTCAATCGTTCATCTCCACATTGATGGGGGCTTATTGTCAGGCGGTTTGGTGAATGAACCCACTATAAGTTCCGGGCCGGGGAATCTTGATAAAGTCGCCAGTCATTCATCACACCCTACCAAGACAAGGCGCCCCATGGCACGTACCGTCAACTGCATCAAGCTCGGCCAGGAGGCCGAAGGCCTGGACTTCCCGCCTTACCCCGGCGAGCTGGGCAAGCGCATCTGGGAAAACGTCAGCAAACAGGCCTGGGCCGACTGGCTCAAGCAGCAAACCATGCTGCTCAACGAGAACCGCCTGAACCTGGCCGACCAGCGCGCCCGCGACTACCTGAAGCGCCAGATGGAAAACCATTTCTTCGGCAGTGGCGCCGACGTGGCCCAGGGCTACGTGCCGCCCAGCGCGTAACTGGCGCTGCCCCCCGCTTCAGTGTCGCAAGGCCCGCCCGGGCCTTGCGTCGTTGTGGGCGGCGGCATTGCCGGTGCTGCGGTGGCAGCCAGCCTGGCGCGGCGCGGCTGGCAGGTGCAGGTGCTGGACGCAGCGGCCGAGCCGGCCAGCGGTGCCTCGGCCTTGCCGGTGGGTTTGTTTGCGCCACATGTCTCGCACGACGATGCCATCCTCTCTCGCCTGACGCGTGCTGGCGTGCAGGCCACACTGGCGCAGGCGCGCGCACTGCTGCGCGAGGGGCAGGACTGGCAGCTCACCGGCGCGCTGGAGCACGGTATCAAGCCTGCGGCGCGCGAGCGGCGGCAACGGCCAGCCAGCGCAGCGCAACTTCAGGGCTCGCGGCCAGCCACGGCCAGTGAATTGCAGCGCGCCGGCCTGCCGGCGGATGCGCCTGCACTGTGGCACGCGCAGGCCGGCTGGCTCAAGCCCGCAACCCTGGTCAACGCGCTGCTGGCGCAGCCGGGCATTGAGTGGCGCGGCAACACCGCCGTGGGTGGGCTGGTGCGCGACGCCAGCGCCTGGCAGGTGCTGGACGCCCAAGGCGCGCTGCTGGCCCGGGCCGCGCTGGTGGTAGTGGCGGCCGGGCCCGCCAGCAATGCCCTGCTGGGCGACTGCTTGCCGCTGCAACCGCTGCGCGGCCAGATTGCGTGGGCGCCGCATGCACCGGGCTTGGAGGGGCTGCCGCCCTTCCCCGTGAATGGCCACGGCAGCCTGGTGGCCGGCATTCCGCACGGCGGCACCCCAGCCTGGTTCATGGGCTCGACCTTCGAGCGCGACAGCCTGGACACCACAGTGCGTGAGGCCGACCACACGGCCAACCTGGCACGCCTGCAAACGCTGCTGCCAGCCGCAGCCAGCGCGTTGGAGGGCGAATTTGCCGAAGGCCGGGTGCAGGGCTGGGCCGGTGTACGCGCCACCCTGCCCGACCGGCTGCCCGCCGTGGGGGCACTGGACCCGCTGAATGCCCCCGGGCTACAGGCCTGCACCGGCATGGGCGCGCGCGGCCTGACGCTGGCGGTGCTGTGCGGCGAGCTGCTGGCGGCCTGGCTGCATGGCGAGCCATTGCCACTGGAGGCGGCGCTGGCCCGGGCATTGGCCGCCAGCCGCTTTGGGCCTTCAAATACAAGGTAAATCGGCGCTAGCCCGCGTGTGTATTGCGGTAGCCACTATATTTTTTGTAGCAAACTTTGTAGCTGCGCGGGGTCAAAGGGTTTGGCCAGACAGGCCTTTGCGCCGGCCTGGCGGGCGCGCAGCCCCGCCAACAATGTGCCACCCGCGGTGGTAAGCCAAACCGTGCCCACCTCGGGTCGAACCGCGCGCAACTCGCGCAGCAACTGCCAGCCGTCGCGGTCCGGCAACGCCAGGTCCAGCAGCACCAGGCTGTAGGGCTGGGCCGTGACCAGCGCCAGGGCGTCGGCGGCGGTGGCCGCTTCATCCATAAACACCAGGCCGGCCAGCGCCAGCCGCGCCCGCAGGTAGAGGCACTCGTCGCGACTGGTGTTGACCACCAGAGCCCGACGCCCGGGTGCGTCCAGCTCTGGCGGCTGGGTGTCGGGGCCGGCGTCAAAGCCAAGGTCAAAGTCCAGCTCCGGCGGCGGGCCAAACAAGCTGTCCATGGCCTGCACCACATTGGGCCAGTGCATTGGCCGGTCGAAGCTGCGCCAGGCACGCGGCGACGGATGGCTGCCAACCCAGATCAGCTTGATGCTGTCGTCAAGGCCCTGGGTTTCCAGTTCCATCACGGCCTGGTAGCTGTCGCCATCAACCAGCGCGAGCGCGGGCGACCGGGGGGCGTCAGCGGCCCAGAGCTGGTAGTGAATGGCTTGGTCGGCCGACAGGCGAAAGACACTGTTGAGCGCGTGCCGCTCAACATCGGAAAAGCCCATCACCTTAACGAAAATCGGTTCAGCCATGTTGCGGATTTTGCGTTTGCACGATGAGGCGCATTATCCGGGTCATCCCAGAGAATTAGAACGAAAAGTTACGGCACGCAGGCGCAAGTGTTGCAACAGCGCCCGCCCTGTTTTGCCCGGCCTCGCTGCCCGCAAAGCCTTACCGGCATTGACGCATAAGCTTATCCGCATAAGACCCGAACCAAAATGTAGTTTGGTTCCATAAGCGGCCCCCGTACATTGCCGCTCATGCATGAATTGGCGTTTGTCTTTGCGGGGTTTGTGGTCGGCACCATCGTCGGGCTCACCGGTGTGGGTGGCGGCTCGCTGATGACACCGCTGCTGATCTTTGTTTTTGGTGTCAAGCCGTATATGGCGATCGGCACCGACCTGTTGTTCGCCGCCTTCACCAAAGGCGGCGGCGCGCTGGCACTGGCCCGCGCCAGGCTGATTGACTGGCCGGTGGTGGGCCTGCTGTCCGCGGGCAGCATTCCGGCGGCACTGGCCACCGTCTGGGCGCTGCACCAACTGGGCCCGGCCAACCCGGAGGTTCAACACCTCATGACCTCAACCCTGGGCGTGGCGCTGCTGTTGACGGCCGCCGCCACGCTGTACAAGGCCGTCAAAGGCAAAACCACACCGCGTCACATTGAGCCTGCGCAACTTAAGCAGGCAGCGCGCCCACGCCATTGGGCGCTGCCAGTCCTGTTTGGTGCGGCCATCGGCACGCTGGTGTCGCTTACCTCGGTAGGTGCTGGCGCAATTGGCGTGATGGCGCTGATGCTGCTGTACCCGGCGCTGCCGCTGCCGCGCATTGTGGCCGCCGACATTGCCTACGCCGTACCGCTGACGCTGGTGGCAGGCCTGGGCCATGCCTCTATTGGCTCGGTGGACTGGCCGCTGCTGGGCCTGTTGCTCACCGGCTCGTTGCCTGGCATCTGGCTGGGCGCGCGGCTCATGACCCGAACCCCTGACCGGGTGATCCGCTCCCTGCTTTCCGTGTTGCTGGCCTATGCCGGCACCAAGCTGATCTTGCTCTGACCTGCAACCCCCAAGATGTACCAATACACAGAATTCGACCAACAGTTCGTTCACCAGCGCGCCGCGCAATACCGCGACCAGTTGCAGCGCCACCTGGCGGGCCAGCTAGGCGAGGAAGAGTTTCGCCCGCTACGCCTGCAAAACGGCTGGTATGTGCAGCGTTACGCGCCCATGCTGCGGGTGGCCGTGCCCTATGGCGAGCTGTCCAGCGCCCAGCTTCGGGTGCTGGCCAAAATCGCCCGCGAGTATGACCAGCCCAGTGCCGCGTTGTTTGCCCAGGCCCGCGCCACCCAGGACGCATTGGGTCCGGTGCCAATGCCGCGCAGCCACCCGGCGGGCGGTACGGTGCATTCACGCCTGACCACGGGCTACGGCCACTTCACCACCCGCCAGAACGTGCAGTTCAACTGGATCCCGCTGGACAAGAGCGCCGACGTGATGGACCTGCTGGCCAGCGTCAACATGCATGGCATCCAGACCAGCGGCAACTGCATCCGCAACATCACCAGCGACGAGCGCGCGGGAATCGCAATAGACGAAATCGCCGACCCCCGGCCGTTTGCCGAAATCCTGCGCCAGTGGAGCACGCTGCACCCCGAGTTCGCCTTCTTGCCGCGCAAGTTCAAGATCGCCATTACCGGCGCGCTGGAAGACCGCGCGGCCGTGGCCTGGCACGACGTGGGGCTGCATGTGATCCGGTCCAGCGCTGGCGAAGTCGGCTTCAAGGTGCTGGTGGGCGGCGGCATGGGTCGCACGCCGGTGATTGCCAGCACCATCCGCGAGTTTTTGCCCTGGAACCAGATCCTGAACTACCTGGAAGCGGTGGTGCGCGTGTACAACCGCTGGGGTCGGCGCGACAACAAGTACAAGGCCCGCATCAAAATCCTGGTGAAGGCCGAGGGCCAGCGTTACGTGGACGAGGTAGAGGCCGAATACCGCGAGATTCTGGAAAAAGACGGCGCACCCCACACCATTACCCAGGCCGAGCTGGACCGGGTAGCGGCGTCGTTTGTGCCGCCTAACCTGCAGTGCGACCGCAAGACCGCCGACGCCAAGATTGCCAATATCCTGCGCGCCGCCGCCGAAGACGACATTGAGTTTGCGCGTTGGTTGCAGCAAAACGTGGCACCGCACAAAAACCCCGACCTGCGCGCGGTCACGCTGTCGTTCAAGCGCCTGGGCCAGGCCCCCGGCGACGCCACAGCCGACCAGCTGGACCTCGCCGCCGAACTGGCCGAGCAGTTCAGCGCCGGAGAGGCCCGCGTTACACATGACCAGAACCTGGTGCTGCCCTGGGTGCGTTGTGACGCCCTGCCCGAACTCTGGCGCGCGGCCCGCAAAGCCGGCATGGCCCGCCCCAACATCCGCCTGCTGACCGACATGATTGCCTGCCCCGGCGGTGACTTTTGCTCGCTGGCCAACGCCCGTTCGCTGCCGCTGGCCGACGCCATCACCGAGCGCTACCAGGACCTGGACGAACTGCACGACCTGGGCGAGATTGACCTGCATATCAGTGGCTGCATCAACAGTTGCGGTCACCACCACAGCGGCCACATCGGCATCTTGGGCGTCGATAAAGACGGCAAGGAGTGGTACCAGGTCACCCTGGGCGGCTCCGACGGCTCGGCCCTGAGCGGCGCGCCGATGGCGGGCAAGGTGGTCGGCCCGTCGTTCAGCGCCGCCGAGGTGCCTGAAGTGATCGAGGCGGTGTTGGACACCTACCGCGCCCAGCGCCAGCACAGGGGTGAGCGCGCCGAGACCTTCATCGCCACGCTCAAGCGCGTGGGGCTGGAGCCGTTCAAGGCAGCCGCCAACAGCGCACGGCTGGCCAACCTGCAACCCGCCTGAACAGGACTTACTATGAAATTGATAGTGGCTCACGCAGATTCCACGCGGGCTAGCGGCCAAAACGTTCTTGTTCTTGGCAACGATGTCGACCCCCGCAGCGTGGCGCTGACAGGGGTGGACTGCATTGAACTGAGCTTCCCCGCCTTCACCGATGGCCGGGCCTTCAGCCAGGCTTTTTTGCTGCGCCGCCGCCTGGGCTTTACAGGCGACATTTGCGCCACCGGCGACGTGTTGGTGGACCAGCTGGCGCAGATGCAACGCAGCGGCTTTTCCAGCGCGGTACTGCGGGCTGACCAGGACGCTACGACCGGCGAGCGCCTGCTGCGGCACTACCCGGCCTTCTACCAGGGCGATGCGGTCACACCCGCGCCTGTTTTTGCCAGGGCGGCTTGAAATGAGTGCCGCTGAACTCCACGCCAGGGCCTCCAAAGATTTCGATGTCAAGCTGGCCGAAACCAAAGCCTTGCTGCGCCGCGCCGCCAGCGTCTACGCCCCGGTAACCCAGGCGTCCAGCCTGGGTGCCGAAGACGTCGTCATCACCCACCTGATCAACAGCCTGGCGCTGGACATCCCGGTGTTTGTTCTGGACACCGGCATGCTGCATGCCCAGACACTGGCGCTGCTGGCCGATACCCGGGCAAATTCCCGCGCTGCGGTCACGGTGTACCAGCCGGTGCTTCAGCAGGTGGTGCAGTTCGTGGCCCGCGAGGGCAATGAGCCGATGTACAAAAGCATTGAGCTGCGCAAAGCCTGCTGCCATATCCGCAAGATCGAGCCGCTGGAGCGGGCGCTCAACGGCCAGCGCGCCTGGATTACCGGGCTGCGCAAAGAGCAGTCGCAGGCCCGCGCCGAGGTGCCCCTGATCGACACCAGCGACGAAGGCAAAACCGGCCGCATCAAGTTCAACCCGCTCGCGGCCTGGACATGGGGCGACGTATGGCACTACATCCAGCAGCACAGCGTGGCCTACAACCCGCTGCACGACGAGTTTTTCCCCAGCATTGGCTGCGCGCCTTGTACCCGCGCCATCAGCCTGGGCGAGGACTTCCGCGCCGGGCGCTGGTGGTGGGAAGACGAAGCCGCCAAGGAATGCGGCCTGCACGTGAAAGAAAACGTCTCCGTTCGGGCTGAGCCTGTCGAAGCCCTTCGACAAGCTCAGGGCGAACGGGCCACAGGAGCACTGGCATGAACGCAAGAACCGAACCCCAACTGCTGGCCCAGCTAAGCAACCGCCACCTGGACGCACTGGAGGAAGAAACCATCTTCATCCTGCGCGAGGTGGCTGCCACCTTTGAGCGCCCTGCTCTGCTGTTTTCAGGCGGCAAGGACTCTTTGGTGTTGCTGAAATGCGCCGAAAAGGCTTTTGGCGTGGGGCGCATCCCCTACCCATTGTTGATGATCGATACCGGCCACAACTTCCCCGAGGTCACCGACTTTCGCGACCTGCGCGCCAGGGAACTGGGCGCTGAGCTCATCGTGCGCAGCGTCGAAGACTCCATGAAGCGCGGCACGGTGCGCCTGGCCCACCCCGGCGAGAGCCGCAATGTGCACCAGTCGGTGACGTTGCTGGAATCCATTGAAGAATTCCGCTTTGATGCACTGATTGGCGGGGCCCGCCGCGACGAAGAAAAGGCCCGCGCCAAGGAGCGCATTTTTTCGCACCGCGACAGCTTTGGCCAATGGCAACCCAAGGCCCAGCGCCCCGAGCTGTGGACGCTGTTCAACACCCGGCTGCAGCCCGGCGAGCACTTCCGGGTGTTCCCGATTTCCAACTGGACTGAGCTGGACGTGTGGCAGTACATCGAGCGCGAGCAAATTGCCTTGCCCTCGATCTACTACGCCCACCCGCGCCAGGTGGTACAGCGCAAGGGTCTGCTGGTGCCGGTGACTGAACTCACCCCGCCGCGTGACGGCGAAGAGGTGCAAACCCGCACCGTGCGCTTTCGCACTGTGGGCGACATCACCTGCACTTGCCCGGTGGACAGCCCGGCCGCCACGGCTGCCGAGATCGTGATCGAAACCCTGGCCGCCGACGTGAGCGAGCGCGGCGCCACCCGCATGGACGACAAAACCTCTGACGCTTCGATGGAAAAGCGCAAAAAAGACGGGTATTTCTAGGCACACCCCCAGGCTTCGCGCACCTTGTGCGCTTCGCCTCCCCCCTTGCAGGGGGCAACACCAGCGGCCCGGCAAAGCCGGTTCCGCGGTGTTCATCAGAATGGAGAATCACTTTGACTGCTCATGTAACTGAACGACCCGCCGCCACCCTGCTGGACACCAGCACTGCCCTGCGCTTCATCACCTGCGGCAGCGTGGACGACGGCAAAAGCACGCTGATCGGCCGCTTGCTGGTGGACAGCAAGTCAGTGCTGCAAGACCAATTGGCCGGTGTTCAACGCTCCGGCGAAACCGACCTGGCCCTGCTGACCGACGGGCTGAGCGCCGAGCGCGAACAGGGCATCACCATCGACGTGGCCTACCGCTACTTCGCCACGCCGGGGCGCAAGTTCGTCATTGGCGATACCCCGGGCCACGAGCAATACACCCGCAACATGGTCACCGCCGCCTCCAGCGCCGACGCCGCCGTGGTGCTGGTCGATGCCACCAAGCTGGACTGGGCCAGCCCCCAGCTGGAGCTGCTGGTGCAAACCCGTCGCCATTCGCTGCTGGTCAATTTGCTGCGGGTGCCGTCCATCGTGTTCGCGGTGAACAAACTCGACGCTGTGGCCGACCCCACCCTGGCGTTCAGCCATATCAGCGCGGCACTGCAAGCCTTTGCCCTGGCGGCCGGCATCACGGTGCGGGCCATCGTGCCGATCTCGGCGCTCAAGGGCCACAACGTGGTGGCGGCGCAACCCGGCTGGTGCGGCTATCAAGGCCTGTCGCTGCTGGCGCTGCTGGAACAACTGCCCACGACCCCGGCCGAGACCACTGAAGCCTTTGCCTTCCCGGTGCAGTGGGTCGAAAAATTCTCGTCTTCGTCTGACACCGCGCAAGGCCGCAGGGTGGTCTGGGGCCGGGTGGCCACGGGCGGCGTGCAGCCGGGCCAGAGCGTCACCGTGCTGCCCGGTGGCCAGACCGCCAGGGTGGCCCAGGTGCTTGACCATGCGCGCCAGCCCCACGCGGTGCTGGCCGGGCACAGCGCAGGCATCGTGCTGGACCGTGAAGTCGACGTCTCGCGTGGTGACTGGTTGCTGGCCGCCCCCGTCGATGGCCTGGCAGAGGCACCGTTGCAACCAGTGCGCGAGATCAGGGCCACCATTGCCTGGCTGGACGACCAAGCCCTGGTGGCCGGCCGGGTGTACTGGGCGCTGCATGGGCACCGCTGGGTCAAGGCCAAGGTGACCCGTATCGTGCACCGGCTCAACGTCAACACACTGGCCGAAGAAGACGCTACCCAGCTCGAACCCAACGCCATCGGCCATGTCGAACTGACGCTGCAAGAGCCACTGGCCACCCTGCCCTACGCCCGTTCGCGCGTTCTCGGGTCGTTGATTCTGGTGGACACCGCCAGCCACAAAACCTCGGGTGCAGTGCTGATCCTCTGAGCTGCGTCAATTCGACCCCTGGGTCAGCAGGCCTACACGGCCGGGTCGCACCACGAAACGCCATAAAATCAAGGGTTTTCCCCCAAAGCCCACAAACTCACATGACCCACGTCGTCACCGAATCCTGTATCCGTTGCAAGTACACCGACTGTGTGGACGTCTGCCCGGTGGACTGCTTCCGCGAAGGCCCGAACATGCTGGTGATCGACCCGGACGAGTGCATTGACTGCGCGGTCTGCATCCCCGAGTGCCCGGTCAACGCGATCTACGCCGAAGAAGACGTGCCCGCGGATCAAATGGCCTTCATCAAGCTCAACGTCGAGCTGAGCCAGCAGGCGGGCTGGAAGAGCATCACCAAACGCAAGCCCGCGCTGCCTGACGCGGATGACTGGAAAGACACCCCCGGAAAGATTTCCGAGCTGGTGCGCTAAAGGAATCATGGAACCTCAACTCAAACAAGAAGTGATTGACACCGCTGCAACCTACGACGGCCCGATAGAAACCGACGCTGTGATCATCGGGGCCGGCCCTGTGGGCCTGTTCCAGGTGTTCGAGCTCGGCCTGCTCGAAATCAAGGCCCACGTGATTGACTCCCTGGCCTATCCGGGCGGCCAGCCGGTAGAGCTGTACCCCGACAAGCCGATCTACGACATACCCGCCATTCCGGTGTGCACTGGCCAGGGCCTGACCGACGCCCTGCTCAAGCAGATTGAGCCGTTTGGAGCCACCTTCCACCTGGGCCAGACGGTCACGACCGTGCAAAAGCAGGACGATGGCCGCTTTTTTGTCGAGACCTCCCGCGGCGCACAGTTCCTGACCAAGACCATCTTCATCGCCGCCGGTGTTGGGGCCTTTGAGCCGCGCTTGCTCAAGCTCGATGGCCTGGCAAAGTTTGAAGGCTCGCAGCTCTTTTACCGGGTCAAGAACCCCGCCGACTTTGCTGACAAAAACATCGTCATCGTGGGCGGCGGCGACTCTGCCCTGGACTGGGCCCTGAACTTCGTCAACGAGGGTCCGCACAAAGCCGAAAGCGTCATCCTGATTCACCGGCGCGACGGCTTCAAGGCCGCGCCGGCAAGTGTGGCCAAGATGAAAGCGCTGTGCGACGCCTACGAAATGCAGTTCATCGTGGGCCAGATCACCGGCTACGACGAAACCGATGGCAAGCTCACCGGTGCCAAAGTGACCGGTGCCGACGGCGTAACCCGCGTGGTGCCGCTGGACATGCTGCTGGTTTTCTTTGGCCTTTCCCCCAAGCTCGGGCCCATTGCCGACTGGGGCCTGCAAATCGAGCGCAAGCAACTGGTGGTGGACACTGAAAAGTTTTCCACCAGCGTGCCCGGCATTTTTGCGGTGGGCGACATCAACACCTACCCGGGCAAGAAGAAGCTGATTTTGAGCGGCTTCCATGAGTGCGCACTGGCCGCCTTTGGTGCTGCGGCCCTGATCTTCCCCGAGAAGGGCAAGATTCATTTGCAGTACACCACCACCTCACCCAAGCTGCACAAAGTTTTGGGGGTGGAGAGCCCGGTGTTCGACTAAAACCCGCGCCACGCGCCAGCCAAAAAAGCCCGCACTGGTGCGGGCTTTTTTGCGCCTGCGCATTGCACTAAAGAGCCCGGCAACGAAGTCTGGCAGCGCGTGGGGCCATCACCGGCCTTAATCGAACTGTCACACAGCGGCCATAACCTGCCTTCTTTTGTTGTTGCGGAAAGAAGCCATGCTTGCAGACCTGCTGAACCCCTTCGTCGCCTCCAGAACCCGTCGCAAGATGCTGTTGGCCGGCTCGCTCACCGCGGCCGCGCTGCTGCTGGCAGCGTGCGGCGGCTCTGATGCGGAGCCACCGGCATTTACCTTGCAATTGCTGCATGTGGCAGACGCCGACGGCAGCGACACCACCGCCCTGGGCAGCGTTGCCAACCTTTCGGGCCTGGTGTCACGCTTCCGGGCTGAGTTGCCCAACAACACCATGGTGGTCAGCTCGGGCGACAACTACATTCCGGGCCCGCGCTTCAATGCCTCGGGCGACCCGGCGCTGGCCTCCCTGCTGGGTGTGCCAGACGTCGGCAGGGCCGATATCGCCTTGCTTAACGCCATGGGTATTCAGGCCTCTGCGCTGGGTAACCACGAACTCGACCTGGGGCCGCTGCAGTTCAACAACATCATCAACTCAGCGACCAGTGGCACCAACCGCTGGGAAGGCGCGCAGTTTCCGTATCTGGCCTACAACGTCAACTTTGCGGCCGACTCCACAGTGGCGGCCCGTGTCGCGCCCAATGGCGGCAACGTCACGACCCTGGCCAACCGGGTCAGCGGCTGGGCCCGAATCACGGTGGGCAGTGAAACGATTGGTGTGATCGGGGCCAGTTCGCCCGTGTTCACCACCATCGCCACCACCGGCAACCTGGGCTTCACACCCGCACAAACCGGTGGCGGCAACTTCGATGTGGCGGCACTGGCGGCCAACCTGCAAGCAGGCGTGAACGAAATGCGCGCTGCGGGCATCAACAAGATCGTGCTGCTGGCCCACATGCAGACCATTTCAGTGGAACGCCAGCTCGCCACGCTGCTGGACGGGGTGGACATCATCGTGGCCGGCGGCTCCAACACCCTGCTGAGCGACTCCACCGACACCCTGCGCGCAGGCGACCAGTCGGCCGGGACTTACCCGATCTTGCTGAACTCGCGCAGCAACGAGCCGGTGGTGGTGGTGAACGTGGACGCCGACTACAAATACCTTGGCCGGTTGATTGCGCCGTTTGATGCGCAGGGCCGGTTGATGCCGGCGCTGTTCGACACCGCGCGCAGCGGTGCCCAGGTCACCAGCCAGGCCAGCGACACGGCCGGCAGCGTAACCCCAAATCCGCGCGTGGTTCAGATCCGCGACGCGCTGAACGGCGTGATCCGTGCGCAAGACGGCAACGTACAAGGCAGCACCAGCGTCTTTCTGGACGGCCGCCGGGCCTCGGTACGCAATCAGGAAACCAACTTTGGCAACCTGACGGCCGATGCCAACCTGGCCTATGCACAGGCAATTGACCCGACGGTGCGCATCTCGCTGAAAAACGGTGGCGGCATCCGCTCCGAGATCGGCGAGATCACCGCCCCGGCTGGCTCCATCGACACCAGCCAGGCCATCCTGTCGCCGCCCAAGGCCAACCCTGACGCGAACCGGGCCGCTGGAGAGATATCGCAGCTCGCCATTGCGTCATCCCTGCGTTTCAACAACAGCCTGGCCACCCTGGACGTTACCGCCGCCCGCCTCAAGGAACTGCTGGAGCATGGCGTGGCAGTACTCGGCTCGCAAGGCCGGTTCCCGCAAATTGGCGGCATGGCCTTCAGCTACGACCCGGCCGCCACGGCCCAGGTGGTCAGCACTGCGGGTGCTGTCACAACGGCGGGCAGCCGTATCCGTTCGCTCAGCGTTGGCACCGATGTGGTGGTTCGCAACGGCGTGGTGCAGGGCGACCCGAGTCGGGTGTTCCGGCTGGTGACGCTGGGCTTTCTGGCCGATGGCGGCGACGGCTACCCGTTTGGCGCAGTAGCCAGCCAGACCAACCGGGTGAACCTGAACACCGTGGCCACCGCTGCAACCGCAGGCGGGCGCTCAAGCTTCGCAGCGCCAGGCACCGAGCAAGATGCACTGGGCGAATTTTTGCAGTCGCGCTTTCGCACGACTCCGTTTGCTCTGGCGGAAACTGCCGAGGCGCTGGACACCCGGATTCAAAACATCGCTCGGCGCACCGATACCGTGTTGCCCTGACGCGCCGGGGGCGTTAGGCCCCCTGCCAATCGCCGGAAAAGCCGCTGCCACTGCAGCGGCTTTTTTCATTCCGCGCCCGCTTTACAATACGCGCTGCACTCGCAAGGGTGCAACTCGCTAGGGGTGTTGCCGCGCTGCAAATTTGCAGTGGGGCGACTGAGAAAGTCCCTTTGAACCTGATTGAGGTAATCCTCGCGCAGGGAAGCAAGCTCCAAGGTGGTGCCCTCTTCTCCCGGGCACTTTTCCACCAAAGCAAGCCGACCTGCCATTGCGTTGAAAGACAAACGTCATGGCAAAACAACCGCCTTTTCATCCCGTTTTCAAGCCAAACTGGCCTCTAGCCCGCATGGGTACTGCGCTAGCCACTACTATTTTTATAGCAAGCCTGGCGCAAGCCCAGCAAGGCGCAACGCTAAAACCCGTCACCGTCAATGACCGCAGCGCCGCCCCGCAAGCCGACCTGACCGGCTTTGGCGACCTGCCGCTCAAGGATGTGCCGATCTCGGCCACGGTGGTCGGCCGCGACCAGTTGCAGCAAAGCGGCGCCCGCCGCCTGGCGGACCTGACCCAGTTTGACGCGTCCGTCACCGACGCCTACAACGCCCCCGGCTACTGGGACTACCTGAGCATCCGTGGCTTCACGCTGGACAACCGTTTCAACTACCGCCGTGAGGGCCTGCCCATCAGCGCCGAGACCTCGATCCCGCTGGACAACAAAGAGCGCATTGAAATCCTCAAGGGCACCAGCGGCATCCAGGCCGGCACCAGTGCGCCTGGGGGGCTGGTGAACTATGTTGTCAAACGCCCCACGCAACAGGATTTGCGTGAAGCAAGGCTTGAATACACAAGCCGCGCAAGCCTGCTGACGGCGCTGGACCTGGGCGGGCGCCTGGGCCCAGACAAAGCCTTCGGCTACCGCCTCAATCTGGCCACCGAGCGCTTGCGCCCCACCACGCGTTCGCTGGACGGGGAACGGCAGCTGCTGGCGCTGGCCGCAGACTGGCGCGTCAACAAAGACACAGTGCTGGAAGCCGAGCTTGAATGGAGCCACAAACAGCAACCCAGCCAGGCCGCCTTCAGCCTCCTGGGCAGCCGCCTTCCCGCCGCCGTAGACCCACGCCTGAACCTGAACAACCAGGCCTGGTCAAAAGGCTCGGTGTTTGACGCGCTGACCGGTACGCTTCGGTTCGAGCAAGCCCTGAACAGCGAGTGGCGCTGGAGCGCCCAAATGGGCGGCCAGAAGCTCAAGACTGACGACCGGTTGGCCTACGCCTTTGGCTGCAGTGCCGAGGGCAACTTTGACCGCTATTGCAGCGACGGCAGCTTCGATTTTTATGACTTTCGCTCGGAAAACGAGCGCCGCAACCAGCAGGCCGCCGGGCTCAGCCTCAAGGGGAAGCTCAGCACCGGCGGCGTGGCGCATGATCTGTCTTTTGGGCTCATCAACAGCCGCGTGCGCAACCGCTTTGACCGCCAGGCCTTCAACTATGTGGGCAGCGGCAACGTGCAGGGCACGGCCCTGGTGCCAGCCGACCCGGCGCTGACCGACGAGAACACCCAGCGCGATGAAAAGTCGCTGGAGTTCTCGGTACAAGACGCGGTCCGCTGGAGCCCGCGCCTTACCACCTGGCTGGGCCTGCGCCACACCCAGCTTGAGCGCCGCAGTGTGCGCACCGATGGCTCGCGCGCCACCGGCTACCGCGACGCCCTGACCACGCCCTGGCTGGCCGCCAGCTACCAGTTCAGCCCGGCGCTGATGGGCTACGCCAGCTACGGCGAAGGCGTGGAGTCGCAGGTGGTGCCCAACCGCACCGCGCAGTACAGCAACGCCGGTGTCGGCCTGCCGGCGCTGAAGTCCAGGCAATGGGAGCTGGGGGTGCGCGGCGGCGACGCGGCCTTTAGCTGGCAGGCGGCCTGGTTCCAGATTGAGCGGCCCATGAGCAACCTGGACGCCTGTGGGCGCTTGGGGCTGTCGCCGTGCACCGGCCGCTATGACGGTGACGCGCAGCACCGGGGCCTGGAAGCCAGCGCCCAGTGGACCAGCGGCCCCTGGCGCGCAGGCGGCGGCGTGACGCTGCTGGACGCCAAGCGCCGTGGCAGCACCGCCGAGCCCGCCGTCAACGGCAAACGCCCCACCAACGTGCCCAGCAACGTAGTGCGTGCCAATGCCGCCTGGAAGGTGCCCGGCGTTGCCGGGCTGGAACTGCAAGGCCAGCTATCGCACGAAGGACGGCGCGCAGTCACCCCCGATGAGGCCATCATGCTGCCGGCCTGGACCCGCCTGGACGCCGCGCTGCGCTACGACACCAGGTGGAATGGTGCAAAAACAAGCTGGACGCTGGGCATCGAGAACCTGGCCAACAGGCGCTACTGGAAAGAAGCACCCTACCAGTTTGGCCATGTCTACCTGTACCCCGGTGCCACGCGCACGTTTCGCCTGTCGTTCACGGCTGCACTGTGAAAGGCAGGGGAAAAATGACGCTATAATTTGAGGCTGTTCCTCGATAGCTCAGTCGGTAGAGCGCCGGACTGTTAATCCGTAGGTCCCTGGTTCGAGCCCAGGTCGAGGAGCCACCACAATAAAGGCCTGCAACGATGTCGTTGCAGGCCTTTTTACTTGTGCCCATGCAGAAACTGCCCTGGCTTGAACCCGGTGAACCTTTCCCCGACGCGGCGCGCGCCTGGGGCCCAAATGCGCCTGCGCCGGGCCTGCTGGCCGCCGGGGGTGCTCTGGACGTGGCCACCTTGCAGCGCGCCTACAGCGCGGCCATCTTTCCGTGGTTCAGTGACGGGCAACCGATTTTGTGGTGGAGCCCCGACCCGCGCATGGTGCTGCACCCCGCTGAATTCAATTTGCACCGTTCACTGCGCAAAACACTGGCACGTTTTGCCATCAACCCTGACTGCGAGGTGCGGTTTGACTCAGCGTTCGCGCAGGTTATCGGTGCTTGCGCGAAGAGCCCGCGGCCAGGCCAGTCTGGCACCTGGATCGTGCCGCCCATGGTGGCTGCGTATACCGGGCTTCACCAGGCGGGCATTGCCCACAGTGTGGAAACCTGGATCGACGGCGAACTCGCCGGGGGGCTGTATTGCGTCAGCCTGGGCCATGCGGTGTTTGGCGAGTCGATGTTCACGCGGGTGCCCGACGCGTCCAAGATTGCGCTGGCGGCACTGGTGGCCTTTTGTCGCGCCCAGGGGGTGACCATGATCGACTGCCAGCAGAACACACCACACCTGGCCTCAATGGGCGCGCGCGAGCTTGCACGCGCCAGCTTTGGGCAGCATGTGGCAGCGGCAGCCCGTTTGCCGGGCCTGCCATGGCGTTTTGAGCCCGTATACTGGAATCACCTTCTGCCGCCCATGTAGCACAGCGTGACGCACCTCAAGGACCTACCGCTCCAGACCTTGCAGTTTTATGCAACGGCACCCTACCAGTGCAGCTACCTGCCGGGCAGGCAGGCGCGGTCGCAGGTGGCCACGCCCAGCCACCTGATCCACAACGACACCTACTCCGACCTGGTGACCAGCGGCTTCCGGCGCAGCGGCATGTTCACCTACCGCCCCTACTGCGATGGTTGCCGTGCCTGCGTGCCGCTGCGGGTTCTGGTGAATGACTTCAAACCCGACCGCAGCCAGCGCCGCGCGTCGCGCCAACACCAGGGCCTGCAGGCGCGGGTGCTCAAGCTGTGTTTTGTGCCCGAGCACTACCATTTGTACCTGCGCTACCAGACCGGGCGCCATGCCGGGGGGGGCATGGACCACGACAGCATCGACCAGTACACACAGTTTCTGCTGCAAAGCAGGGTCAATTCACGGCTGGTGGAGTTTCGCGACGCCACCACCGACGGCACGCCGGGCCCGCTGCGCATGGTGTCGATACTTGACGTGCTGAATGACGGCATTTCAGCGGTGTACACCTTCTACGAGCCTGAGCCTTCGGCCAGCTATGGCACTTACAGCGTGTTATGGCAGATTGACCAGGCCAAGCGCATGCAGTTGCCCCATGTTTACCTTGGCTACTGGATCGGCCAAAGTCCGAAAATGAGCTACAAGGCCCGCTTTGTGCCAAATGAAACGCTGCTGGACGGCGACTGGGGCCCCGGCAGTGCGGTTGCGTCACACAACTATTGATTTCACAAGATAAAATGTGAGCTCATTCAGTTTCTGGGGATCCCATGAGAAAAACAGACCCCAACGTCGTCGCGACACCAACCGTCCAGGTCATTGAGCGCATGTTTACGCTGATCGATGTCCTCGCGTCACGCGAGGAAGCGATTTCGCTCAAGGAAATCAGCGAGAAAACCGGCCTGCATCCGTCTACCGCGCACCGCATCCTGAACGATCTGGCCACAGGGCGCTTTGTGGACCGGCCCGAGGCCGGCAACTACCGCCTGGGCATGCGCCTGCTGGAGCTGGGCAACCTGGTCAAGGGCCGCCTGAACGTGCGCGACGCTGCGTTGGCACCCATGCGGGAGCTGCACAAGCTGATCCAGCAGCCGGTGAACCTGAGCATGCGTCAGGGCGACGAGATCGTGTACATCGAACGGGCCTACAGCGAGCGTTCGGGTATGCAAGTGGTGCGCGCCATCGGCGGCCGCGCGCCACTGCACCTTACCTCCACCGGCAAGCTGTTTTTGGCCGTGGACGAGCCCCAACGTGTACGTGCCTATGCCACCCGCACCGGCCTGGCGGGCCACACCAAAAACAGCATTACGCAGCTTGCGGTGCTGGAGCGCGAGCTGGCCAAAGCCCGCCAATACGGCATGGCACGCGACAACGAGGAGCTGGAGCTTGGGGTGCGCTGCATGGCTGCGGGCATCTATGACGACCAGAACAAGCTGATTGCAGGGCTGTCCATTTCGGCACCGGCCGACCGCCTGGACGATGGCTGGCTGCCCAAGCTGCAAGCCACGGCACGCGAAATTTCAGCCTCCCTGGGCTCCAAAACAGAAGCGGGCCGTTAGGCCCGCTCTTTAGCTGCTGACCTGGCGTATCAAGGTGCTGGGCGCTTCAGCCGGCGCAGATTCAACCCAGCGGCGAACCCGCTCGGCGTCGCCCAGGCGGCTGAGCTTGCCCGCGGAATCCAGAAACACCATGATCAGCTTGCGCCCGGCAATCTTGGTCTGCATCACCAGGCACTGACCGGCTTCAGAGATGTAGCCGGTTTTCTGCAAACCAATGTCCCATTGCGGGTTTTTCACCAAACGGTTGGTGTTGTTGTATTGCAGGGTGCGCTTGCCCACGGCGACCTGGAAGCCCGGCGAGGTTGAGAGTTCGCGCAGCAGCACGTCGTTGTAGGAGACCGCCACCAGGGTGGCAAGGTCCTTGGCGCTGGACTGGTTGCGGCTGGACAAGCCGGTGGGCTCCACGTAAGCGGTGTCACGCATTCCAAGCGCACGGGCCTTGCTGTTCATTTGTGCCACAAAGGCGCTCAAGCCACCCGGATAGGTGCGTCCCAACGCGTGCGCAGCGCGGTTTTCGCTGGACATCAGTGCCAGGTGCAGCAACTCACCACGGGTGAGCTCGGTGCCCACGCGCAGGCGCGAGGTGCTGCCTTTTTCGGTGTCTACATCGTCCTGGGTAATGGTGATCAACTGATCCATCGGGAGGCGAGCTTCACTGATCAGCAAGCCGGTCATCAACTTGGTGAGCGACGCAATGGGCAACACGGCGGAGTCATTTTTGCTGAACAAGACTTCACGGGTGTCTTGATCAATCACCAAGGCCACGCTGGACTTGAGGTCAAGGTCGTCCTGCGTGCCATGCAAACCTGCACGTTGACCATGCGACGGTCGTGCGGGTGCTGAAACACGAACCGCCGGTTTACGCTTGGCTGCCGGTTGGGCGCGAACAGCCTTGCGTTTGACTGCATTGCCAGGCTTGCTTTTTCCGACGGCAGCGCCTTCATTGGCAGCAAAAACCGGTGCCGCAGGCAGCGCAAGAAGGCCGCCAACGAGGAATATTGAAAGAGTGTGTAGGAGACGATTCAAAACTTTGCTCTGCATTGGGGCGTCATGGCGGGTCATTGAACGAAACTCCTGAGCGCGGCGGCGATGAGGAAGTGTACAAGACCAAAAAAAATCACGCAAGATCAAAGACTTGCGTGATTCTCTTAAACCACACCGTCAATACATGGTATTTACCCTAGCCCTGAGCCGCCACCCGGTCAGCTTTACTTTGCAATTTGTTGAGGGCACTGAGGTAGGCCTTTGCCGAGGCCACCACGATATCGGGGTCTGCACCAACGCCGTTGACCACGCGCCCCGAGTTCTGCAGGCGCACCGTGACTTCACCCTGGCTCTCGGTGGAGCCGCTGATGGCGTTAACGGAATAAAGCACCATTTCGGCACCGCTTTTGACGTGCGTTTCGATGGCCTTGAGCGACGCGTCAACCGGACCGTTGCCGTCAGACTCGCCCCGAACCTCTTTGCCGTCCACAGTGAACACGATGGTCGCGTGTGGCCGCTCGCCGGTTTCGCTGTGTTGTGACAGCGACACGAAACCGTATTGCTCCTTGTCATGGGTGACGCTCTCGTCGCTGACCAACGCCAGGATGTCTTCGTCAAAAATCTCGCTTTTGCGGTCGGCCAGCTCCTTGAAGCGGGCAAACGCCGTGTTGACGTCGCCTTCGCTTTCCATTGAAACGCCGAGTTCCTGGAGTCGCTGTTTGAAGGCGTTGCGACCGCTGAGTTTGCCCAACACGATCTTGTTGGCGCTCCAGCCCACGTCTTCAGCCCGCATGATTTCGTAGGTGTCGCGCGCCTTGAGCACGCCATCCTGATGGATTCCACTGGCGTGGGCGAACGCGTTGGCACCAACCACCGCCTTGTTGGGTTGCACCACAAAGCCCGTGGTCTGACTCACCATTCGGCTCGCCGCCACGATGTGGACCGGGTCAATGTTCATGGTGAGGTTGAAGTAGTCCTTGCGGGTCTTCACGGCCATGACGATTTCTTCAAGTGAACAGTTGCCGGCACGCTCACCCAAGCCGTTGATGGTGCACTCCACCTGGCGCGCGCCGCCAATCTTCACGCCGGCCAGTGAATTGGCCACCGCCATGCCCAGATCGTTGTGGCAATGCACCGACCACACCGCCTTGTCGCTGTTGGGTACCCGCTCGCGCAGCGTCTTGATAAATTGTCCGTAAAGCTCCGGCACCGCGTATCCCACAGTGTCGGGGACGTTGATGGTGGTCGCACCCTCAGCAATGACGGCCTCCAGCACCCGGCACAGGAAGTCCATTTCACTGCGGTAGCCGTCTTCCGGCGAGAACTCGATGTCGCCACACAGGTTGCGGGCAAAGCGCACCGACTGTTTGGCCTGCTCCAGTACCTGATCAGGCGTCATGCGCAGCTTTTTCTCCATGTGCAGGGGCGAAGTTGCAATGAAGGTATGGATGCGCGCGCGCGCCGCACCTTTCAGGGCCTCCGCGGCACGGGAGATGTCGCGATCATTGGCACGCGACAACGAGCAAATGATGGAGTCCTTGATGGCGTTGGCAATCCCCTGCACGGCTTCGAAGTCGCCGTTGGAGCTGGCGGCAAATCCCGCCTCGATCACGTCGACCTTCAGGCGTTCAAGCTGGCGTGCAATTCGCAGCTTCTCATCCTTGGTCATGGACGCGCCGGGCGACTGCTCGCCATCACGCAAGGTGGTGTCAAAAATGATCAACTGGTCAGACATTTGATTTCTCCTGATTCATGAAAAGCCGCAACATTCAATTTTTTGCGCACAAAACAAAAGGCCCGTTGCGGTTGCATACGGGCCTTTGGTGAAGGTGTGCGCGTGCGCTACCGTCTCCGCCCGTAGGGGGATAGCAGTAGTGCCAGCGAATAAATCTTCATGGCTGCAAATATAGCACAGGCATTTGTGGCGCGGTGCGTGCTACTTGTGCAGGCCCCGCTCGTCGGGCTCGTCCGTGGACGTGCTGATGACGCTGACTTGCTGGCCCTTGGCCCGGCGCCAGCCATACAGGAAATATCCCGACAAACCATAGGTCACGAACAAACCGAACAACACAATGGGCGGATCAATGTTGATAACGGCAATGCCAAGGGCAATCAGCACAATCACCACGAACGGCACGCTCTTTTTCATTTGCACGTCCTTGAAGCTGTAGAACGGCACATTTGTCACCATGGTCAGGCCCGAGTAAAGGGCCAACGCAAACATCGGCCAGGCCACCTCATGGCCCTTGACGCCGACATCGGTAGCAACCCAGATGAATCCGGCGACCAGTGCCGCAGCAGCAGGCGAAGGCAGGCCCTGAAAGTAGCGCTTGTCCACCACTGCGGTGTTGACGTTGAAACGCGCCAGACGCAACGCAGCGCAGGCGCAATAGACGAAAGCCGCGATCCAGCCCCAGCGGCCCAGCCCTTTCAGAGACCATTCATACGCAATCAACGCGGGGGCCGCACCGAATGACACCATGTCTGACAATGAGTCCATTTGTTCGCCAAACGCGCTTTGGGTGTTGGTCATGCGGGCAACGCGCCCGTCGAGGCTGTCGAGCACCATGGCGCAGAACACACCCGCTGCCGCCAGGTCAAAACGGCCGTTCATGGCCATCACGACGGCATAAAAGCCGCCGAAAAGCGCCGCCAACGTAAAAAGGTTGGGCAAGATGTAAATGCCCTTGCGGCGCTTTCGCACCACAACACCGTCAGTAGCCTCAGGCCCATGATCTGTGTTCATGGGTCGAGTTTAAGGCAGCAGGCAGCCCAAAATGTGAAAAGGCCACCGAAGTGGCCTTTTCTGCTGCCGGTAGGGGCAGATCAGTTGCGGGTTTGGTCAACCAGCTTGTTTTTGGCGATCCAGGGCATCATGGCGCGCAGCTGGGCACCCACCACTTCGATGCTGTGGTCGGCCGTGTTGCGACGCCGTGCCGTCATGCTGGGGTAGTTGGTGCGGCCTTCCAGAATGAACATCTTGGCGTAGTCGCCGTTCTGAATGCGCTTGAGCGCGTTGCGCATGGCTGCGCGCGACTGCTCATTGATGACCTCGGGGCCGGTCACGTACTCGCCGTATTCCGCGTTATTGGAGATCGAGTAGTTCATGTTGGCAATGCCGCCTTCGTAGATCAGGTCTACGATCAGCTTGAGCTCGTGCAAACATTCGAAGTAGGCCATTTCGGGCGCGTAGCCGGCTTCCACCAGCGTCTCATAACCCATCTTGATCAGCTCGACCGCGCCGCCGCACAGCACAGCCTGCTCGCCGAACAAATCAGTCTCGGTCTCTTCCTTGAAGTTGGTCTCGATGATGCCGGCCTTGCCACCACCGTTGGCCATGGCGTAGCTCAACGCCAGATCACGGGCCTTGCCTGACTTGTCCTGGTGCACAGCCACCAGATGGGGTACGCCACCGCCCTGGGTATATGTGTTGCGCACGGTGTGGCCCGGGGCCTTGGGAGCGACCATCCAGACATCCAGGTCGGCACGCGGCACCACCTGGTTGTAGTGCACGTTGAAGCCATGCGCAAAGGCCAGCGAACCGCCCTGCTTGATGTTCGGCTCTACGTTGTTCTTGTAAACCTCGGCGATCTGCTCGTCGGGCAGCAGGATCATGACCACATCGGCGGTTTTGACGGCGTCATTGACTTCCATCACGTTCAGGCCGGCCTTGCCAACCTTGTCCCAGCTGGCCCCACCCTTGCGCAAACCGACCACGACCTTCACGCCGCTGTCGTTGAGGTTCTGGGCATGCGCATGGCCCTGCGAACCGTAGCCGATGATCGCAACCGTTTTGCCCTTGATCAGGCTCAGGTCGCAGTCTTTGTCGTAATAAACCTTCATGGTTTCTCCTGTTGAAATTGTTGGGTTGAAAATATTCAGACGCGAAGGATGCGTTCGCCGCGGCCAATACCGCTGGAGCCAGTGCGCACGGTCTCAAGAATGGCGGTGCGGTCAATCGCCTCAAGGAACGCGTCATTCTTTGACTGATCGCCGGTCAGCTCTATGGTGTAGCTCTTTTCCGTGACGTCGATGATGCGGCCGCGAAAGATGTCGGCCATGCGCTTCATCTCCTCGCGCTCTTTGCCAACCGCGCGCACCTTGACCATCATGAGTTCGCGCTCGGTATAGGCGCCTTCAGTCAGATCGACCACCTTGACCACTTCGATGAGGCGGTTCAGGTGTTTGGTGATCTGTTCGATCACGTCGTCAGAGCCTGCAGTCTGTATCGTCATGCGAGACAGCGAGGGGTCTTCGGTTGGAGCAACGGTCAGCGATTCGATGTTGTAGCCACGGGCCGAAAACAGGCCCACCACGCGGGAAAGAGCACCGGGCTCGTTTTCCAGCAAGACAGCAATGATGTGTTTCATAAAGCGTGACTCCTCTTTTCAGTGCCCTCCCCCGCGCACGGTAATGCGCGGGCTTGGCAGCCAATAGATTCGTCCAAAGTTAGTTGACTGAATTAGGACAGAGCTTGCAGCCATGCCGCTGCGGTCTGCCCGGAAAATTTCACAAGTCCTCGGAACCCAGCAGCATCTCGGTGATACCCGCGCCGGCCTTGACCATGGGAAACACGTTCTCGGTCGGATCGGTGCGGAAGTCCATAAAAACAGTGCGATCTTTCAACTTGCGAGCCTCGCGCAGTGCGGGCTCAACGTCCTGCGGGCGCTCAATCAGCATGCCAACGTGGCCATAGGCCTCAGCCAGCTTCACAAAGTTGGGCAGAGCATCCATGTAGCTGTGGCTGTAGCGGCCCTCGTAGTCAAGCTCCTGCCACTGGCGAACCATGCCCAGGTAGCGGTTGTTCAGGGCCACGATTTTGATGGGTGTGTTGTATTGCAGGCAGGTCGAAAGCTCCTGGATGCACATCTGCACCGAGCCCTCACCGGTGATGCAATACACCTCGCTGTCGGGCTTGGCGAGCTTGATGCCCATGGCATAGGGAATGCCCACACCCATGGTGCCCAGGCCGCCCGAATTGATCCAGCGGCGGGGCTCGTCAAAGCGGTAGTACTGGGCCGCCCACATCTGATGTTGACCCACGTCGGACGTGATGTAGGTGTCTGCATCCTTGGTCATGTTCCAAAGCGTTTCCACCACGTACTGGGGCTTGATGACGTCCTTGTTGTTGCGGTCGTATTTGAGGCAGTCACGCTTGCGCCAGCCTTCGATGGTCTCCCACCAGCTTCCCAGTGCGTTGGCGTCCGGCTTGACAGTCGACTCGCGCACCATGGCAATCAGCTCACTGAGCACATCCTTCACGTCGCCAACAATCGGGATGTCAACCTTGACGCGCTTGGAGATGCTGGAAGGGTCAATGTCGATGTGGATGATCTTTCGCTCGTTCTGGGCGAAGTGCTTGGGATTGCCGATCACGCGGTCATCAAAGCGCGCACCGACGGCAAGCAGCACGTCGCAGTTTTGCATCGCGTTGTTGGCTTCGATGGTGCCGTGCATTCCCAGCATACCGAGGAACTTGCGGTCACTGGCGGGATAGGCACCCAGGCCCATCAGCGTGTTGGTGCAGGGGTAGCCCAACATGTCCACCAGGGTACGCAGCTCCTGTGTGGCGTTACCCAGCAACACGCCGCCGCCGGTGTAAATATAGGGCCGCTTGGCGGCAAGTAACAGCTGTAGTGCTTTGCGAATCTGACCGCCGTGGCCTTTGCGCACCGGGTTGTAGGATCGCATTTCCACTGAATCCGGATAGCCGGTGTATGCGGTCTTGTTGAACGACACATCTTTGGGGATGTCCACTACCACCGGGCCCGGGCGGCCACTGCGAGCGATGTGAAAGGCTTTCTTCATCACCATTGCCATGTCGCGCACATCCTTCACCAGAAAGTTGTGCTTGACGATGGGGCGTGTGATGCCTACGGTGTCGCACTCCTGGAAGGCGTCCAGGCCAATCGCGTGAGTCGGCACCTGGCCGGTGATGATCACCATCGGGATGCTGTCCATATAGGCGGTGGCAATGCCGGTCACGGCATTGGTGACGCCTGGCCCCGAGGTGACCAGCGCCACGCCTACGTCGCCCGTGGCCCGCGCATAGCCGTCTGCCGCGTGCACGGCGGCCTGCTCGTGGCGCACAAGAATGTGCTGAATCGTGTCTTGCTTGTAGAACGCGTCGTAAATATGCAGCACCGCGCCACCGGGATAGCCCCAGACGAATTTCACGCTCTCGGCCTGAAGCGCCTTGACGAGAATTTCAGAGCCGCGCAGCTCTTGCGTGTGGGGGGATTGGTCGGCCGATGCCGCTGCTGCCGAAATTTCGGCTTTTGAGATTTCCATGTTCAACCTTTGTGAATTTCTCTGACGAAAAACCTTGGGTGCCCCTTCAACGGTCTCTTGTGGAGCCGGATCGGGACTTAGAACCCAAACCATGGGCGCGCTGCTTGCACCGCCGGGTCAGGGCTCGTTTGCCTTTTGACTTGCAGCCAAGATTATCGCACTGCAACACGCCCACAGCGGAAAAAGCGGTGTGCAGGGTGCCATAATTTCCGGTTTCGCCGCATCCGCGACCGGAAACCGCCTCAAAAACGAGACAAAGCCTCCGGCAAAACCTTCCCTCGAACGTCTCTCTTGGCTACCGAACAAGAACTCTCCAGCTTTTTGAAAAGCGTCGAAAAGCGCGCGTTCAAGCGTTCGGTCTATCACGTTCGGGACGACGAGGCGGCGCTGGACATCGTGCAGGACAGCATGATGAAACTGGCCGAGCACTATGGGGACAAGCCGGTGGAAGAGCTTCCAATGCTGTTCCAGCGAATTCTTTCCAACTGCATGCTGGACTGGTTTCGTCGCCAAAAAACCCGCAACGCACTGTTTTCCGACATGCGCGACTTCGAATCTGCGTCAGATGACGGTGATTTCGACTTATTGGAAACTTATTCCGGTCCGGAAGGCTCTCAGCAAGTAGAAAGCTCTGAGGATTCCCTCGGGCGGGCCCAAATATTGCGTCAGATTGAGACCGAGATACAACTGTTGCCAGGCCGTCAACGCGAAGCGTTCCTCATGCGTTACTGGGAGGAGATGGACGTGGCTGAAACAGCTGCGGCCATGGGCTGTTCTGAAGGCAGTGTCAAAACGCACTGTTCGCGGGCGGTCCAGGCCCTCAGTAAAGCGCTGAAGGCGAAGGGATTAAAAGTATGACCGAATCAAACCTCTATCAAGCACAAGTATCGCAAGACCTCTGGGGTCGGCGCATTGCAGCGCGTTTGTCGGCGGGCACCTCTGACCTGCCTTACGAAATCTCCGAGCGGCTGCGCGCCGCACGCGTCCAGGCGGTTGCCCGGCGCAAATTTCTGGTCACCCGCAGCGCCGCTGTTGCCTCAATTTCTGGCGGCATGGCAACCTTGGGTTTTGACAACGACAGGCTCGGCTTCTGGGGCCGACTCGGTTCCGCTTTGCCTCTGGTTGCACTGGCCGCCGGGCTGATTGCCATCAATGTCGTGCAGAACGACTACCGGGCCCAGGAAGTTGCCGAAGTAGACGCTGCGCTGCTGACCGACGATCTACCCCCTGCGGCTTATGCCGATCCGGGCTTTGTCCAGTTTCTCAAGGTCGGTGGCGACCGCCCCCAGTGAACCGGAATGCATGGCGCAACAGTTTCCGCGCCCGCCGCCCTACCTGGCTGGAGGGTGATTCGGGCCGGTTTTCAAACCCTGGCAATGATGGCCTTGGGACTGTCGCTGGCTGGTTTCGCCCCGACGGTGCTGGCGCAACCCGCAACACCCGCGGTCAAGGCCGCTGACGCCAAAGCGCTGCCCGCCGCACGCCCCGCATCAGCGGCACGCGCAATCAAAGCTTCAACTGGCCCGGCCTGGAGCGAACTCACTGCACCCCAGCAGCAGGCGCTGAAGCCGCTGGCGGCGCAGTGGACCACCATCAGTGAAGCCCAGAAACGCAAGTGGCTGGCGCTGTCCCAAAATTACCCCAAGCTGCCGCCGGCCGAGCAGGCCAAACTGCACAGCCGGATGAGTGAATGGGTGGCGCTGAGTCCGCAAGAACGATCGGCTGCGCGGCTCAATTTCGCTGCAACCAAGCAAATTACGCCGGATGACAAGAAGGCTAAATGGGAGGCCTATCAGTCCCTCAGCGACGAGGAAAAACGGCGCCTGGCCGAAAAAGCCAGCCCCAAGCCCGTGGGGGCGGCCACGGCCGTCAAGCCCGTGCCACCCCAGAAACTGGCCAATGTGAAGGGCAAAGCCGACCTCAAAGATCGCCCAAAGGCTGAGGCTGTGTCGCCGCTGGTGAATCAAAATACGCTTTTGCCCAACCAGCAGCAGTCGGCCGCGCCACTGCCTGCCGCGGTGCACCAAAACTGAGCCCTGCTGATTTTTCGATGACTGTTTTGTCCGACGGGGCTACAGCAGCGCAAGGCGCGGCGAATATGGCTCACCCCTTCAATCTCAACCCGCCATCCTTGAAGCGGCGGATGGCCTGTTGGCTGTATGAAGGCATGTTGCTGTTTGCGGTGGTGTTCGTGGCCGGCTGGCTGTTCATCACTTTGGGCCAGATGCGCAACGCGATGGATGAACGCCGTCACCTCTTGCAGGCATTTTTGTTCATCATCTTCGGCATCTACTTCACCTGGTTCTGGGCACGTGGTCAGACTCTGGCCATGAAAACCTGGAACCTGCGCATCGTGGACGTTGCCGGCCGCCCGATCAGCCAGCGACGCGCGCTGAGCCGGTACATCTTGAGCTGGCTTTGGTTCTTGCCGCCACTTGCGGTCATTGCGCCGTTCAAACTGTCAGCAGGTGCCTCAACACTGCTGGTCCTTGGTTGGATTGCGGTGTACGCACTGCTTTGCCGCTTCCACCCGCAGCGCCAGTTTTGGCATGATGCGCTCGCCGGAACGCGGCTGATTTCATCGCCGTCGCTGAGCCGGTAGGCTTGTCACGCTGGTGCGCCACAATCACCGAATGCCCTCCCCCGCCCCCAACGAAGTCAACCCCCAAAAAGCACGCACCGGCCTGAGCCGGGTCTGGCACGCCACCGGCTATTCAATGGAGGGGTTGCGCGCTGGCTGGGGTGAAACCGCTTTC
The DNA here is from genome assembly GCA_943369755.1 of Ramlibacter sp. 2FC. GTDB lineage: Bacteria > Pseudomonadota > Gammaproteobacteria > Burkholderiales > Burkholderiaceae_C > CALROG01. The sequence continues at coordinate 92,309 of CALROG020000005.1, forward strand.
CGCCAGGAAGCCATTGCCGCCCTGGTGCTGCTGCCGGCCTCGCTGTGGCTGGGCCGCAACTGGGTTGAAATAGCCTTGCTGGCAGGCTCGGTGCTGATCCTGATGATCGTCGAACTGCTCAACACCGGCATTGAGACCGCCATTGACCGCATCGGCCCTGAGTGGCACGACCTGTCCAAACGCGCCAAGGACATGGGCAGTGCCGCCGTTTTGCTGAGCCTGCTGTTGTGCCTGGGTATCTGGGCGGCTGCGCTTTGGCACAGGTTTGCCGCATGACGCCTGCATTTTCGATTTGTGTTTACTGTGGCTCACGGCCTGGCAACGAGCCCGGTTTTTCCGAGCTGGCAACGGCGGTCGGCCAGTGGATTGGTGCGCACAACGGCCAGCTTGTCTACGGCGGCGGCAACAATGGCTTGATGGGCCTGGTGGCCGATGCCACACTGGCCGCAGGCGGCCGGGTGGTCGGCATCATCCCCAAGGCACTGGTCGAACGTGAATGGGCCAAACTCGACTGCACCGAGCTGCACGTGGTGCAAACCATGCACGAGCGCAAAAGCATGATGGCCGAGCGAGCCGATGCCTTTTTGGCTTTGCCCGGCGGCATCGGCACGTTTGAGGAACTCTTCGAAGTCTGGACCTGGCGTCAACTGGCCTACCACGACAAGCCGGTCGGCCTGCTCAACGCCAACGGCTACTACGACGGCCTACTGACTTTTTTGCACAGTGCGGTGGGCCACGGCTTGATGAACGACTGGCAGATGAGCCTGCTGCAAGTAGGCACCGACCCGGCCGAGTTGCTGCCTGCGCTGGTGCAGGCAGCAGGCCTGGGCGCCAACCGGGTGAACCTGAGCGAGATTTAGCTGCGGTTCAGACCGCTGATTCGTCGGTTTCACCCGTACGGATACGCACCACGCGTTCGACCGTGGTGATGAAAATCTTGCCGTCACCGATCTTGCCAGTGCGCGCGGCCTTGACGATGGCGTCTACGCAGCGGTCGGTGTCTTCGTCCTTGACCACCACCTCCACCTTGACCTTGGGCAAAAAGTCCACCACGTACTCGGCACCACGGTACAGCTCGGTGTGGCCCTTCTGGCGGCCAAATCCCTTGACTTCAGTAACTGTCAGGCCGGTAACGCCGCAGTCGGCCAGCGCCTCGCGCACTTCTTCCAGTTTGAACGGTTTGACAACTGCGGTGATCTGCTTCATGGAATTTGTCTCTCATAAAAATTTGCTGGTTATAGGATAGCGCCAATCTTTGCCAAAGCTGCGGTGGCTGACCCTGATGCCCACTGGTGCCTGGCGGCGCTTGTACTCATTGATCTTGATCAGCCGGGTCACCCGGTCAACGTCAGCGCGGGCGTAGCCGGCAGCAACGATCTCGTCGGCCGACTGGTCGTTTTCCATGTAGCGCTCCAAAATCGCGTCCAGCACCTCGTAGGGCGGCAGGCTGTCCTGGTCTTTCTGGTCGGGCCGCAGCTCGGCGCTGGGTGGGCGGGTGATGATGCGCTCGGGAATCGGGTTGGCACCCGTACCGTAGGGGTCGTTGGCATTGCGCCAGTGCGCCAGTCTGAATACCGTGGTCTTGAGCACGTCCTTGATCACCGCGAAGCCACCGGCCATGTCGCCATACAGCGTGCAGTAACCAGTGGCCATCTCACTCTTGTTGCCGGTGGTCAGCACGATGCTGCCGAACTTGTTGCTCAGGGCCATCAGCAACGTGCCCCGGATGCGGGCCTGAATGTTCTCTTCGGTCGTGTCTTCGGCCCGGCCTGCGAACTCGCTGGCCAGCGCCGCCTTGAAGGCCTCGAACTGCGGCACGATTGAAATTTCGTCGTAGCGCACGCCCAGGCGCCGGGCCATCTCGCGCGCGTCGATCCAGGAAATGTCGGCGGTGTAGGGCGAAGGCATCATCACTGTACGCACCTTGTCGCGGCCCAGGGCGTCAACCGCGATGGCCAGCACCAGGGCTGAATCAATCCCGCCCGACAGGCCCAGAATCGCACCGGGAAAGCCGTTCTTGCCGATGTAGTCACGCACGCCCAGCACCAGCGCGTCCCACAAATCCGCCTCGACGCTGCGTTCGGGCACCGAATTCGCTATGATTTTTATAGCGGCTCCCGAACGCTCCACGCGGGCTGGAAACATGTTTTCTTCAAAACTCGGGGCCCGCCCGGCCAGACTGGCGTCGGCGTTCACGGCGAATGAGTGCCCCTCAAAAACCACCTCGTCCTGGCCACCCACCAGGTGCGCATAAACCAGCGGCAGGCCGCAGGCGCGTACCCGCTCAAGCATAGTCTGTTCGCGCTCGCTGCCCTTGCCGACGTGAAACGGCGAGGCATTGATCACCGCCAGCAGCTCGGCACCGGCGTCCTTGGCGGCCTGGGCGGGGGCCTGGAACCACGCGTCTTCACAGATCAGCAGGCCCACCTTGATGCCTTGCACCTCGAACACACAAGTGCCGGTGCCTGGCGTGAAGTAGCGGCGCTCGTCAAACACCTGGTAGTTGGGCAGCTCACGTTTGGCGTAACTGGCGATCACCGCGCCCTCGCGCAGCACACTGGCCGCGTTGTGGCGCTGCGTAATGGCCACACTGCGGGTGCGTTGGTCGCCGCCGGTCGGGTGGCCCACCACCACCGTCATGCCCTTTAACCCGGCCAATTCGCGGGCCACCCGCTTCACGGCATCATCACAGGCGGCAATGAAGGCCGGGCGAAGGAACAGGTCTTCCGCCGCATAGCCGCAAATCGAGAGTTCGGGTGTCAGCAACAGCCGGGCACCGTCCGCGTAAGCTGCATGGGCAGCCGCCACGATCTTGCTGGCGTTGCCCGGCATGTCGCCCACGACGAAATTGAGTTGGGCGACGCAAAGTTTGAGAGTCATACCAGCAGTGCAAAACAGTTCAAACGATTATGTCATCCGGGTTTTGGCTTCGCCGCTTGAGGTGAATGCTGCCGACTGGAACGCCCTGCACGCGCTGCAAGCCCACGCCAGCCCCTTCATGCGCCACGAATACCTGGCCGCCTTGCACGAAAGCGGCTGCGCCACACCCGCCACCGGCTGGACGCCGCGCTTTGTCACACTGTGGCGCGCCGACCAATTGCAGGCCGCCTGTGCGCTCTACCTGAAGGCGCATTCGTACGGCGAGTACGTGTTTGACTGGGCCTGGGCCAACGCCTATGAGCAGCATGGCCTGGCCTACTACCCCAAGGCCACAGTGGCGGCACCGTTCACTCCGGTGCCTGGCGCGCGGCTGCTGGCGCGTGACGCGCCCGCCCGTTCCGCACTGGTGCAAGCGCTGGTGAGCTGGTGCAGCGCCCAGGGTCTGTCGTCGCTACACCTGCTGTTTGCGGCACCAGACGATGTGGCCGCCTGTGAGAAAGCAGGGCTCATGCTGCGACACACAGTCCAGTTCCACTGGAAGAACATGGCCCCCGCGCTCGGCACTGGCGTGTCCTCGCTGCCCCCCGAGGGGGCGAGTTTCGCCGTGGGGCGGCCCGGCGGCGAAACCGGCTATCCCGATTTCGACGCCTTCCTCGCCACCTTGAGCCAGGACAAGCGCAAAAAAATCCGCCAGGAGCGGCGCAAGGTGGCCGACGCGGGTGTGTGCTTTCGACACGCGCAGGGTCGCGACATCACACCAGCAGACTGGGACTTTTTTTACCGCTGCTACGAACGCACCTACCTGGAGCATGGCAATGCGCCCTACCTGACGCGCGACTTCTTCCGGCGCATGGCCGACACCATGCCCGAGGCCTGGCTGCTTTTCACGGCGGAGCGCGCGGGCCAGCCAGTTGCTACAAGTTTAATAGCGCTTCACGCAACACCCATGCGCTCTGGTGGCCAATTTGGCTTGAAAGCGCAGGAAAAAGTAGCCTACGGCCGCTACTGGGGTGCACTGGAGCGGGTAGACTGCCTGCACTTTGAGGCCTGCTACTACCAGCCATTGCAGTGGTGCATTGCGCAGGGCTACGACCGCTTTGAAGGCGGCGCCCAGGGCGAACACAAGATGGCCCGCGCACTCATGCCGGTGCGCACCACCAGTGCCCACTGGCTGGCTCACCCCGCCTTTGCCGACGCCGTGCAGCGCTTTTTGGAGCGTGAAGGCCAGGGCATCGAAAACTATGTCGAGCACCTGGCGCAGCGCAGCCCGTTCAGGCACGAACCCGCTTGAAGTTGCGCACCTGCATTCCACCTGCAATGCCATCGGACGAGAACAAAGTTGTACGTCATGGCACAGCCCTCGGTAGTAACCAGTACCACGGCGGTCGCCAAGGAGACGAAAAGCAGGAGCCGCCCCTCTAAAACGGCATCTTCCCCTACAGTGAAAAAGCCCAAAGCTGCTACCGTGCGTGCAGGCAAAACAACAACGGGAAAGAAGCCCCCACATGCTCATGGCAACGCAGCGACCCAAGCCCCCACAACACGACCTCGCGCCACCCAACCTCGCGCTGCTGGCGCTTGAATTCCGCGCCCCCTGGGAGTTTGGTGCCCTGCTGCCAGCCTGGCCGATGCTGCAACGCGCGCCGGCCGGTGACGGCCACAGCGTGATGGTGTTCCCGGGTCTGAGCGCAAGTGACGCCTCCACCGTGCCGCTGCGCCGCTACCTCGATTCAATTGGGCATGACACCCACGGCTGGCGCCAAGGCTTCAACTTTGGCCCGCGCGCTGGCGTGCTGGACGCGGCCAAACGCGACATCAGCGAGCGCTGCGACGCGACCGGGCGCAAGGTCAGCCTGATCGGCTGGAGCCTGGGCGGCGTCTACGCACGCGAGCTTGCCAAAGAAATGCCGGAGTCAGTGCGCTGCGTCATCACACTGGGCACGCCCTTCGCCGGCCCGCCGAAGTCCACCAATGCCTGGCGCATTTACGAGCTGACCAGCGGACGCAACATCCACCGTGAGGCCGAGCGGTTTGAGCTGCACGAAGCGCCACCCGTGCCCACCACCAGCGTGTTTTCGCGCACCGACGGCATCGTGGCCTGGCAAGGCAGCATTCAGCAGGAATCAAAGCACAACCCGCACACCGAAAACATTGAAGTGGTGGCCAGCCACATCGGCATTGGCCTGAACCCCAGCTCCTGGTGGGCCGTGGCCGACCGGCTGGGCCAGCCCGAGGGCCAGTGGCGGCCGTTTGACCGCCAGGGGCTGCGCGGGTTGAAAGGGCTGATCTACCCCGACCCGCACCGCTGAGGCACACACTTTTGGGTATATTGTCGCCAGCCCACCCTGGAGACACCCATGGACCGCGCTGCTGGCGACCCCGCCGATCTCTACAGCCTGCTCTATTGCAGCCGCGCCACCGCCCTGATGACGCCGGAAGAGTTGCCGCACATCATGGGCAGCGCCTGGCGCCACAACCGACCCATGGCCGTCACCGGCCTGTTGGTTCTGGGCGGCGGCCTGTTCTTGCAATGGCTGGAAGGGCCGCGCGCCAATGTGCGCGAACTCATGGGGCGGCTGCTGAAAGACCCCCGGCACGATTGCCTGACCGAGCTGCACGCCTACGCACATGCACCGGGTACAACGCGCCTCTATCCGTCCTGGAGCATGCAGTACGTCAGCCCGATGGAGATTCTGGGCGTGCTCGAACAAGAGCGGCGCAAGTCGCCGCACCAGAGTCATGCGCACGCGATCAACCTGCTGATGGATCTTCTGCAGGCCGGTAGCGGGCCGCTGGCCGGGCTGCGTCAGGCCTGACGCATCGTCCGCTCGCCCCCTCAGGCCGGGTTGGCCTTGGTGTAGTTGGCAATGCCGTCCAGGATTTCTTTCTTGGCGGCCTCGGGGCCTTCCCAGCCCAGAATCTTGACCCACTTGCCTTCTTCGAGATCTTTGTAGTGCTCAAAAAAGTGCGCAATGGTCTTCAGTCGCACCGGGTTCAGGTCTTCAGGCTTTTGCCATTGGGTGTAAATGCCCAGAATCTTGTCGGTGGGAACAGCCAGAACCTTGCCGTCTTCACCGGCCTCATCTTCCATTTTCAGGATGCCAATAGGCCGGCAAGTCACTACCACGCCAGGAATCAGCGGCACCGGCGTGATGACCAGCACGTCAACCGGATCGCCGTCACCGCTGATGGTCTTGGGCACATAGCCGTAATTGGTGGGGTAGTGCATGGACGTGCTCATGAAGCGGTCCACAAAAATCGCGCCGGACTCTTTGTCCACTTCGTACTTCACCGGGTCGGCGTTCATCGGGATTTCGATGATCACGTTGAACGAGTCAGGAACATTCTTGCCGGGGGAAACTTTGTCTAGTGCCATGGTTTTTTCTGCGGGAAACTAAGGAGAAGGGAATATCAGGATTAACCCTGATTTTACTTTCGCCAGCCTTGCTTTGCGTGTGATGGCCACGGAAACGTCACGGTTTGCGCTTATATTCCGCCCGTTGGCCAATCGTCTCCGCCAGTTGGGAGCGACGAGGAAGCAACGCAGCGGGGGTACCGCTTGCGTGGCACCCCCTCCAAGCGAAACAACGTAGGAGATTAAACATGACAGGCAACTCAGCGCTGATTCTGGCGCTCGTCTGCGGGCTTATTGCTGTTGCATACGGCATTTGGGCACGCGGCTGGATTCTTTCCCAGGACGCAGGCAACCCCCGCATGCAAGAAATTGCGGCGGCCATTCAGGCCGGCGCAGCCGCCTACCTGGCACGGCAATACAAAACCATTGCCATCGTTGGCGTGGTGTTGGCCGTGCTGATCGGGCTGTTCCTTGACGTCAAGACATCGATCGGCTTTGTGATTGGCGCGGTGCTCTCGGGTGCTTGCGGCTTCATTGGCATGAACGTCTCGGTACGTGCCAACGTACGCACCGCGCAGGCCGCCACCCGCGGCATTGGCCCGGCACTGGATGTGGCCTTTCGCGGCGGTGCCATCACCGGCATGCTGGTGGTGGGACTGGGCCTTTTGGGCGTTGCCGGTTTTTACTGGTACCTCACGGCCGGTGGCATTCCGGCCGACGGCAAGGCTTTTGCCACGCTGCTCAACCCCTTGATCGGCTTTGCCTTCGGTTCGTCGCTGATCTCGATCTTTGCCCGCCTGGGCGGCGGCATCTTCACCAAGGGTGCTGACGTCGGCGCTGACCTGGTGGGCAAGGTGGAGGCCGGCATCCCCGAAGACGACCCGCGCAACCCCGCGGTGATCGCCGACAACGTGGGCGACAACGTGGGCGACTGCGCCGGTATGGCCGCCGACCTGTTTGAAACCTACGCCGTGACGCTGATCGCCACCATGGTGCTGGGCGCGTTGCTTGTGGCTGCGGCCCCGGTCAATGCGGTGCTGTACCCGCTGGCGCTGGGCGCGGTGTCCATCGTTGCGTCCATCATCGGTTGCTTCTTCGTCAAGGCCTCGCCCGGCATGAAGAACGTGATGCCGGCCCTGTACAAGGGCCTGGCGGTGGCCGGTGTGCTGTCGCTGATCGCGTTTTACTTCGTGACCCAAAGCCTGTTCCCGGCCCCGATCAAGCTCGAAGGTGGCGTGATTCTGTCCAGCACCAACCTGTTTGGTGCCTGCTTTGTCGGCCTGGCCCTGACCGCAGCACTGGTGTGGATCACCGAGTTCTATACCGGCACCCAGTACTCACCGGTGCGCCACATCGCACAAGCCTCCACCACGGGCCATGGCACCAACATCATTGCGGGCCTGGGCGTGTCGATGCGCTCCACCGCCTGGCCGGTGGTGTTTGTGTGTATCGCGATCATGGCCTCGTTCAAGCTGGCTGGCCTGTACGGCATTGCCATCGCCGCCACTTCCATGCTGAGCATGGCCGGTATCGTGGTGGCACTTGACGCCTACGGCCCCATCACCGACAACGCCGGTGGCATTGCTGAAATGGCCGAACTGCCCGCCAGCGTGCGCGACGTGACCGACCCGCTGGACGCAGTGGGTAACACCACCAAGGCCGTCACCAAAGGCTACGCCATTGGCTCGGCGGGCCTGGCCGCACTGGTGCTGTTTGCCGACTACACCCACAAGCTGGAAACTTACGGCAAGGCCATCAGCTTTGACCTGAGCGACCCGATGGTGATCGTGGGCCTGTTCATTGGCGGCTTGATCCCCTACCTGTTCGGTGCCATGGCCATGGAGGCCGTGGGCCGCGCCGCCGGTGCCGTGGTGGTTGAAGTGCGCCGCCAGTTCCGCGAGATCAAGGGCATCATGGAAGGCACGGCCAAGCCTGAATACGGCAAGGCCGTAGACATGCTGACCACAGCCGCCATCAAGGAAATGATCGTGCCGTCGCTGCTGCCGGTGGTGGTGCCAATTGTTGTGGGCCTGGTACTTGGCCCCAAGGCGCTGGGTGGTTTGCTGATGGGCACCATCGTCACCGGCCTGTTCGTGGCCATTTCGATGTGTACCGGTGGCGGTGCCTGGGACAACGCCAAGAAGCTGATTGAAGACGACTTTGTCGACAAAGACGGCGTGACCCACAAAAAGGGCGGCGAAACCCACAAGGCCGCCGTCACCGGCGACACCGTGGGCGACCCCTACAAGGACACTGCCGGCCCGGCCATCAACCCGCTGATCAAGATCATCAACATTGTGGCGCTGCTGATCGTGCCGCTGGTGGTGAAGTTCCACGGCGGCTGATTTCCCTGCTCCCAAATGCAAAAGGCCCGCAGTTGCGGGCCTTTTGCTTTGCTACACTTTTTATAGTGGCTAACGCAGCCCCTATGCGGGCTGCAGCCTGTTTTATGCCCAAACCACCGGGCCTTTGGCGGCGTACCACTTCTCGGTTTGCTCGCCTACCACTGCCTCAATCTTGTTGCGCTTGATCTTCATGGTGGGCGTCAGGCAGCCGTTTTCAATCGACCAGGGCTCACGCGCCACCACGATCATGCGCAGTTGCTCGTAGTCGGGTACCCGGGCGTTAACGCGCTTGAGCACGGCGGCCAGTTCAGCCTCAAACTCGGCCTTGAATGCCGCGTCAGCCAGCTTCGGGCGCACGCCCTCGGCGGGCACCACGATGGCATAGGCGGCCTGTTGGCCGACCCCGGAAACCAGTGACAGCTCGACCATGGGGCACTCGTTGATCATGTTTTCGATCGGTGCGGGGGCCACGTACTTGCCCTTGCCGGTCTTGAACAGTTCTTTTTTGCGCCCGGTCAACTTGAGCTGGCCGCCTGCGCCGATTTCGCCCAGGTCGCCCGTGCGAAAGAAGCCGTCGGCAGTGAAAGACTCGGCGTCCAGGTCGGGCCGCTTGTAGTAGCCCACCAGCGTGCCAAGCGACTTGATCAGCACTTCACCGTCTTCCTCGAGCCGACGCTCCACGCCGGGGAACGGAATACCCACGTAGCCCGGGTCTTTCAGCACCTTGGTGGTGGTATGTGAGAAGGCAAAGTCTTCGGTCATGCCGTAGCCTTCGACCAGATGCAGCCCAAGGCGGCGATACCAGGCAATCAGCGCGGGCGGAATCGGTGCAGAGCCGCTGCCGGCCTGGATCACTTCATTCAGCCCCAGCTTGGTCAGCACCTTTTTGGCAACGATCTTGCCCAGAATCGGGATTGACAGCAGCCGGTCCAGCTTCTTTTGCGGCATGTTGGCAAACACGCCCTGCTGGAACTTGAGCCAAAGCCGGGGCACCGAAATGAACACGGTGGGCCGCGCACGCTGCATGTCTTGCACAAAGGTGTCGAGCGACTCGGCAAAGAAAATATGGCCGCGACCCAATACCAGGCCCGCACATTCCACCCAGGCGCGCTCAAAAATATGCGCCAGCGGCAAATACGACAGCACGCGGTAGGTAAAGCCCTGGCCCAGCTCCTTTTCCTGGTAGGCCACGATGCCTTCGCTGGCCCGACTGGCGCGCTCGAAACTGTGCATCACGCCCTTGGGCGTGCCAGTCGAACCCGATGTGTACATCAGCAATGCAATGTCTTTGCCGTCGCGCGCAGGCTTGCCCGCCAGCGGTTCGGACTTGGCAACGATGCTGTCCCAGGTTTCGTAGCTGTTCTTGGGCGACAGGGGCAGCGCAATGCAAGGCAGCCCTGGCGGAATGCCACCGACTTGCTGGTCAAAGGTGTCGAGCTTTCCAACAAACAGCAGGCTTGCACCGCTGTGCTCCAGCACGTACTTGACGGTGTCAGCCGACTCGGTGGGGAAAATCGCCACCGTGGTGCCACCTGCCATCCAGATCGCCAGCTCGGTCATCATGAAATGCGCGGTGTTCTTGGACAGAATTGCAATCCGCGCGCCGGGCTCGAAGCCGCGGCCCTTGAGGTGCGTGGCCATGCGACGGGCCTGGTCCATCATCTGGCCCCAGGTGTAGTCCACCACCATGCCGCCGCCTATTGGCTGGGTCAGGTAGATTTGATCGGCACGCGCGGCTTCGTGTTCGTATACGTAGTCAAGAATCAGTTTCTGGCTGGGCATGGATTTATTCCTTGGGGTTAAACGGACGTACGAAGCCAGAGGCCGCGTCCTGCCCGCAGGCTAAGGCCTGTCGTTGCCCAAGACAACCGGGGAAATGCTCATCGCTTTTTGAGGTGTGTCCCTAAAAAGACAGGCCTGTTCGGCTATCGGGTTTTCCCCGCCACAGCCTCAGCGGGCGGCGGTGGCGGCGCGCACCAGCGCACTGGCCGGGCTGACCAACGCACTCAAGTCGCCTGCCCGATCGGACTCAATGGCCTGCAACACCAGCTCGTGAATGCCCCCCACCACGGCCATGGCCATCTCGGGGCTGATTTGCTGCGCCCCTGCGGCATTGACCACTCCCAGCATGAAGGCGGCGATCTCCTGATTCATGCGCCGCCGCGCCGCCAGACCGGGTGCGCCCAAGCCGAGTATTTCAATAAACAAGGTTCGCAACAGCACCGGGTCGAGCGCCAGGCAGCCAAGGTAAGCGGTCATGGCCTGCTCCACCTGGGTCTGCCAGCTGCGCTGGGGGTCGATGGCGCTGCGCAAAACCTTCAGCGCGTTGTGGCTGGCCGCCTCATACAAGGCAATCAGGCAGTCAGCCTTGGTGCCGAAGTGCTCGTAAAAGGTACGACGCGACACCGCTGCCTCACGCACGATGTCGGCAATGGTGGTCTCGGCGTAACCCTTGGCGGCCACGGCACGGCACATGCCGTCCAGCAAGCGGTGGCGGTGGTCGGGGACTTCGGTATCGGGGGCGACCATGGTGCGATTTTGGGGTGCCTGTGCTGAATCAGTCGGTTGGTACTTGACAGTACCAAGCATACACTTCAGCATTCACGCCATCGGTACCGATGCGTACCAAACTCCTGGAAGTCCGCCATGTCTGATCTCGTTGTGCGCCGGTTGCTGATTGACCTTGAGGCCCCGTTCGAGCGCCACTGGTGCGGGGGCGACGCGTTTCGCAGTGCGCTGTTCAACGCCCTGTCGATGAGTTTTCCGGTGGGCGAGCAATTTTTTATTGATTCTGTGCGCAACGGTCACAAGGCCCTGCCGGTCGAGCTCCAGGAGAAATTCAAGGCCGAAGTCCAGGGCTTCATTGGCCAGGAGGCCACCCATCGGCGCATTCACGCGCTGTTCAACGGTCATTTGGAAAAGCAAGGCCTGGTGAATGACTGGGAGCCGCGAGCCCGCGAACGAATGAAGATGATGGACGGGCTGGACCCGCGCCATCACCTGGGCGTGACCGCTGCCAATGAGCACTTCACCGCCATCCTGGCCGACTGGATGCTGGCCAACCCGGACCTGATGGCCACCCGCGACGAGCGCCTGCGCACGCTGTGGCTGTGGCACAGCGCCGAAGAATCCGAACACAAGAGCACCGCGTTTGACCTGTATCAGGCGCTGGGTGGCAGCCACGAATGGCGAATTACCTGGTTCAGGCGCATCACCACGGTGTTCCTGATTGACACCCTGCGCCAGACCGTCAACAACTTGCGCCGCGACGGCACGCTGTGGCAGTGGCGAACCTGGCGCAGCGCCGCCAGCTACCTGTTCGGCACACGGGGCCTGGTTCGCCTGACTTACAAGCCCTGGCGCGAATACAAGCGAGTTGATTTTCATCCGCGCCAGCTTGAAAGCGATTTGTCCACGCGCTGGCTCGCCGACAACCGCGAGCGCTATACGCCGGTGGGTGCCTGAACGGGTTGGCCGGTCATTGCGCCGGCCCGGCAATCTGCTGCAAGCTGGCCAGGTCCACAATTTCCAGCCCGCCGCGGTTCAAGCGCAGCACGCCACGCGCCTCCAGCGCCTTCAGGTTCTGGTTGATGGTCTGGCGCGACACCGCCAGCATCATGGCCAACTGCTCCTGAGACACCGCAATGGCGCGCCGGTGCACACCCGGGTGTGCGTCGCGCCGCGCGCCATAGCCGTCGGCCATCAGTACCAGCCGACGTGCCAGACGCTGCGCCACCGGCAGTGAGCCCGCCTCTTCCAGCGCCACAAACGCCAGCCGCAGCTTGTGGCTCATCAACAGCCCCAACTCACGCCAGCGCGTGGGTTCATCGGCCAGCAGTTGCGCCAATGCCGGCTGCGCCACCTGCAACAAGGTGGTGGCACCTTCAGCATAGGCATCATGGGTGCGCGGCGCACCGTCAAACAGCGAGACTTCACCAAACCAGTGGGGCGGCTCCAGCAACGTCAGCAGCACTTCGTGGCTGTTCTGGCTGGCACCGCCAGTGCCCGAAATACGCACCGCGCCTTCGAGCACAGCGTACAGGCCGCAAGGGGCATCACCACGGTGAAACAAGGCTTCACCCGGTGCCAGCCGACGCACCCGCGCCGCCGCCAGCAGCCCATCGCGCAGCCGCGATGACAAGCCCGCAAACCATGCACCCGCCTCCAGCAGCCTGAGCCAGTGAGCAGGGTTGGTTGCGGGTTGGTGATGCATGAAAAGCAGTGCAGACTTGCAGTTGTGTCGGCCACCCGACAGACTGGCCGGGCGCACAGCCCGAGAATTCTGTGCACGCGATCAAAAAGGAGCCGCCCGTGAAAACCCTGACCGACCAGCTAGCGAAGTACGCAGCCTATCACCGTGACCCGCGCAACATTGCCAGCCACTTCATCGGAATACCGATGATCGTGCTGGCTGTGGCAGTACTGTTGGCACGCCCAGCCTGGGGCAGCATGGGTGGCGTTGCCCTGACCCCGGCATTGCTGCTGACTGCCGTCACGGTGCTGTATTACCTGCGGCTTGACCTGCGCCTGGGCCTGTTGATGGGCCTGCTGATGGCGCTGAACCTGTACGCAGCGCAATGGTTCGCCGTGCAGTCCACCAGTTTCTGGCTGGGCTCAGGAGTCGGCCTGTTTGTGGCCGGCTGGTTGATCCAGTTCATCGGCCACTACTACGAGGGCAAGAAGCCCGCGTTTGTGGACGACATCATGGGCTTGATCATCGGCCCGCTGTTTGTGGTGGCCGAAGCAGTGTTTGCGCTTGGCCTGCGCGGGCCCTTGTTGCGTGAAATTGAGGCCCGCGTTGGCCCGGTGCGCAAACGTGACATCAGCGCCAGTGCCACGTAACTAATTTCACTCAATTCGAACCTGGTTTGCTATTATTTTTATAGTGGCTCACGCATTCTGTATGCGGGCTGCAGCCTGAATTGGCTTGAACAAAGGCGGTGCGGCGGCTTTGGAGCAAAATCGCTGGCATGCAATTGAATTACATCGCCAACGCTTGCGTGCCGTCTTCATCCGGGCGCACGATTCCCGTGATCGATCCGTCCGACGGCCAGCCATTTGACGAACTGCAGCGCAGCAACGCGCACGACATCGATGCCGCCGTGCACGCCGCGCGCCAGTGTCAGGACGCGGTGTGGAGCAAGCTCAGCGCCGCCGAGCGCGGCCGCCTGCTGATGAAGCTGTCCGCCAAAGTGGCCGAGCATGCTGATGAGCTGGCCGCGCTGGAGCAACGCGACTGCGGCAAACCCACCAAGCAGGCCAGAGCCGACGCCGTGGCGCTGGTGCGCTATTTCGAGTATTACGCCGGTGCCTGCGACAAGCTGCATGGCCACACCATTCCCTACCTGGACGGCTACAGCGTGCTGACCTGGCGCGAGCCCTTTGGCGTCGTGGGCAGCATCATTCCCTGGAACTACCCGATGCAGATCTTTGGCCGCAGCGTGGGCGGTGCGCTGGCCGCGGGAAATGTCTGCGTGGTCAAGCCCGCAGAAGACGCCTGCCTGAGCCTGCTGCGGGTGGCTCAACTGGCCGCCGAGGTCGGGTTCCCGGCGGGGGCCATCAATATCGTGACCGGCTATGGCCACGAGGTCGGTGACGCGCTGGCCCGCCACCCGGGGATTGACCACATCAGCTTCACCGGCAGCCCCAAGGTCGGCACCCTGATTGCGCAAGTCGCCGCTGAGCGGCATTGCCCGGTGACGCTGGAGCTGGGTGGCAAAAGTCCGCAAATCATTTTTGCCGACGCTGACCTCGATGCGGCCCTTCCAATGGTCATCAACGCCATCGTGCAAAACGCCGGTCAGACCTGTAGCGCCGGCTCGCGCCTGCTGGTGGAGCAAGCCATTTACGAGCCGCTGCTGGAACGGCTGGCCACGGCCTTTGAGAACCTGCGCGTCGGCCCTGCCGCCATGGACCTGGACCTGGGCCCGCTGATCCGCCAGAGCCAGCAGCAGCGCGTTTGGGACTTTTTGAGCGACGCCCAGGTAGCCAGCATCCCGATGGTGGCACAGGGGCAAGTGGTGGAAGACGCGCCCGAGACCGGCTTTTACCAGGCCCCTACCCTGCTGCGCGATGTGCCGGTAGACCACCGGATTGCGCAAGAAGAAGTGTTTGGCCCGGTGTTGGCGGCCATGAGCTTCAAGGACGAAGACCATGCCGTGCAACTGGCCAACGCCACCCAGTTCGGCCTGGTGGCCGGCATCTGGACGCGCGACGGTGGCCGGCAACTGCGCATGGCCAGGCGGGTGAAAAGCGGCCAGGTGTTCATCAACAACTACGGCGCCGGTGGCGGCGTGGAGCTGCCCTTTGGCGGCGTCAAGTCATCCGGCTATGGCCGCGAAAAAGGCTTTGAGGCGCTGTATGGCTTCACCACGGTGAAGACCGTGGCGATCAAACACGGATAACAACACGAGGCACACACCCATGCGAGTCAAAGACAAATCCATCATCGTTACCGGCTCCGGTGGCGGCATTGGCGAAGGCATTGCCAAGCGTCTGGCCGAACAGGGCGCGAAGGTCATCGTGAATGACATCAACACTGCCCTGGGCGAAAAGGTGGCGGCCGAGATTACGGCGGCGGGTGGCACCGCGTTCTTCTTTGCCGCTGACGTCACGAAGACGGCCGACGTGAAGGCGCTGGTAGACGCCGCCGTGCAGCGCTTTGGCACGCTGGACGTGATGGTCAACAACGCGGGCTGGACCCACCGCAACCGCCCCGCGCTGGAGGTTTCAGAGGACGAATTCGACAAGTGCTACGCAGTCAACATGAAAAGCATCTACCTGGCGACCGTTCACGCGGTGCCGGTGTTCCGCGCCAACAAGGGCGGCAGCTTCATCAACATTGCGTCCACCGCTGGCGTGCGGCCGCGCCCCGGCCTGACCTGGTACAACGGCTCCAAGGGTGCTGTCATCACCACCAGCAAGTCGCTGGCGGCCGAGCTGGGGCCCGACAACATCCGCGTGAACTGCATCAACCCGGTGTTCAACCCTGATACAGGGCTGAGCGCCGAGTTTGCCGGCGGCCCGGTGGACGAAGCCCGGCGCACCAAATTTCTGTCCACCATCCCGCTGGGGCGCTTTTCCACCGCGCTGGACGTGGCCAACGCCTGCCTGTACCTGTCCAGCGACGAGGCCGCGTTCATCAGCGGCGTGTGCATCGAGGTGGACGGGGCGCGCTGCGTTTGACACAGCACAATCAGCCCAATGGCAGAACGCATCATTCCCCTGATTGACCAGCGCACCCGTGCGCTGCCGGTTGCCGTGCCTGCGCAGCCGACGGCCGCCACGGGCCTGCTGGGCGACGCGCTCGGGCGGCCGTTGCGCGACTTGCGGATCAGCGTCACTGACCGCTGCAACTTTCGTTGCAGCTACTGCATGCCCAAGGAAGTGTTCGACAAGGACTACCCGTACCTGCCCCATGCGTCGCTGCTCACCTTTGAAGAAATCACCCGCGTCGCCAGGCAGTTTGTGGCGCACGGCGTGCGCAAGATTCGCCTGACGGGCGGCGAGCCGCTGTTGCGCAAGAACATTGAGGTGCTGATTGAGCAACTGGCCGCACTGCGCACGCTGGACGGTGAGCCGCTGGACCTGACGCTCACTACCAATGGCTCGCTGCTGGCACGCAAGGCCCTGGCCCTCAAGGCCGCCGGGCTTCAGCGCGTCACAGTCAGCCTGGACGGGCTGGACGACACCGTGTTTCGCGCCATGAACGATGTGGACTTTCCGGTGGCCGATGTACTGCGCGGCATAGAAGCGGCGCGCCAGGCGGGGCTGGGGCCGATCAAGGTCAACATGGTTGTGAAGCGCGGCACCAATGACCACGAAATCCTGCCCATGGCGCGCCACTTCCGCGGCAGCGGCATTGTGCTGCGCTTCATCGAATACATGGATGTCGGGGCCACCAACGGCTGGCGCATGGACCAGGTGATGCCGTCTGCCGAGGTGGTGCAGCGCATCCATGGCGAACTGCCTTTGGTGCAGCTTGTACCCAGCGCTGCGGGCGAGACCGCCGAGCGCTGGGGCTATGCCGACGAAGATGGCCAGCACGCGGTGCATGCCGGAGAAATTGGCGTGATCAGCAGCGTGACGCAGGCATTCTGCGCCGACTGCAACCGCGCCCGCCTGTCTACCGAAGGCCAGCTTTACCTGTGCCTGTTTGCCAGCCAGGGCCACGACCTGCGCAGCCTGGTGCGCAGCGGCGCCTCCGACCAAGCCCTCGCATCGGCCATCGCCCACATCTGGCAAGGCCGCAGCGACCGCTATTCCGAGCTGCGCAGTTCGATGGCACCGGACATCGGCGGCGGCGCGCGCCGCGTCGAAATGAGCTACATCGGGGGTTGATCTGATTCCGTCGGCTGAAATCACCGGCCTGGTGCTGGCCGGCGGCCTTGGCTCCCGCATGGGCGGCGCAGACAAAGGTTTGCAGGACTTTCGTGGCGCGCCACTGGCGCAGCACGCGCTTGCCCGGCTGACCGCGCAAACCCGCAGCGTGATGATCAGCGCCAACCGTAACCTGGCGTCTTATGCCGCCTTCGGTGTGCCGGTGTTGGCAGACACTCAAGCAGACTTCGCCGGGCCGTTGGCCGGCCTGCTGACGGGCTTGCTGGCCTGCCCCACGCCGTGGCTGGCCATGGTGCCGTGCGACGCGCCCTGGCTTCCGCCAGATCTTGTGCAATGCCTGGCTGACCGCGCCGACGCAGCGAGCGCTTTGGCAGCGGTCGCCAGCACTCGGGGCAACGATGGGGTGCCCCGGTTGCAGCCGGTTTTTTGCCTGGTGAATGTGGCCCTGGCCCCCGCGCTGCGGGCCTGGCTGGCCGCCGGTGGGCGCAAGGCTGGTGAATGGTTTGCCGAACAGTCCGCCGCAAACGTCGTTTTTGACGGTCCCAACGCAAGCCAGGCCTTCATGAACATCAACACGCTGGCGGAGTTGGCCCAGGCTACAAAAGCCTGAGCCAGTCGTAGGCTACTTGGCCGGGATCGCGTCCTGGCCCAGGCCGGGCTCCGCATGGTAGGCGGGTTGCTCGTTGGCCTCACTCTTGTTGGCACCGGGCACCTTGCCGCGGGCAAACAGCGAGTACATGGTTGGCACCACAAAGATGGTCAACAGCGTACCCAGCGACATGCCCCCCACAATCACCCAGCCAATCTGCTGGCGGCTCTCGGCACCAGCGCCACTGGCCAGTGCCAGAGGCAGCGCGCCCAGCACCATGGCACCGGTGGTCATGAGAATCGGGCGCAGGCGCTGCGACGAGGCCTTGATCAATGCATCAACCGTTGCCATGCCGTCTTGACGCAGCTGGTTGGTGAACTCCACGATCAAAATGCCGTGCTTGGTAATCAACCCCACAAGCGTGATCAACCCGATCTGTGAATAGACGTTGAGCGAGCCCCCGCTCCACTTCAGCGCCAGCAGCGCGCCGATCATTGACAGCGGCACCGACAGCATGATCACGAGCGGATCGACAAAGCTCTCGAACTGCGCCGCCAGCACCAGGAAGATGAACAACAGCGCCAGCACGAACACAATCGCCAGCGCACCCTGCGAGTTGCGGAACTCGCGCGAGGTGCCGTTCAGATCGGTGCTGTAGCCGGTCTTGAGCACCCTGGCGGCCGTCTGGTCCAGGAACACCAGCGCCTGGCCCAGCGAATAGTCGGGCGCGAGGTTGGCCGTAATGGAGACAGACCGGCGCTGGCCAAAGTGGTTAAGCTCGCGCGGGCTCACGCTTTCACGGGTCTTGACCAGTGCTGACAGCGGGATCATGGTGTCATTGCGGCCACGCACATAAATGCTGTCAATGTCTTCAGGCGTGTTGCGGCCTGTTGCCTGGGTCTGCACGATCACGTCGTACTGCTCGGCGTCGCGCTTGTAGCGCGTGACCTGACGGCCGCCCAACATGGTTTCCAGGGCTTTGGCCACCACGTCAACGCCGACGCCAAGATCGGCCGCCTTCTCGCGATTGACCTCAATCCGCAGCTCGGGCTTGTTCAGCCGCAGGTCTACGTCGGGCGAGATGATGCCCGGGTTTTTGGCAATCTCTTCCAGCATCTGGCGCGTCACACGGTTCAGGTTCTCGTAGCTGTCCGAGGTCTGGATCACAAAGTTCACCGGCCGGTCGCGAAAGCCCTGGCCCAGCGAAGGTGGCGTGATGGTGAAGGCATTGACCCCGGGCAGGCTATTGAACTTGGGCTGCAGCTCACGCGCCAGCTCCAGCGTGGTTCGCTTGCGGTCTTCCCAGTCAACCGTGCGATACACCACAGTGGCCTGCGCCACCGTGGGGTTGCCAACGTTGGCAAAAATCCGGTCGAATTCCTTGTAGGGCTGGCCCATGCGCTCCAGTGCCTGGGCATAGCGGTTGGTGTACTCAAGCGTGGAGCCGTCGGGCGCGTTCACTGTGGCCAGAATCGTGCCCCGGTCTTCCAGCGGCGACAGCTCCGACTTCATGTTCGGGTACACCCAGCCAATTGCAACGCCGCTGGCCAGCATCACGGCAATCACAATCCAGCGCGCCTGGGGCACCAGAATGCCCCAGCCGCTGGCCGCTGGCTTGACCGCGCCGCCAATCCGCGCCGTCACTACCCAGCGCAGCCAACGCCCGTACGCATCAGACAACGCGGTGAGCCAGCGTTCCATGTTGCGGTCAAACCAGTTGGGCTTGGGGTTGTGCTTGAGTAGCTGCGAACACATCATGGGGGTGAGCGTCAGCGCCACAAAACCCGACACCACCACCGCCCCCGCCAACGCCAACGCAAACTCGGCAAACAACCGCCCGGTGCGCCCCGGCGTAAATGCCAGCGGTGCGTACACCGCCACCAGCGTCATGGTCATGGTGATCACGGCAAACCCGATTTCCCGCGCGCCCTTGATTGCCGCCGAGAATGGGTCGAGCCCTTCCTCAATGTGGCGGTAAATGTTCTCCAGCATCACGATGGCGTCGTCCACTACCAGGCCAATCGCCAGTACCAGCGCCAGCAATGTCAGCGTGTTGATGGTGAAGCCCGCCAGCGCCATCATGGCGAAGGTTCCAATCAGGCTCACCGGTATCGTCACGATGGGAATGATGGACGCCCGGAACGTACGCAAGAACACAAAAATCACCAGCGCCACCAGCACGATGGCCTCCACGATGGTTCTATAGACGTTCTTGACCGAGCGGTCGATAAAGACTGAGTTGTCGTTGGCAATATCGATCGTGATATCGGCCGGCAAGTCTGCCTTGAGCTTGGGGATCATGTCGCGCACACCCTGCGACAACGTCAGCGGGTTGGCAGTGGCCTGGCGAATCACACCGGCTGAAATCGCCTGCCTGCCGTTCAACCGCACCGAGCTGCGCTCTTCGGCAGCACCCTCCTGCACCCGCGCCACATCGCGCAACTTCACCGGGAAACCGTTCACGTTCTTGATGACGATTTCGCCAAACTGCGCCGGGCGCACCAAGTCGGTCTGCGTGGTAACGCTGAACTCGCGTTGCTGCGATTCAATGCGCCCGGCCGGCAACTCCAGGTTGCTGCGCCGGATGGCGTCTTCCACGTCCTGCGTGGTGAGCCGATAGCCCGCCAGCTTCGCCGGGTCAAGCCAGACCCGCATGGCGTATTTGCGTTCACCAAAAATGCGTACGTCGGCCACGCCAGAAACCGTCTGCAGCCGCGACTTGACGACCCGGTTGATCAGGTCATTGATCTGCAGCGGGCTCAACGTGTCGCTGGTGAAGGCCAGCCAGATCACCGGGAAGGCATCGGCCTCGACCTTGGCAATCACCGGCTCGTCGATGGCCGCTGGCAAACGGTTGCGAACCCGAGAGGTGCGGTCGCGCACCTCGGCGGCGGCGGCATCGGCGTCTTTCTCAAGCCGAAAGCGCACGGTAATCTGGCTCTGCTCGGCGCGGCTGATCGAGGTGATGACGTCCACCGCATCGATGCCGGCAATTGAATCTTCCAGCGGCTTGGTCACCTGAGATTCAATCACCTCGGCCGAAGCGCCGGGGTAGCGCACGCTCACCGTCACCACGGGCTCGTCGATCTTGGGATACTCACGCACCGACAAGCGGGTAAAGCTCACCGCGCCGATCAGCAGCACCAGCAGCGACAACACGGTGGCAAATACCGGGCGGCGGATCGAGATTTCAGCGAGTTGCATGGGCTTTCTCCGTCAAGGCTTGGCCGGGCGACGCGGGGCCTCGGCAGACGCGGTGGCGGCGCAAGGGTTCGGGCCATCGAATTTTGCGGGCGGCAATTTGGCCATTGCTGCGGGCCCTGCGATCGCAGGGTAAGCAGGTGCACCCACCGGCGGTTGGCCTGCTACCTGTGCACCCGTCGGCGCGGCAGCCAACGGTGCCGGGGCAGGCCCGCCAGGCGGGCCGCCTTGCGGCCCCCCTTGCGGCGCGGCACCTGGGCGACCACCACCGCCGGTGCCCTGGCGCGACATGTCCACCACACGCACGGCCATGCCGTCACGCTGGATCCGCTGGTGACCGGCGGTCACCACCACATCGCCGGGCTGAAGGCCTTCGGTGATTTCCACGCGACCAGGGCGGCGAATGCCCACCTTGACCTCCACGCGCTGGGCAATCTTGGTGTCGGCATCGGGGCCGTCCGTCAGTTTGATGACGGTCTGGCGCCCGCCTTGCGGCACGATAGCTTCTTCAGGAATGACCCGGGCGTTGTCGCGCTCGCCAAACACAACGTTAACGCGGGCAAACATGCCGGGGCGCAGTTGCAAGCTGCGGTTGTCTATGCAACCGCGCACACCGACCGAGCGGCCATTGGCGTCCAGCAGCGGGTCAATTGCCTGCACCAGTGCGGTGAATTTGCGCCCCGGCAGTGCGTCGATGTCCAGCATGGCCCGCTGGCCGCGCTGAATTTTGGTCTGGAAGCGCTCTGGCAGCCGGAAATCAACAAAAATCGCCTCGATATCTTCAATGTTGACGATGTCGGCTCCGTCCTTGAGGTAGTCGCCTACGTTGGCGGTTCGGATGCCGGTGATGCCGTCAAACGGCGCAACAATGCGCAGCCGTGCCGCCTGGGCCTGGGCCAATGCCAGCTTGGCCTGCGCCACCTGCAAATTGGCCGCGCTTTCGTCCACTGAGCGCTGGCTGATGAAGTTTTGTGCCACCAGTTCCTGGTTGCGTTTGTGGTTGGCCTGGGCAATCGACATTTCAGCCTGCGCCTGCTGCACCTGGGCCAGCGGCAACTGGTCGTCCAGTTGCACCAGTAGCTGGCCCTTGCGCACCCGGTCACCGTCACGGAAGTTGAGCTGGGTGATACGGCCACTGACCTCGGGCCGCACCAACACCCCCTGGCGCGAACGCAGGCTGCCGACAGCCTGCGCATCATCCGTGAGCTTGAGCACCTCTACCTTGGCCACCTCCACCGTTGGGGGTCGGGCCGGGCCGCCGGTTGCGGGAGTGCCTGCGGCGGCGGGCGCTGCCCCCGCCGCAGGGGCGGCGCTGGCGGGCTTGCTGGTGTTCGCAGGCTGGTTCTGAAACCACCAGGCTGCACCCGAGGCGGCACCGATACCGACGACGGCGACTGCGATATAGATTGCTTTCGATGCCATGAAGAAAATCGTGTTATTTGATCGGGCGCGTCAAGCGCATGGTTGGTGTGCCAACCAGAAACACAATGTAGCAGGACGGGGGCCAATTTCGAGCCCGCACCTCTGCAAACCCGGGGCTGGCGCTGCGCCATAGCGCCATTGCGTTAGCCTTTACCGGCTCTTTACACTGTGCGGCGCTCTAACTGCGACCCAATACCTGGTCGACGCCCTTGTTGGCCAACATGTCGGCGCGCTCGTTGCCCGGGTCGCCGTTGTGGCCGCGCACCCAGCGCCATTCAATGGTGTGGCCGCTGCCTGCGACCAGCGCGTCCAGCCGTTGCCACAGGTCTACGTTTTTTACCGGTTGCTTGGCCGCCGTGCGCCAGCCTTTGGCCTTCCAGCCCGGCAGCCATTCGGTGATGCCCTTGAGAACATACTGGCTGTCCACGTTCAAAATGACCGCACAGGGCCGCTTCAGGGCAGAAAGGGCCTCAATCACCGCCAGCATTTCCATGCGGTTGTTGGTGGTGCCGAGTTCGCCGCCAAACAGTTCACGCTCGGTCGCACCCGCCTTGAGCAGCACGCCCCAGCCGCCCGGGCCGGGGTTGCCCTTGCAGGCACCGTCGGTGTAAATCTCTACCGCGTTCAAATCAAAACCCTTCTTCAGCCCGCTCAGATTGGGCCTTGTTTGCTACAGAAACAGGAGCGGCCGCCATTTGCCGCGCAGGCCGCCAGGCAGGCTCCATCAGCCGCATCCCGCGCACCCGCTTGACCGCCACCATGAAGTAAGCGGCACCGAAAATGGGCCACCAGCGCTCACCCGCCGTGTCCATCCATTCAAAGCGGTTGAGCCATTTTTCACTGTTCATGGCCGGGCGGTAGCAGCCAAACTGTGCCGATTCAACCTCAAAACTCAGCAGACGCAGCCAGTCGCGCAAGCGCCAGTAGCCAATGAAATCGCCGGCGTCTGGCAAGAAAAGTTGGCCGAAACCAAAGCGTCGATACAAGTGCCCGCGCCGCTGCCGCAAGCCCCACAGGCTGGTCGGGTTCAGGCCACATATCACCACCCGCCCCTCGGGCACCAGCACACGCTCGACCTCGCGCAGGGTGGCATGGGGGTCGCTGTTGAGCTCCAGTGCGTGCGGCAAAACCACCAGGTCCAGGCTGCTCTGCGGGAACGGCAACGCGGCAAAGTCGGTAACCAGTGCGCCCCGGGGTTGGCCGCCCGCGCCTTGTGCGGCTGTTGCCAGCCACTGGTACGGCATGCGGTTGGTGCGCAGGCCCTGGAGTTCAGGCAGACCGAGCTGCAACGCGTGGTAGCCAAAGATGTCAACCACCGCATCGTCAAAGCGCTCGCGCTCCCACGCCAGCAGGTACCTGCCGGGCGGGGTTTCAAACCATTGATGCAAACCTATAATTCCGGCACTCATGATGAAGTTGATTTCGCTGCCCGCCTTCACCGACAACTACATCTGGATGTTGCACGATGACCGCCAGGCCGTGGTGGTGGACCCCGGCGACGCGCAACCCGTGTTCGACGCCCTGGCCACACTGGGCCTGAAACTGGCCACGATTCTAGTCACGCACCATCACCCTGATCATGTCGGTGGTGTTGATGCGCTGCGCAACGCCACCGGTGCGCAGGTCTTCGGGCCCGCGCGTGAACGCATTCCTGAACCCTTGCACCGTCTTAACGGCGGCGATCATTGCCAAGCCCTGGGGTTTGAGTTCCTGGTGATTGACGTGCCGGGCCACACCGCCGGGCATATCGCGTACTACTGTGCGGCGCTTGACGGTGCTCCGCTTCTGTTTTGCGGCGACACGCTGTTCTCGGGGGGCTGTGGCCGGTTGTTTGAAGGCACCCCTGCGCAAATGCTGACGTCGCTGGACGCTCTGGCCGCCCTGCCCGGCAATACGCGGGTCTGCTGCACCCACGAATACACCCTGAGCAACCTGCGCTTTGCCCAGGCAGTGGAGCCGGGCAATGCGGAATTGAAAACATACCTTGCGCGCTGCCAGGCACTGCGAGCGCACAACCAGCCGACGCTGCCGACCTCGATCATGCGGGAGCGCCAGATCAACCCCTTCCTGCGGTCGCGCGAGCCAGCTGTCATTGCCGCAGCCCGCGCGTTTGACCCCCAGGCCCGCGACGAAACCCAGGTATTCGCCGCCATCCGCCAATGGAAAAACGAGTTCAAATGAAATTGCTTCACATCGCCAGCCTGGCCAGTTTGCTCTGGCTTGGTGGCTGCGCTACCAACAGGGATGTGCCGCCTGCTGCGCAGCCAGTGGCCAACACGGTGCCGGCACCTGTCGCCATGGCGGCAGTGCCGCCCCCGGTGGCGCATGTGGCGGTTATTCCGCGTGGCGACCTGCAGCCCATTTCCGCAGCAGAAGCGGCGTCGCGCGGCGTGGCGCAGTCCTTGCCCCCTGCCGATCTGTGGGAACGCATCCGCCGTGGCTTTGCCATGCCCAACCTTGAGGGCGATCTGGTGCGCCAGCAAGAGCAGTGGTATTCAAGCCGGCCTGACTACATCCAGCGCATGACCGAGCGTTCACGCAAATACCTGTTTCACATCGTTGAAGAGCTGGAGCGGCGCAACATGCCCAGCGAGCTGGCCTTGCTGCCATTCATTGAAAGCGCCTTCAACCCGCAGGCCGTGTCCACCGCCAAAGCGGCGGGCATGTGGCAGTTCATGCCTGCCACCGGCACCTACTTCGAGCTCAAGCAGAACGTGTTCCGCGACGACCGGCGCGACGTACTGGCATCGACCCGAGCGGCGCTGGACTACCTGCAAAAGCTGCACGGCATGTTTGGCGACTGGCATCTGGCACTGGCTGCCTACAACTGGGGCGAAGGCAGCGTGGGCCGAGCCCGCGCGCGCAATCAGCGGGCCGGTCTGGGCCTGGCCTACACCGACCTGACCATGCCCAACGAAACCCGCATGTACGTACCCAAGCTGCAGGCGGTAAAGAACATCGTGGCCAACCCCGAGAGCTTTCGCCTGGAGCTGCCACTGATAGAGAACCACCCGTACTTTCAGACAGTAGACGTAACCCGCGACATTGACGTGGAACTTGCTGCGCGCCTGGCCGACGTAAAGCTGGAAGACTTCAAGGCATTGAACCCGTCGGCCAGCCGCCCGGTCATTCTGGCGGCGGGCACCCCGCAAATCCTGCTGCCCTGGGACAACGCCACGGTGTTCAAGCGCAACTTCGATGCCTACAACGCCGGCCAATATGCCAGTTGGACGGCCTGGACTGCCCCCACCACCATGAGTGTGGCCGCCGCCGCCCAGCGGGTTGGCATGAGCGAGACCGACTTCCGTGCGGTCAACCAGATCCCGCCGCGCATGCTGATCAAGGCCGGCTCAACCGTGCTGGTGCCGCGCTCAGCCAAAGTTGAAAACGACGTAACCGGGCAGGTTGCCGACAACGCCCAAATGCGGCTGGCACCTGAAATGGTCACCCGGCGCACCGTCATCAAGGCCCGCAAGGGCGATACAGTTGCCAGTATTTCAAAGCGCTATCGGCTCAGCGCGTCGCAGGTCGCTGACTGGAACGACGTCGGGGCGACTGCGGCGTTCAAACTGGGGCAGCAGATTGTGGTGTACCTTCCGGTGCGCGCAGCGGCCCCGGCTGCAGCCCGCAAACCGGTCAGCAAGGCACCGGCCAAACGCACCGTGCGGCCGCAAGGCCGCAAGCGTTAAATCCAACCCTGATCAGAGATTGCGTACCAAGGTGCCGTTTTCCACCCTTACACGATCGCCGACCTTGTAACCGGGGTCGCTTGGGTAACTGATGTTCTGGGCACCGCCGCCTTCGAGACGCGTCACCACTTCAAAAACCTGAGACTTGTTCACATTCTTTTCGATTTCACGGCCTGCATAGGCGCCGCCCGCAGCACCCAGCACCTGCGCTGCCGTCTTGCCGCTGCCCTTGCCGACCTGGCTGCCCAGCACCGCGCCAGCCAAACCACCGGCAATTAGACCGATGTAGCTGCCCGGCCCCTTGACCTGCAGCACATTCACGGCTTCCACCACACCACAGTTGGCGCAGAACTGGCGCGGCCGGTTCACTGGCGTACTGGCCTGCAGTGACCCGTCCAGCGTGGCGTTTACGCTGCGGTTGCCCGAGCGCAGCGTCGCCACGGCCCGGGTGGTGCTGGCCATGCGGTCGGCGGACGCGACGCGGTGTGTGCCTTCGTACTGGCCCGGGCTGATTTCGTTAAGCCAGGTTTTGCCGGGGACACCCTGCAGCCGCACGCTGGCCTGTCCGCCGGGCGTGCCAAGCAAGCGAAAAGCCAGCTCGCTACCCACCACCAGCGGGTTCACTGGATCAACCGTGAAGCGGTTGATCAGTGGCGCGCTGGCAGCCCGCTCGTCGGCCGCACGCATTGCGGCATTGCGCCAGGGCGCGCCGTACAGCAGCGACTCGTCAAGCACCGCCGTGACCACCCGATTGCGCAGGCGCAGGTTGGCGCTGACGGCCGTGTTCGCGGTGAGCCGATCGCCTGTGCGCAGCGTGTAGGTGCCCCGGTACACCCCGGTATCTACTTCGTTGAGGTAGTACTGGGTGCTCACCCCGTCAATGGCAATACGGGCTTCAGCACCCGACGTGCCGCGCAGGGTGAACAGCAGCACCGCGCCTGGCGACAGCTTGCGCACCTGTTCGACATCAAAGCCGGTGATCACCGGGGTACCTGCGGGTTGCGCCAAAGCGCCATCTGGAATGGAAAACAGCGCAAGCAAGGCCAGCCAAAAGGCCAGCAAGGGGGTTTGTATTAGTTTCATAAGCATCGCCTCGTGTTGGAAACTCATTTAACGGACGACGCTGAGGGGCAACCTGTAGGACGTGGCGCTTTGAAAAGCAGGTGAGTTTCTTGTTGTGCGGGCCGCAGGCCCAGGTACTTCTTCACCGGGTGAAGGTTCGGCTGCATGGACCTCACAGCAAAACGTCCGCCACTGGCCGCCGAACCGATCTCGGCAATCCAGGCCCGCGGCCAAAGCGCACCACCAGATCAGGCCGCCGGTTGCCCAGGCCCAGGTAGGCGGCAAACTGCGGCCGCAAGGCCGCCACTTCGATTGGCTGATTGAGGAAAGCATTGCGAATCCCCAGCGCTGCGGCTTGCAAGGCGAAACGCTCATAGCACCGTCCCACCTCGATCCAGTTGCTCGGCTGAGCAGTCTTCTCATCGGCCTGTGCGACGAATACTGCGATCCCGGCGCAGCTGCGGACCTGTTTGGCGTATTTATCGTTCTCGCCGTCTGGCGTGAAGAACATGCCGAACAGCGCGCTGCCCAGCCACCGCGGCAGCGAAGGGTTGCCGGATGCAGCGCTGTAAAGGCCATCACCGGCGCGGACTGCTTCGTTACCGCCAAAGCGGATCCATTGCTTCAATTCGGCGACAAATGCCGGGTCGTTGATCTGCGCGGAATTGCCCTGGACGACATATTCGAGCACTTTCTCCAGCGCGGCTTTTTCGGTCAGCAAGATCACGCGCACACCCTCGCTGGTTGCAGCTTGCTCAAGTTGCGCAAGTTCATCCGTGGACAAGGGTTTGCCGTCGTACTCAGCCCGGGTGCTCTGGCGGGTGGGAATCGCTTGAAACAGGCGTGACGAGACCGCCGGGGTCGGCTCCAGCGCGACTCGAATCTCAGACCCAGGACCTGTGGTGATGCGTGGCCGGGCCTTCAAACCATGAGCAAGGGCAGCTTGAACCAGATTTTCTGTTGCGCATCCGAGCGAGACGTACAGATGATGGTCGTCAGGGTCCACGACGGGCGTGCGTCGCGTGAGATCGGGCAGGATAGTGATGGCGTCCTGCTCAATGCGAAACTTCCAGCACTGGGTGTTGTGACTCGACGGCGCAAGCGTTGCGTAACGCACCAGCTCGCGTCGCGTCGCCAGGCTGTCGCCTGTGACCACTTCAGCCGGGCGCCAAATCCTGCGCGCCGTCGCCTCGTAGCTGTCGTCACTGGTGGCAGACGAAGAGGCTTGCAGCACCAGGGGACTGCCCGCCAGCGTCAGCCCTGATCGGATGAATTGATTGCGTGTGAGCATGCGAAGGGTCTTTCAATGGAATTTGGTTGGCAAACTCGCTGGCGATCCAGCAGCAGTGACGCCGAGCAGCCCCCGCCCGAATTCACGCCGGCTGCCCTGAGTCCGCCGGTTTCTTCGCGCAAGGCAAGCAACGGAATGCCGACTGCGGCGGAAGCACTGGGCCCGAGATCCGCCGCAACCTCCAGCAGGAATGCCGCCAGACATTGCGCCTTTTGCTGACAACAGACCGTCTGATACCGCACGGACAGACCTGTTTGTTACGACGATATTGCGTGATGGGCACCGACAGTGAACGCGATGGTGAATGCACCCCGGTCGCTCCGGGCAAGGCCAGCTCGCGCGCAATCGCGAAGGTCTGCGCCTTCACCAACGCCGTGCGGCCGAAAGGAGGCAAGGTGTGAAGTACAAGGACTACTACGCCGCCCTGGATGTACCCGTAGATGCTGACCTTCAACAGATCAAGAAGGCCTATCGGAAACTGGCACGCATGCATCATCCCGATGTTTCCAAAGCCCCGGACGCTGAGGCCCGCTTCAAGGAAGCGGCCGAAGCCTACGCAACGCTCAAGGACCCTGGCAAGCGGGCTGCTTACGATGAACTGGGACGCCGACCGCCTGGCGAGGAGTTTTCAGCACCACCGCAGTGGCGCCACGACCATGCAGCCGAGGCATCCGGCTTCGAGAACGCCGAACTGGCGGAACTGCTGGCGGCGCTCGGCAGGAGGCACCCTGGGGCAGCGGCGCGCGGACCTGTGCCGCGCCATGGCCGCGACTGCGAGACCGGCGTTCGCATCAGCCTTGAGGATGCCAACCGCGGCACAAGCGTGAACCTTGACCTGAACGACGGCGAGGGTATCAAGACGCTGCAGGTGAAGATTCCGCCGGGTGTAGTCGACGGGCAAAAGCTGCGACTGCGTGGCAAAGGCGGCAAGGGCCAGCAGGATGGCGTCGACGGTGATATCTACCTTCACATCGCGCTTGCACCCCATGCAGTATTCAGGCCTGACGGGCACGACCTGTATTTCGACCTGGCGCTTGCCCCCTGGGAGGCTGCCTTGGGGAAAGACGTGGAAGTGCCCACGCTGGACGGGCCGGTTGTGTTGACGGTACCCGCCGGCACCCGGTCAGGGCGCAAGCTGAGGCTGCGCGATCGGGGCTTGGCGAAAAGCCAGGGCGGACGCGGCCATCTATATGCCACCGTGCACATCGACGTCCCCGCCACGCTGACCGGGCCCGAGCGGGACCTGTTTGAACAGCTCTCGCAAGTCTCAGGATTCAACCCCCGTACCGCCGAAAGCAAGGAGAACGAACATGCAACTCCCGCCACTTGAGGTGAGCTGGCTGGATTCACGCGAAGCCGTGAGCCTCGCGGAGTTATCCCGGGTCTGCGGGATGAGCGCAGACGAACTCGTCGAGCTGGTCGACTACGGTGCCCTGGCACCACTCGCGTCGAACGCCCAGGAGAGCGCCTTCAGTGCCGACTGTATCGTGCAGCTTCGAACCGTTTGCAAGCTGCGCGTTGACTTCGACCTGGACGTGTTCACGGTCGCCGTTCTGATGGGCTACCTGGACCGGATCGACGACCTGGAGCGACAGGTACACTCGCTGCAAGCCATGGCAGGTGATCGAGTTGGCCTGGCCCAAAAACAGTGAAGGAGATGCACCATGAACCCGTCGAAACGGCTATTGGCCTTCGCGACCCTTGCGGGGGTCACCGCCCTGGCGTATTCCCAAGTTCCGCCGGCTGCAACTCGCGGCCAGTTGCTGTATGCGACGCACTGCATCAGCTGCCACACAACGCAGATGCACTGGCGCACGGCCCGGCTAGCCCACGACTGGGCAAGCCTCAAGGTGCAGGTACACCGCTGGCAGGGCAACGCGGGACTGCAGTGGGTCGACGCCGACATAACCGAAGTAGCCCGTCACCTCAATGACACGATCTATCATTTCCCCGAAACAACCGATCGACTGAGCCTTTCACCGGGTGCAGCACAGCCCGCCAACCGGTGCAGCCAGGCGAACGTCAGAGCTTTTCGGTCTCGCCCGAACGCGGCTGCCACTTCATCAGCCGCTTCTCAATGCGGCTGACCAGGCCGTCCAGCACCAGCGCGCAGGCCGTCAGCACCACGATGCCCGCGAACACAGTGTTCACGTCAAAGGTGCCCTCGGCCTGCAAAATCAAGTACCCCACGCCGCGCGCCGAGCCCAGATACTCCCCCACCACCGCCCCCACAAACGCCAGCCCCACGGAGGTGTGCAGACTGGAGAACACCCAGCTGGTGGCGCTGGGCAGGTACACCGTGCGCAGCAACTGCCTCTGGTTGGCGCCCAGCATGCGTGCATTGGCCAGCACCACCGGGCTGACCTCCTTGACGCCCTGGTAGACGTTGAAAAAAACGATGAAGAACACCAAGGTAACCGCCAAGGCCACTTTGCTCCAGACGCCCAAGCCAAACCACATGGCAAAGATGGGGGCCAGAATCACGCGGGGCATGGAGTTGGCAGCTTTGATGTAGGGCTCCAGGATTGCACTGGCCGTGGGTGCCAGCGCCAGCCACAGGCCGAACACAAGGCCCAGCACCGTACCAATGCCAAAGGCGAGCATGGTTTCCAGCAAGGTAACGCCCAGGTGCAGATAGATGTCGGCCCGGCCTGGCAGCCCGTCGGGGAACAAGGCGCTTTGGCCAAAGCCAAACGGCATGAACCAGGACCAGATACGGCCCAGCACCTTGATCGGCTCACCCAGAAAGAAGGCGTACTGAGGGTTGCGTGACACCGCTTGCCAAGTCAGCAAAAACACCACAAGCACGCCCACTTGCCACCAGCGCAGGTTTTTGTCGGAAGGTTTCAGGGCGGCCCACATGGTCATTGCTGCGAGGCTCACGCCGCCTTCTTGAGTTGCTGCGCGTAGCCCTTCAAGACTTCTTCGCGCATGACAGCCCAAATCTGGGTGTGCAGCTGAACAAAGCGCGGATGCGCCCGCACCTCGGACACATCGCGGGGGCGCTCAAGGTCAATCTCGAACTCGCCTATCGGGCGAGTGCCCGGCCCCGCCGACAGCACCACCACGCGGTCGCTCATGGCAATGGCTTCGTCCAGGTCGTGGGTGATGAACAGCACCGCCTTTTTCTTCGCCGCCCAAAGCGCCAACACCTCGTTTTCCATGAGCTGGCGGGTCTGGACATCGAGCGCCGAGAACGGCTCGTCCATCAGGATGATGTCTGGGTCCAGCGCCAACACCTGGGCCAACGCTGTGCGCTTGCGCATTCCGCCCGAAAGCTGATGCGGGTAGCGGTCGCCAAACTCGCCCAGGCCCACCCGCGCCAGCCAGGCCTGGGCCTGCTGGCGGGCCTGTTCGTCGGTCAGGCCGCGGTACTGAAGGCCGACCATCACGTTGTGCAGGGCGCTGCGCCAGGGCATCAACGCCTCGGTCTGGAACATATAGCCAGCGCGGCGGTTGATGCCCCGCAACGGTTCGCCAAACACCCGCACCTCACCCGACGAAGCCTCCAGCAGGCCCGCGCCAATGTTCAGCAAGGTTGACTTGCCGCAACCTGTAGGCCCCACCACAGACACAAACTCGCCCGCTCGAATGCGCAGCGTGGTGTTGGCCACCGCCGTGTAGCGCTGGGCCGTATCGTCCCGCGAGCGAAAGGTAACCGAGATGTTGTTGAACTCAAGCGCGAATTCGGACATGGACGGATGTTACCCAGCCGTTCGCCCTGCCCGGCTTCAGGCCTTGAACTTTTCCTTGGCCCGGCGCGCAAACTCATTGTTGTAGGTTTTGGCCAGTTCGATCTTGTCGGCCTTGATCGACGGGTCAAAACTGGCCAATGCCCTCAATGCCGTCTTGGCCCCCTCATCGGGGATCAAGCCGTCAATGGCGATGGCTTCACGGACCTTGTTGAAAGAGGCCAGGTACAGCGCCCGGTCACCCAGCAAATAGCCCTCGGGGACGGTCTTGATGATGTCGCTGGGCCCCGCCGTTTGCAGCCACTTGAGGCCGTGCACGATGGCATTGGTCAGCGCCTGGCAGGTGTTGGGATTCTTTTGAATGAACTCCAGCGGCGCATAAAGGCAACCGGCTGGCATGGGGCCACCAAACACGTCCTGGGTTCCCTTGAGTGTGCGGGTGTCGCTGATGATCTTGACCTCGCCCTTTTGCTCCAGCATGGTCATGACCGGGTCTACGTTGCTCATGGCGTCAATCTGACCCGAGCGCAGCGCCGACAGCGCCGCTGCAGACGTGCCGACCCCGACAAAGCTGACGTCGCTGGCCTTCAGGCCGGCGCGTGACAGCACAAGGTTGGCCACCATATTGGTTGACGACCCCGGTGCCGAGACGCCGATTTTCTTGCCGCGCAAGTCAGCCACAGTCTTGTAACCGGGCATGGCCCGTGTAGACACGCCCACTGCAATGGCGGGTGCCCTGCCCTGCAACGCAAAGGCCTGGAACATCTGGGCCTTGCTTTGCAGGTTGATGGTGTGCTCATAGGCCCCGCTGACCACATCGGCCGAGCCCCCCACCACAGCCTGCAAGGCACGCGAGCCGCCGGCAAAGTCAGAGATTTCAAGCTCAAGGCCCTCAGCCTTGAAGTACCCCAGCTGTTCCGAAATGGTCAGTGGCAGGTAATAGAAAGCCGCCTTGCCGCCCACCGCAATAGAGACCTTGCTCTTCTCAAGTTTGCCCTGGGCGCGCAACGACGGTACCGCCACCGACGCGGCCGCCAGCGCAGCGACCGAGGTAAACACACGGCGACTGATAGTGATTGTTTTCATGCTGCTTCCACTCTTCTTTTTACTGAGCAAGAGCGTAAACAGGGAGCAAAAAACCCGCATCGGGAACATCCCGTGCGGGTTAGTACGTAAGGTAATAAATGCTCAGCGATAACCGACGAAGAGAATCCCGATATTGACCATCAGGGCCAGTGTCCAGACCACCGAGCGGATCAAAGGCAGGTCTGCAACATACATTGCGATGTAAATGAACCGCAACACAATGTAGACAAACGCCAGGATGTCCAGCCGAACCTGGGCCGCGCCGAGCAGATGCGCAATAACCACCGCACCAATGAAGAACGGCAAGGCTTCAAAGCTGTTGGCCTGGGCCCCATTGGCGCGCGCGCGCCAGTCTTTTTGGCGGGCCATCCAGCCGCGCGGGTCGTGGTTGTCGAAGCCGCCTTCCTTGCGCGGCTTGCGAAAGGTGCCCGACTTGGCAAGCCAGGCGCAGCCCAACGGCAACAAGGCCGCAATCAGCACGCACCAATAGGCAATGGTAAATCCGGTGTGATTCATGTCTTATCTCCTGTCCACCAGGGCGTGGGCGATGGTTCCCAAGTCTACGTATTCAAGTTCACTGCCAGCCGGAACACCACGCGCCAACCGCGTAACCTGCAAGCCCCGGGCCTTCAGCGCCTCACCAATAACATGCGCGGTAGCCTCGCCTTCGGCGGTGAAGTTGGTGGCAAGAATTACCTCCTGCACCACGCCGTCGAGCGCGCGTGTAAACAGCTTTTGCAGGCCGATATCTTTCGGGCCAATGCCGTCCAGCGGACTGAGCTTGCCCATCAAAACAAAGTACAGGCCTTTGTAGGCGCTGGTGCGTTCCACCGCCGACTGGTCGGCCGGCGTCTCCACCACGCACAGCTTGCTGCGGTCGCGTTGCGCATTCAGGCAAGTTGCACAAACCCCCGATTCTGTGAAGGTGTGGCACTGGGTGCAGTGCCCCACGCTGGTCGCTGCCTGTTGCAGCGCGCGGGACAGTAGCTGCGCGCCCTCGCGGTCATGCTGCAACAGGTGAAACGCCATGCGCGACGCCGACTTCACGCCCACGCCCGGCAGGCGGCGCAACGCCTGAACCAGCGCCTCTAGCGAGTTGGAGTCAGCCACAAATTGACCTCAGTCGCCGCCGGGCCGCCCCAAGGCGACTGACGCCCCCTCGAGGGGCGGCGAAGACACGCTGCGCGCAGTGTGGGGGCACAGGTTCAAAACGGCAGCTTCATGCCGCCGGGCAAGCCGGGCATGCCTGCGGTGAGCTTGCCCATTTTTGCCTGGCTGGTTTCCTCGGCCATGCGCACTGCGGCGTTAAAGGCTGCGGCGACAAGGTCTTCCAGCATGTCTTTGTCATCCGCCAGCAGGGATGGGTCGATGGTGATGCGCTTGACTTCGTGCTTGCAGGTCATGGTGACCTTGACCAGGCCTGAACCCGACTCGCCAGTGACTTCGACGAAGGCCAGCTCGTCTTGCGCCTTCTTGAGGTTGTCTTGCATGGCCTGGGCCTGTTTCATGAGGCCTGCGAGTTGTCCTTTGTTGAACATAAAAGTGATTCCTGTTGGGTTGAGGCCAGCGCGAAACGTCTGCCCTGCAAGGTTAAACGATTGACCGGATGCTGCCGGTGACGATTTTCGCGCCAAAGTCGCGCATCATGCTTTGGACAAATGGGTCGTTGAGGATGATGTCTTCAGCGGCCTTTTGTCTGGCCTCGGCCACAGCGGTATTGCGCCGCGCCGGGCTGTCGCTCACGGTGCCCACTTCCACACTCAGCGCCACCTCATGGCCGGCGGCCTTCAGGGCGTTTTGCAAGCGCTCGCGGCTGGCGGGCTGGTTCAACGACTCGCGCTCCACCCGCAGCATCCAGTGCCCGGTGTCGCGCGCCACCAGTTGCGATTGCAGGGCCAGCTCGCGCACCATGGCGGTAACCGCCTCGGCCGCCACCAGGGCTTGCACCGTGGTGTGCCAGAAGTCGCCGTCTTCAGTCAACACCAGCGCTGTAGAGGGCTTGCCGGCAGCGGGGGAATCCATGCGCGGCTCCGACTGCACCCGCACCGGCACACCCACCACCGCGCTGGCCGGCTGGCCGGGCGCAGCGGGCTGCGCCGGGCGCGCCACAGCGGGCTCGCGCACTGGCAGCACACGGCCGGGCGGTGCTGCCACGGCTACCGCTGGCGCGCTCGCTTTGGCCGGTGCAGGTGTGGGCGCGGTTGTGGCTGCGGGCCGTGCCGCATCAATCAGAGTTTTTTTTTCAGCCGGGGCGCGGGTGGCGCCGGGCTTGAAGGCCAGCAAACGCAGCAGCACCATGGTCAGCGCCGCGTATTCGTCGGGGGCCAGGCCCAGCTCGGTGCGGCCGTGCAGGCACAGGCTGTAGAGCAACTGGGTCTCGTCCGCGGGCATTTCACCCGCCAGGCGGGCAATTTCGGCGGCCTCGGGGTCGGCCTCGTCCGCCATTGCGGGCACGGCCTGAACTACCGCCATGCGTTGCAGCACAGCGCTCATTTCTTCCAGCGTGCTGGCCGCGCTCAGGCCATTCAGGCGCAGTTCTTCAGACGTTTCCACCACCGTTTTGCCGTCGCCCCGCGCCAGCGCATTGATCAGGCGAAACACATGGCCGCGGTCAGCGCTGCCCAGCATCAGGCGCACGGTGGCCTCTTCGAGCTTGCCGCTGCCAAAGGCGATGGCCTGGTCAGTCAGGCTCAGGGCGTCGCGCATGGAGCCACGCGCTGCCCGCGCCAGCAAGCGCAGCGCGGGCGTGTCGGCGGGTACGTTTTCAGCCCTGAGCACATGCACCAGGTGCTCAAGCACTGTCTCGGGGGCCATGGGCCGCAGGTTGAACTGCAAGCAACGGCTGAGCACCGTCACAGGCACCTTTTGCGGGTCGGTCGTGGCCAGCACAAACTTGAGGTATTCGGGCGGCTCTTCCAGCGTCTTCAGCATCGCGTTGAACGCGGTGTTGGTGAGCATGTGCACTTCGTCGATCATGAAGACCTTGAAACGGCCCTGCACCGGCTTGTAAACCGCCTGCTCCAGCAGGCTTTGTACTTCGTCCACCCCGCGGTTGGAAGCGGCGTCCAGCTCGGTGTAGTCCACAAACCGGCCGGCATCGATGTCGGTACAGGCCTGGCACACGCCGCAGGGCGTGGCCGTAATGCCGCCTGTGCCGTCAGCCCCCTGGCAGTTGAGCGACTTGGCCAGAATGCGCGAGACCGTGGTTTTGCCCACGCCGCGGGTGCCAGTGAACAGGTAGGCGTGGTGCAGCCGCTGGCTGGTCAGGGCATTGGTCAGGGCCTGCACCACATGCGCCTGGCCCACCATTTCCAGAAAATTCCGGGGGCGATATTTGCGGGCAAGCACGAGGTACGACATGCGCCTGATTCTAAGGGCTGGCCCCTTTTGACTCGACCCACAGAGATTCGTAGAACCGCGAGCGCATGCGCAGCTTGGCATCGATCGCGGCGTCGCTGGTCAAGGTGCTACAGGTCGCCGGCCCCAAAGCGCCACAACCCAGGCCGGACCGGCCTCCTTCAACCCGAAACCCCAGCATTTGCAGCATGGTGGGATACATGTCGAAGTGATTGACTACCCCACGATTGGGCTGCAGCGGCTGATCGGACAAGAAGGCGTTGAACACATACCTTTGCGGATGGTCCGCAATATTTGGAACCAAGTCGCCCTTCATGCCCAGGTGGTCCCCCATGATCACAATATCGGTGGTGTGCAGCGGGTCATTTTGCTGAACCCAGTGCACAAAAGATGACACCAGCAATGAAGTGCAGCGCACCGAATCACGATAGTCGTGAAAGCGCACCGGGCAAGACGGCGCAAGCTCGCCACCGGGCGGATGCATGCCCACGGTCAGCAGCGTCAGATTGAAAGGCTCGCCCGTTTGGCGCAACGCGGTGTAGCGCGCCTTTGCCTGCGCAAAGAGTTCGTCATCATGAAGGCCCCACCCGTTCATCTGAAACTGGGGATTGAGCTTGAGCCACTCTACAGAGCCCCAGACTTCGTCGTAACCGTGGCCGCTAAAAAAGGCCCCCTTGCCCGCGAATTCTGCGGCGGCACCGCCCAAAAACACATTGCGGTAGCCATGGGCTTTGAGCACGTCACCCAGACACCGGGCGCTGGGCAGAAACTGCGCAATGGTGTCGTTGGCCTTGAACAGCCCAACCGGCTTGAGCGGCAGGCCGCACTGGGTACTGACAATCCCCGCAATCGTCCAGCCGGTGTCGGCCAGCTGCGTGAAGGCCGGGAAACGCACCGCGGGCAACTGACTCAGCTCTTTGATCAACCCGTCTGCCGCATTGGGAGCCGACTCCCATCCAAATTCAAGCGACTCAGCGTAAATCAGCACCAGGTTGCGCCGAACCACCGGCCCCGCATCGAGAACCGGTGGCTGATAGAGCTCACCGATCCAGTCGCGCGAATCAACCGGCGAGCCGAACCATTGCACATCACGCGCCAGCGCGTATCCGCAAATCAACATCAACACCGCAAACTGCCCCGGCATCGAGAACACTCGCGCAGTAAAGCGGCTGGGCCAGTCTCCTGAACCGCGCCGCCAATTGACCAACACAAACGCGCCCCCGGCAAGAAGCGCATAGGCAATGGGTGCCAACAGGCAATTGCGAACTGCGCTGTTTACAAGGCTTCGGTCCGCACTGAGCAACGCCGACCGAGGCAGTTGCAGGTGAAACAGCAGTTGGTCCAGCTCGACCGCCCCAAAAAAGCGGTGAAACCAGTTTGCCGACGCTAGCAGGACCGCAAAGGCGTAAAGACTCAGAAAGTAACGAACATAACGAATGGCATTGGCTTCAAGGCGCATTCAGTGAAGGTAACCCGCGACGCAAGCCGTCTGGTGAGCGCACCGTCAAGCCTGCGTGAAGTTCAGTAAAGGTTTGTTCAAGCCTTTAGAATGCGCTCTGACGGGCCTCCCCGCATGGTGAAGCGGCCAACCGGGTCAGGTGGGGAACCAAGCAGCCCTAACTGTGGAGCCAGTGCCGGGGGTAAGGCTCGTCAACTTCCCATTTTTTGTTTTCTTTGGCCCTGCGGGCTGGCGGCGGCGGGTGCCTGCCTCCGCCAGCCCGCTACAGCCGTGCGTGCAAAACCTGCGCGACCCGAGTACCATGAGTTCGGAGGTGCTTGCCATGAAGTACGGCGTCAATTTCCTCAAGTCCGCGGGTCGGCTCAACCTGCATCGAACGGCCATTGGGCTGCTGACTGCGCTGGCGTGCGCCAGCGCGTTCGCGCAAACCGAGCCTGCACCAGCGCGATGGCAGTTTCAGTTCTCGCCCACCACCCTGCCCCGCTATGAGCCCCTGATGAGCACCGCGCCCACCCGTGCGGCCATCACCGGCTGGGCCTTCAGCTCACCACGCGCTGCCGTGGGCCTGAGTTTTGATGTATCTACCCCCACCGGCACCGGCCTGATGCCGTCGCTGCGCGGGCCAGCGCTGCCCAGCATCGACCTGGGCCTGCGCTGGCGCACCGAGCTCAGCCGCAGCTCGCGGCTGGACCTGGCGGCCTGGCGGCGCAGCGGCGCACAACCCGACCCACTGGGCCTGGCCAGCGACCCGGTTTACGGCACCAATGTGGAATTGCAGTTTGACGCGCTCAACACCTTCGGCTTCAAGCCCAAACAAAGCGCCATCGGCTTGCAGATCAACAGCGGCGGCACTGCCCTCAAGAGCGGGCAGTCGGTTTTGTATTACCGGGCGCGGTTCTGAAGCCAGGCTTGCACCCCCTGCCCCGCCACCCGCCCGCTCGCCATACAGGCCGTCAGCAGATAACCGCCCGTGGGGGCCTCCCAGTCCAGCATCTCGCCGGCGCAGAACACGCCGGGCATGGCGTTGAGCATCAGGCCGCCGTCCATGGCTTCAAACGGCACACCGCCGGCGCTGCTGATGGCCTCGTCTATCGGGCGCGCGGCGGACAGCGTCAGCGGCACGGCCTTGATGGCTGCTGCCAGCCGCGCGTTGTCGTTGAATGCGCTTTTGTCCAGCACCTCGTGCAGTAGCGCGGCCTTGATACCGTCGATGTGCAGCCGGCTTTTGAGGTGGCTGGACAGCGAGCGTGAGCCGCGCGGGTGCGCCACCTCGGCCAGCACCTGCTGGGCGGTACGGGCGGGCAGCAGGTCGATGCTCAGCGCGGCTTGGCCGGTGGCGGCTATCTGGTCGCGCAGCAGGGCTGAGGCGGCGTAGACCAGGCTGCCCTCGACGCCGGTGGCGGTGGCTACAAATTCGCCCCGGCGCTCAAAGGCATTGCCCTTTGCATCGGTGCAACGGATGGCCACGCTTTTGAACGGCTGGCCGGCAAAGCGGCTGGCAAAAAATTCGCTCCAGCCTCCCGCCACGTCAAAGCCGCAGTTGGCAGGCAGCAACGCAGCCACCGGAACGCCGCGCGCTTGCAGCAGCGCCACCCAGGCACCGTTGGAACCCAGCCGGGCCCAGCTCGCGCCGCCCAGCGCCAGCACCACGGCGCTGGCGCTGCGCATTACCTCGCCTTGCGGTGTGGCAAAGCGCAGCGCATTCACTCCGCCTTGGTCAGCAGCCCACCCGGTCCAGCGCTCGCGCATGTGAAAGCGCACGCCCGATTCGCGCAGCCGGTGCAGCCAGGCGCGCAGCAGCGGCGCGGCCTTCATGTCAGTGGGGAACACGCGGCCCGAGCTGCCGACAAAGGTCGCAACGCCCAAGCCCTCAGCCCAGTCGCGCACGGCCTCGGGGCCAAAGCCGGCCAGCAGCCGGGCCACCTGCGGCTGGCGCGCGCCGTAGCGTTGCTGAAACTGCGCCAGCGGTTCGGAATGGGTGATGTTCAGCCCGCCCTTGCCTGCCAGCAAAAACTTGCGCCCCACCGAAGGCATGGCGTCCACCACGTCCACTTGCACACCAGCCTGGGCCAGCACTTCGGCGGCCATCAGGCCGGCCGGGCCTGCGCCCACCACGATCACATTGGTCATTCGACTTTTACCAGTTTGCCTTGCGCCGTGAGGTACGCCGCGCACACCACGGCCTGCGGGTAGGCGGCCTGCACGGCGGCGCGGTAGTTGTTCATCTTGTCTTGCAGAGCGGGTTTGAGTTCGGGCCGCCACTCTGACTTGTAGTCCAGCACCCACCATTCACCGGTGTCGCGCCGGTGCACCAGCCGGTCCAGCCGCAGCGCCTGGCCCGCGTGCTGGATGTCTACCTCGTTGCCTTGCCAATCCACCAGGTCGCGGTCCCACGCCCAGGCCCCTTCGCCTGCGAGTATGCGCTGGGCCATGGCCGCGGCTTGCATCATTTGCTGCGCGCCCAGCCCAAATTCGCGCTGCACCGACAATCGCTGCGCCGCAGACCAGCCCGCACTGGCGGGCACCCACCACTGCAGCAGGCGGTGCATGGCCTGGCCCAGCCGGGCGGTGGGGCTATCGCTGTCGTCGCTGTCGTCTCTATGGTCTTCTGCTGCTATGTTTTTTATAGTGGCTCGCGCAGCATCCATGCGGGCTACAGGCAGTTTTTGCATGAAAAACATGCCAGCGTCGGCTCCGGTGGCCGGCTCAGCCGCCTGCGCATCAACCGGCGCTGCGAGCGGTGCGGGCGGGGCTTCGAGTGGCTCGGCCAGCAGGTGCAGGCGCTGCCACCAGCTCGCGGCAGCGGCGCGGTGGGGCTGGGTGGAAGACAGCACCAGTTGGCTGCGGGCACGGGTCATGGCCACATACAGCGCGTTGAGTTCTTCGCGCTGGCGGGCGGCTTGTTCGGCGGCCAGCGCGGCCTGGGTGCAGGCGGGGGGCCGGGTTTCGCTGGCCAGAAAGGTAAAGCGCTGGGGGGCTTCGGCCTCGCCCGGCCACTGCACCAGCACGCCCATCGACTCGGCCTTGGGGGGTTCGGCGTCCGTGTCCAGCAGCAGCACCAGCGGTGCCTCCAGCCCCTTGGCACCGTGCACCGTGAGCAGGCGCACCACGTCGGCCCCGGCCAGTGCGGGCGCACGGACACCCCCGGCGCGCAGCGCGCGCACCAGTGCGTAGGGCGTGAGAAAGCGCCCGCCGTCAATTTGCAGCGCCGCGCCCAGCAAGGCTCCCAGGTTGGCCAACACCGATGCGCGCAGCGCCGCCGGCGCGGCGGCGGCAAAGCGCGCAGGCACCTCGCCCGCGTGAAAGATGGCATGCAGTGCGTCATGCGGCGGCAACCCCGCCACCCAGCCCTGCCATTGAAGCAAAACAGCCCCTAGCCCGCATAAATGCTGCGGGAGCCGCTCTTCTTTTTGTAGCAAGTCAAACCAGCTCACGGCAAGCTTTTGGGCCTGCGCCTGGCGCTTGAGCAGCGCCAGTTGCGCCAGCGCCTCGTCGGGCACACCAAACAGCGGCGACTTGAGCGCCCGCGCCAAAGACAAGTCGTGCGCGGGCGACACCAGGGCGTCCAGCAGGGCCACCAGGTCTTGCACCTCGGGCGCGTCGGCCAGGTTCTTCTTTTCGGGCTGCAGCGCGGCAATGTGCAGCGCGCGCAGCTCGTCTTGCAGCACCGACAGCGGCTCGCGCTTGCGCGCCAGCACCAGAATGTCGCCCGGCTTGCGCCCGCCCGGCGCGCCCGTGGCCAACTGGCCCGCAATCCAGCGCGCGGCCTGGCGGCATTCGAGCGTGCGCAGGCTGTCTTCAGGCAGCTCGCGGGGGGTGGTCAGGCTGTTGCGCCAGGTCGGCGCTGGCGTGGCAAGCGCTGTGGCTTGGGGGGTGCGCTCGATCTGCGCGAGCCGTTGCACCGCGCCCGCTTCAGCCGATTCGGTGGTGTGGGCACGGTAGCCGCTGTACTGGCCCGCCGCCTGGGCCGCCGCCATGGCCTGGTTCACCACGCCCAGCACCCGCTGGGCGTTGCGGTGGGTGTGGTCGCAACTGAGCAAGTCGCCTTGCAGGGCCTGCACCACAAACTGCTGCGCGGCACTAAACACCTGCGGCTCGGCCCGGCGAAAGCGGTAAATGCTCTGCTTGGGGTCGCCCACAATGAAAACGCTGGGGCCATCGCCACCGGCCCCGGCGTAGCCCGACAGCCAGGCGTGCAGCGCCTGCCATTGCAGCGGGTTGGTGTCCTGAAATTCATCTATCAACAGGTGCCGCACCCGGGCGTCCAGGCGCTCTTGCACCCAGCCGCTGAGCACCGGGTCGGACAGCATGACCAGCGCGGCGCTTTCCACGTCGTTCATGTCAACCCAGCCGCGTCGGCGTTTGAGAGCCGCAAATTCCGCTATCAATAGCCGCGTGAGGCGCGCCATGCGCTGCTGGTGCTGCCAGGCTGCGTGCTGGTGGCTGGCAGCCTGCAAGCGCAAGGCCAGCGCCTGCGCGGCATGAATTGCGGGGTGCTCGCCCAGCTTGCCAAATTTGCGTGGCTCGCCCTTTTGGGTCAGCAGGGCTTCAACCGCTTGGGCAAGGCTGGC
Source organism: Ramlibacter sp. 2FC (assembly GCA_943369755.1). Taxonomy (GTDB): domain Bacteria; phylum Pseudomonadota; class Gammaproteobacteria; order Burkholderiales; family Burkholderiaceae_C; genus CALROG01. The sequence continues at coordinate 134,648 of CALROG020000005.1, forward strand.
GCTGCCCAGCGCCTGCTCGAGCTTGCTGCCCAGCCCGGCGTAGCTGGGTGCACCACCGCCCAGCACCCGCGCGGCGTCCAGCAGCACGCCGCGCATTTGTGCGCTTTGCAGCGCCTGTGCCGGTTCGGCCAGCCCGGCCAGCTCGGCAAACTGCTGGTCGAACCGTTTGACCGAGCCGTCCACTGTTCCCTGCGCATCGGCCAGGGCAAATTCAACCCGCTTGGCCAGTGCCGCCTCCAGCGCCTTGAGGGTGTTGAAGCGGCCGTAGGCGGCCACCGCTTCCAGGTAGTCTTGCCGGGCAGCGGGCTCGGCCACCACAGCCGCATGAAACGGCCGCCACAGCGCGGCCACGGCGTCTTTGTCGTCTTCCAGAAGCTCGTAGCGCGCGGGCAGGCCCAGTTGCTGCAGCACAGCCAGCGGCGCGTTGCGCAGCAGCGCCGCAAACCAGCTGTGAAAGGTGCGCACCTGCACCGGCCGGCCGCCATCCAACAGCGTTTGATACAAGTTTGATAGCGGCTCCCGCAGTTCCCGTGCGGGCTGCAGGCTGATTCCCCTTGAAATCAGCTCAATCTCAAGCTGCTCAGGTGTGGCCTGGGCAAAAGCTTCCAGCCATTGCTGCAGGCGCTGGCGCATTTCGCCTGCGGCTTTCTTGGTGAAGGTAATGGCCAAAATCTCGTGCGGCTGCGCACCTGCCAGCAGCGCCCGCAGCATGCGCGAGACCAGCATCCAGGTTTTGCCAGCCCCGGCGCAGGCTTCTACCGCCACGCTGCGCCGCGGGTCGCAGGCCACGGCGTAGAACTCGGCGCGGGGCACGCGTTGGCCATTGAGCTCGTACGCGAACAGTTGACTCATGACAACGCCCAGCCTGAGCGCCGCCGGGCCGCCCCAAGGCGCGAGCGCCCCCCTGGGGGGTAGCGCTGTACACGACGTGACGAGCGTGGCGGCATTGATGTCACCAGAAGTCCTTGCGGCACAAGCCGCGGGCGGCGCAAAAGTCGCAGGCGCTGCCTTCGCCCAGCGCTGGCAGGCTCGCGCCGTCGGCGATGGCTTGCAGGTCTTGCGCTATGCCCTCCAGCAGCCCATCACGGGCTGCCACCACATGTTCTTGCTCAACAGTTTTGGTTTCGCGCTCGCCCAGGTTCACATAGGCGGCGCGCAAGGTGTCGTCTGGCAGCAGCGCAGCGTAAAAGGCCAGTTGGGTGTCTTCCGTCGGGTTCTTCACCCGCTCGCGCGATGCTTGCAGCCCCTCGGTCTTGTAGTCCATGACCATGGCCAGGCCAGCGCTGGTGCGGTCAATCCGGTCCAGACGGCCCATCAGCGTAAGCCCGCCCAGCGGGGTTTCGCACTCCACCTCAGCCTGGCTGAATTGGAGGCCGTCGGCCTGGTGGCCGTCCAGCCAGGCCAGATAGCCGTCGCGCAGCAGCGGCCAACTGGCGGCAAAGGGCAAAAACTCACTGTCGGCCAGGCCCATGGCGCGGGTTTGGGCCTGGGCCGCCGCCTCCAGCAGCGCCAGCCTGGGTGGCCCGGCAGGCAGGGGTTGCGCCGCCAACTGCTGGTGAAAGTTGCTCAGCACGGCATGCAGCCAGGTGCCAAAGTCGCGCTTGTCCAGCTCGGCGTCAAGCTCATCCGCTTCTTTCAGGCCAAGCTGGCGCAGTGCAAAAAACCGGTAAGGGCAGCGCCGCAGATCTTCATAGGCTGTGGCCGACAGCCGGGCCACCGGCAGCGCGGTGGCGCGGGGCTGGGGCCGCAATGTGGGTGCCGCCGACACAGCATGCGGCAGGCGCGGGTCTGCCCCGTTGTGGCCCGTGCCACTGAGCTGCAGTTGCTGCACCAGCGGGCTGGGCAGCACCGGCTCGCCAGCGGCGTCGGCGCTGCGCCAGAGTACGTCGGTCATGGGCAGCGCCAGTGCCTGCTGCCAACCAGCGCGCTGAGCGGCCTCTAGTGCTTCTCGGGTGGGCAGGCCCAGGCCAGTCCGCTGCCCGGACGTCCAGGGGCCGGCCGGTTCGGGCGCAGCCGGCAAATTGGTCTCGTCGCAGCCCGGCAGCACGGCGGCGGCAAAGGGCTGGCCGAGCATTTGCGGGAACGGCAAGATCACCACCTGTTCGTCGAGCGGGTGCTGCGGTTTGAAGCTGGCGGCCTCCAGCACGTCGGTAACCCAGCCGGTGAACTCATTCAACGTGAGCCGGCGCGCGGCCTGCGGCAAGGCGGCCCATTCGGCCTGCGCGCCCCCCGCTTCGTCGCCGCCCAGGCGCAGCGCGGCAATGGCCGCGTCACCAGCGGCGTCGCCTTCAAGCTTGGCCCATTGGCCACTGGCCTGCAGCAGCTCGCGCAGGGCCTGCAACCAGTTGGCCACTGGCCGGGCGCGTTGAAGCGTGGCGCGCCAGGCGGCGACCTGGGCCAGCAGCTCGGCCAGAGCTTCATGGCTGCCCAGGCGCGGGGCGGCCAAGGACCAGTCACGCACGCCCGCGTCGCGCAGGGCTTTTTCAAGTTTCTGCACCGCTGCGGGCACAAGCGCGGGCGCATGCTTGAGCCAGTCGATCACCGCGTCGCTGGTGGCGTCGTGCTGCACGGCGCGCAGCGCGGCCATCAGGTGGGCGGCAGCGCGGGTGGTTGAAAGCTTCCACCCGGTTTCGTCACGAATGCGCAGGCCTTGCGCGCCCAGCATGGCGCGGATGCGCCGTGTCAGAACCCGGTCCGTTGCCGCCAGCGCCACCGGGCTGCGGCCCGCATTCAGGTGCTGCACCACGCAGGCGGCGGCGCGCTCAGCTTCGTCTTCCGGGTCGCGCGCGGCGTGCAATGCAACCCGCCCAGCGCCGGGCGCGCCAGTCAGGGGCAGCACCACTGCGGCGTCGCCAAAGTGCGCCAGGATGGCTTGCACCAGGGGCTCGCCCTGGTAGCCCTGTAGCAGTACCAGGCAATCAAGGTCTGCCCGCGCGGCGTCTTCCAGCAGGCAGTCCGTAGGGTAGGCCGAGGCCGCCACCCATTCAAGCGCCACCCGCGCCACCGCCAGCTCCAGCGCCAGCACCGGCGCGTCGAGCCCGCCGCTGACCACCGGGCGCATGCGCGCCACCCAGGCACCGCGTTGCGCCGGAGCCACGGCAGCGGCCAGCCCGGCGAGCTGGGTTGCTGCCTCCACCACCCGCCCGGCCAGCAGCTCGCGCTGGTCATTCAAGCCGGCGTCGGCCAGCAAAGCCTGGGCGGTCAACAGGTCGCGCGCCGGGTCCAGGCACAGGTCCAGCGGGCCCGGCGCAAAGCCGCCCAAACTGCGCGCCCAGTTCATGGTGGACTCAAATCGCGGCGCAAAGCCACTGGGCACCACGCGGGCCCAGGCCTTGCGCGCCTGGGGCATCAGTTGTGCATACGGCACCAGCACCACGCAGCGCGCCGTGTGCGCCTGGCGGGCCTGCAGCAATGCCCACACCTGCCCCATCAGCCCATCCAGCGCAACCGGCGGGCAATCGTTTTGCGCTATCGCATTCATAGCGTTTGGCGGGCCTTTAACAGCCTGTGAAGGGGCTTGGTTTCTGTCACAATCCCCCCACTTTAGCTGTATCGACATCTGCCAATAAGGAAGCATCATGGCCAGCGAGCTCATCAAACACATCTCCGACAGCTCCTTCGAAGCCGACGTGCTGCAGTCCGGCAAACCGGTGCTTGTGGACTACTGGGCCGAATGGTGCGGCCCCTGCAAGATGATCGCGCCCATCCTGGACGAGATCTCTGCGACCTACAAAGACACGCTGCAAATCGCCAAGATGAACGTCGACGAGAACCGCGACATTCCGGCCAAGTTCGGCATCCGTGGCATCCCCACGTTGATGCTGTTCAAGAACGGCCAGCTCGCCGCCACCAAGGTGGGTGCCATGAGCAAGGCACAACTCACCGCCTTTATCGACCAGCAGCTGGCCTGAACCGGCCGCCTCCCCAAAGCAACAAAGGGCCCGTCGGGCCCTTTGTTTTGTCATATACTCATCGCAGTTCACCGGCGTAGATACACGCGGTTCGAGTTCCCGGCCTTGCGAAGCAACCTCGCCTCGCATCCAACCACCCCCCAAGATTCCCGTAGAAATCCCCCAAAGGGGTCATTCCATGCACTTAAACGAACTCAAGGCACTGCACGTGTCTGAAGTCCTCAAGCAGGCCGAAGAACTTGAGATTGAAAACACCGGCCGCATGCGCAAGCAGGAGCTGATGTTTGCCATCATCAAGAAGCGCGCCAAAGCCGGCGAGCAGGTGTTTGCCGACGGCGTTCTGGAAATTCTGCCCGACGGCTTCGGCTTCCTGCGCAGCCCCGACACCAGCTACACCGCCAGCACCGACGACATCTACATTTCGCCCAGCCAGGTACGCCGCTTCAACCTGCACACCGGCGACATGATCGAAGGCGAAGTGCGCATCCCCAAGGATGGCGAGCGTTACTTTGCACTGACCAAGCTTGACGTTGTCAACGGTGGCCTGCCCGAGAACAACAAACACAAGGTGATGTTTGAAAACCTCACGCCGCTGTTCCCCAAGGAGCAGATGAAGCTGGAGCGTGACAACTTCAAAGGCGAAGAGAACATCACCAGCCGCGTCATCGACATCATTGCCCCGATCGGCAAGGGCCAGCGGGCCCTGCTGGTGGCGCCGCCCAAAAGCGGCAAGACGGTGATGATGCAGCACATTGCGCACGCCATTGCCGCCAACTACCCCGACAGCTACATGATGGTGCTGCTGGTTGACGAGCGGCCCGAAGAAGTGACCGAAATGCAGCGCTCGGTCAAGGCAGAGGTGATTGCCTCGACCTTTGACGAACCGGCTGCCCGCCATGTGCATGTGGCCGAAATGGTGATCGAGCGGGCCAAGCGCCTGGTCGAACTTAAAAAAGACGTGGTGATTCTGCTGGACTCCATCACCCGGCTGGCCCGCGCCTACAACAACGTGGTGCCCAGCTCCGGCAAGGTGCTGACCGGCGGCGTTGACTCCAACGCCCTGCAGCGCCCCAAGCGCTTCCTGGGTGCTGCCCGCAATGTGGAAGAAGGCGGCTCGCTGACCATCATTGCCACTGCGCTGGTAGACACCGGCAGCCGCATGGACGAAGTGATCTTTGAAGAGTTCAAGGGCACGGGCAATTGCGAAATCCACCTGGACCGCCGCCTGTACGAAAAGCGGGTGTTCCCGTCAATACAGCTCAACCGCAGCGGCACCCGCCGCGAAGAGCTGTTGCTGGCCCCCGAAATCCTGCAAAAGACCCGCATCCTGCGCCAGTTCATGTACAACATGGACGAAATCGAGTCCATGGAAATGGTCTTGAAGAGCATGCGCGCCACCAAGAGCAACGTCGAGTTCTTCGACATGATGCGCAGGGGGGGGTAGGCAAGACGCCCCCCGAAGCGCGGCTTTCGCCGCTCCCCCCCCACTGGGGGGCGATGCAGTGGACCGGCATAGCCGGACCCACGCATCCCGGCAAAGGGACGGCGTGCCCGTTCCTCCTCAAATTCGTTGATTTTGTGCGATAATCGCAGGCTTTTCTGCGGAAAGTACCCCGGACGGTCCGGAGGCGGCTCCCGCACCTGAATCAAGGAAAAATCATGGCTAAAGAAGGCATTCACCCCAACTACCGCGACGTGCTGTTTGTGGACCTGTCCAACGGTTTCAAGTTCGTCACCCGTTCGTGCGTGAACACCAAGGAAATGGGCAAGACCGAAGACGGCCGCGAACTGCCGCTGTACAAGCTGGACACCTCCAGCGAGTCGCACCCCTTCTATACCGGCACGCAGAAGTCGGTGAACGACATGGGTGGCCGGGTCGACAAGTTCTTCAAGAAGTTCGGCAAGCCCGCCGGTGCCAAGGCCGAAGTGGCGGCCGAAGAAGCCGCCAAGTAAGCCGCTTCAAGCCACAAGGGGCAGCCCGGTTCGCCGCGCTGCCCTTTTTGTTTGATGTGACAAACTCGCCCACTTGAACCAGCCGACCCCCGCCATCATTGCCCAGAGCGCCGTGCGCCGCCTGCCGCGGCTGGCGCTGCTGCTGTTCTGTCTGGCCTATGTGCTGCCTGGGTTCCTGGGGCGTGAGCCCTGGAAAAACGCCGACATCACTGCATTCGGCTACATGGCCGAACTGGCCGGCGGCGCGTCAAGCTGGCTCAACCCCACGCTGCTGGGCCAACCCCCTGAATTCGATGCCTTGCTGCCCTACTGGCTGGGTGCCTGGGCGCTACAGGCCGCACCGGCCTGGTTGCCGGGTGACTTCGCTGCACGCTTGCCGTTTGCCCTGTTGCTGGTGCTGACACTTGTGGCCACCTGGCACGCGGTCTATTCGCTGGCACGCAGCCCGCAAGCACAACCGGTGGCGTTCGCCTTCGGCGGCGAGGCAAAACCTACCGACTACGCCCGTGCCATGGCCGATGGCGGGTTGCTGGCGCTGATCGCCTGCCTGGGGCTGGCCCAACTGACCCACGAAACCACACCGGCACTGGCGCAGATCGGCTTCACCGCTGTCACTTTCTTTGCCCTGGCCGCCCTGCCCTGGCATACCCTGGTTCCAGCTTTGGCGCTGGTGGCCGGGTTAACCGGGTTGGCCCTGAGTGGAGCCCCAACCATGGCTGCGCTGTTGGCCACCGGAGGGGCAGTAGTTTGTCTGTTTGACGCCAACCCGGAGTCCAAAGCCCACAACCGGCGCTGGGCGCTGTTCATCGGACTGTTGGCTTTGGGTGTGGCGGCATTGGCCTGGGCGCTTGACTTATATCGCTGGCGCCTGGGTTTGCCCACCGGTGCCGGGCGCGACTGGCGCAGCATGGGCCGGTTGCTGTTGTGGTTTACCTGGCCCTGCTGGCCGCTGGCTTTGTGGACCTTGTGGCGCTGGCGCCGCCAGCTCGGCAGCCGCCATGTGGCACTGCCCTTGTGGTTTGTGCTGGTGTCGGTCGCCACCACGGTCAGCACGCCTTCAGCCGACCGCTCACTGTTGCTGGGCCTGCCGGCCCTGGCCACCCTTGCCGCCTTTGCATTGCCCACCTTGCAGCGCAGCGTTACCGCGCTGATTGACTGGTTCACGCTGCTGTTTTTCAGCGGCTGCGCATTCATCATATGGGTGGTCTGGATTGCCATGCAGACCGGTGTGCCGGCCAAGCCCGCAGCCAACGTGGCCCGGCTCGCGCCGGGTTTTGAGCCCAGCTTCTCTGTGCTGGCATTTGTTTTTGCGCTGGCGGCCACGCTGTGCTGGGCCTGGCTGGTCAAGTGGCGCGCCGGGCGCCACCGCGCCGCCATCTGGAAGAGCCTGGTACTGCCCGCTGGGGGTGCCGCGCTGTGCTGGCTGCTGCTCATGACGCTGTGGCTGCCACTGCTGAACTACGCTCGCGGCTACACACCCATGGTGAACAACGTGGTGCGCCAGATTGACGCTGGGGGCTGCGTCGAAGTACATGGCTTGAGCCGCGCTCACCTGGCGGCATTCAAGTTTCACGGCAAGCTCTCGCTCAGACCGGTTGATGTGCAGGCCAACTGCCCCTGGCTGCTGGTCAACCCGGCCACCTTGCAGGCGCTGGCGGTCGGGGTAGACATGCGCCAGTGGTCGCTCAAGGCCACTGTTCGCCGCCCCTCCGATGCGGATGACAACGTCCAGCTCTACGGGCGTGCTTCCCGCTAATGGCTGAAACCGGGTTGATTGCCCGGCACGCTGGCACCGTGCTGGCGGGCCAGTTGGCCGTGATGGCCTTTGGCGTTACTGACACGCTGGTAGCCGGGCGCTTTTCCAGTGAGGCTCTGGCGGCCCTGTCTGTGGGCGCGGCCGTTTACATCAGCGTGTTCGTGGCACTTATGGGGGTGCTACAGGCCCTGTTGCCGGTATGGGCCGAGTTGCATGGCGGCCAGCGTCACGCCGAGCTTGGCCGCTCGCTGCGCCAGTCACTGTACCTTTGCGGCCTGACCATCCTGGCAGGCCTGGCGGCACTGCTGTTCCCGGGTGCACTGCTGCACGCCACGCAGGTACCGCCCGCACTGCAAGGCGAGGTGCGCCAGTACCTGGCCGTGCTGGCAATGGCGCTGCCACCAGCGCTGTTGTTTCGGGTGTATGGCACCCTCAACCAGAGCCTGGGCAAGCCCTTGCTGGTGACCTGGCTGCAGATAGGCTCGCTGGCGGTCAAGGTGCCGCTGTCGGTTTGGTTCGCCTTTGGCGCCGGGGGGCTGCCCGCCATGGGCCTGGTGGGCTGCGCCTGGGCCACGCTGGTCGTCAACTACCTCATGTTCAGCCTGGCGCTGTGGTTGCTGCGCAGCGAGCCACTTTATCGCCCCTACCGCATTTGGCAGCCACTGGAAAAGCCAGACTGGGCCGCCATTGCGGCCTTCGCGCGGCTGGGCATCCCCACCGGCCTGGCCATCATGGTCGAGGTAACCTCCTTCACCCTGATGGCACTTTTCATTGCCCGCCAGGGCACGGTGGCCGCAGCCAGCCACCAGATTGCGTCGAACATGGCGGCGGTTCTGTACATGATGCCGCTGTCCATCGCGATCGCCACCAGCGCGCGGGTGAGCTACTGGCTCGGAGCCGGTGACGCGCGCCGATCCCGCCAAGCCATACGTTCGGGCTTCAAGCTGGCGCTTGGGGCCGCGCTGGGCACGGCGCTGTTGGTCGTCCTGACCCACCACCAGATTGCGCGCCTGTATGCGGGCGACAAGCCAGCCATCGTGGCCATGGCCGGTGGCCTGCTGTTATGGGTGGCGGCCTACCATGTGGCGGACGCCGTTCAGGCGCTTTGCGTGTTTGTGCTGCGCTGCTACCGGATTGCAGCCTCGGCGCTGGTGGTGTATTGCGTGTTGCTGTGGGGCGTGGGCCTTGGCGGCGGCTACTTGCTGGCCTACCGCGGCCTGGCCGGCCTGGCCCCTGCGCAATCGCCCGTAGCGTTCTGGAGTGCCGGCGCGCTCGCACTGGCGCTCACCGCAACCATTTTTATTGGACTGTTGTGGCGCGCGGTTCGCCAGCACCGTAACCAACCGCCTACAACCGCCTGATCCAGACCGAGCCACCCCCGCCCAACGCTGGAAAGCGCGGGAAGGTGTCGCGCACCTTCAGGGTGTGCCGGGTACCGGTGAAGAAGCTGGTCCAGATAACCTGCCACTGGGTGTTGAACTGCAAGAATGCGCGCAGCAGGTACTGTTCGTTCCAGTTGCGGCCTTCGTCAATGACCCAGCTTTTCGGATACTCGTCAGGCAAGAATATGTCATGCACATGCACCATGACGCCAGAGCGCAAGCGGGGGATGACTTCAAAGAACAGGTAGTTGACGTCACTGCCCGCCTTGGACACATGTGATGAGTCAATGAACAAAATGTCGCCTGAAGCCAGGCTGTCAAAGAAAGACAGCTCGACGTCTTCCACCTTCTTCTGCACCAAGTGAGTGATGCCTTCTACCCCATCAATCAGGAACTGGCGCGGATACGGCTCGATGCAGGTGAAGTCGAGCGTGCCGCCCAGCAAGCGCCGGTTCACGTCGGCGGTGATCAGAGAAGAGAACCCGCAGCCTATTTCGATCATCCGCTTGGGCCGGAAGTGGCATAGCGCAGCGTACAGAAACTCGGCATCAAGCACCGGAAATTGATCGTTCAGGTAAAAGTATGTCTTGCTGTCGCCGGGGTCGTGCTTGGGATAGTTGATGTCTACCGCATAGGGCTTGAGTTCGCGCAGCAGAGCCAGCTGGCCCTCAACGTTCCAGTCAATGCCGGGGCTGGTGTCGGTCGCACGCCAGATTTGTGCCTGTCGCGCACGCAGGTCTGCCGGGTCGGCAATAGGCGAGTAGAAATGCCCAGGCGGGAACAGCATTGGAATGGGTGACGCGGCGACGGGCTCGGAAATCGCCTCAGGCGCGGGCTCAGGCGGTGGCGCAGGTGGTGAGGCCACCATTGCGGCAGTTAACGTGCGACGAATCCGGTTGCGCACACGGCGCGCGAAACTGCTTAGCATTGGCTACCTCCATTTATTCTTGATTTGTACCCGACTATTGACCAGGCGTGCCCGCATCGCTCCCTGTTCATGCAACCAGTTCTGGTGCGGGCTCTGTGGTCATCATGAAGGGCTGGCGCAGCCGCGCCGCCGGGAATTGCACCGAGAAGGTCGAACCGGCACCCAATGCGCTTTCAATGCGCAGCTCGGCTCCGTGGCGCTGCACCACATGCTTGACGATGGCCAGGCCCAGCCCGGTACCACCGGTCTCGCGCGAGCGGCTGCGGTCCACCCGGTAAAACCGCTCGGTCAGCCGTGGAATGTGCTCTGGCGCTATGCCGGGGCCGCAGTCCTTGACCACAAACTCGGCGCGGCCACCGGGCAGCGCATGCCAGCCCGCCTCAATGCGCCCGCCTGGAGGCGTATAGCGAATGGCGTTGCTGACCAGGTTGGAAATGGCGCTGAGCAGCTCGCTCGGTGCACCCGCCAGCTCCAGCGAGGGCGCCGGACTGAACTGCAGGTCGTGCGGTACAGCTGGCGACAACAGCGCCGAAAGCGAGCGGCCTTCCTGCTCGCATTGCGCCATCAGGGTGCCCAGCGATGTCCAGTCGGAGGTGCCCGGTTGCGGACTGCCTTCAAGGCGTGACAAGGTCAACAGATCGTTCACCAGCGTTTGCATGCGGTGCGATTGCTGAGCCATCAGCCCCAGATAACGGGCGCGGTCCACCTCGTTCAATGGCAGCGACTGCAGCGTTTCAATAAAACCCGCCAGCACCGTGAGCGGCGTGCGGATTTCGTGCGACACATTGGCTACAAAATCGCGCCGCATGGTTTCGGCCTGCTCCATGGCAGTAACGTCGCGCGACAACAGCAGCTTGCGGCCTTCCCCGTAGGGGTGCAGGTGCACGGCGAGTCGCACCGGGCGACTGCTGGTGCTGCGCGGCCCGAGCATTACCACCTCGTGCGAATAGTCGTCAGACGCCTGGTAGGCCGTGAACACCGGGTCGCGCACCAGATTGCTGATGAACTGCAGCACATCGCGCTGAATCTCAAACCCGAAATGCTCTGCCGCAGTCTGGTTGCACCACTCGATGCGCCCTTGCGCGTCAAGCAAAACCACGCCGTTGGGCGATGCCTGGATGGCCGCAAGAAATTCCTGTAACCGGGCCTGACTCTCATGCACGCGCTGTTCACGGGCCCGCAGCGCCCGGCGCATGCGGTCGGCGGCTTCCCCCCACATGCCGTTCATGTGCGGTGCATCAGCTCGCGCACCATCACGCAACCAGCCCAGAACCCGGTCTCCGCGAAAGCCGTCAATCAGAAAGCAGCTAACGCTGGCAGCAATCACGCCGGCCAGCGCGCCGTTGGACTGCCCCCACCACCAGCCGGCCAGCCCGCCCACCAGATGCAGCAACAAGAAGACCCAGATTCGCCAGAACATGCAGCGATTGTGACGGCTATACGGGCCCGTTGGTCGGGCCGGGACTCAATGGGGTGCAGCCGCAACAGGTAGCGCCACTTGGGCCGTGAGCCGGTAGCCGGCACCCCGCACTGTCTCCACCATTGCGCCGGCAGCACCCAGCGCTTCGCGCAGACGCTTGACATGAACGTCTACGGTACGCTCTTCGATGAAGACATGGTCACCCCACACTTTGTCGAGCAACTGGCCACGGCTGTGCACCCGTTCGGAATGCTTCATGAGAAAGTGCAGCAACTTGTATTCGGTCGGGCCAACCTTCAGCGGCAAGCTTTGCCACGATACGCGGTGGGTTGCGGCGTCAAGTACCAGCTCACCGATGGTCACGCTGTCGTTCACCTGCTCGGGTGCCCTGCGCCGCAGTACGGCACGAATGCGCGCCAGCAGTTCCTGGGTTGAGAAAGGTTTGGTGATGTAGTCGTCGGCACCGGCGTCCAGGCCCTGCACTTTGTCGGGCTCGTCGCCCCGCGCCGTCAGCATCAATATGGGGATGGCCTTGGTACGGGCATCCCCCCGCCATTTTTTGGCCAGCACCACGCCACTTTGGCCCGGGAGCATCCAGTCCAGCAAGATGGCGTCGGGCAACACCGCATCCAGCTCGCGCTGCGCTGACACGCCGTCCTCGGCCCAGATGGGCTGAAAGCCGTTGTGCCGCAGGTTGACCGCAATCAGCTCGGCGATGGCTGGTTCGTCTTCAACAATAAGGACGCGGGGCTGGTGCTTCATTGTGTTCAGCGAATTACAGACTCAATGGTTTCCATGGGCGTGTGCCGAACATCGGCACCCTTGACCACATAGATGATGAACTCTGCAATGTTCTTCGCATGGTCACCGATGCGCTCGATGGCTTTGGCCAGAAACAGCAAGTCCAGGCTGGGCGAAATGGTGCGCGGGTCTTCCATCATGTAGGTGATGAGCTTGCGCACAAAGCCGTCAAATTCCTGGTCGATGGCGTCATCTTCCTTCAGGATGCTCACCGCCATGTTCACGTCCAGCCGCGCAAACGCGTCCAGTGCCTTGCGCAGCAGGCCCGACGCCAGATCAGCGGCGATCCGCAGTTCCGAGGCCGGCATATTGCGGGCGGCGCCACTGTGAATGATGGACTTGACCATACGGGCAATCTTCTCTGCCTCGTCGCCGGCGCGCTCCAGGTTCGCAGTGGTCTTGGAAAAAGCGATCAGCAAGCGCAGGTCACGCGCGGTGGGCTGGCGCCGCGCGATGATGGAAGACAGTTCCTTGTCAATTTCCACTTCCAGGGCATTGACGCGGGCTTCCATTTCGGTGACCTGGTTCGCCGCCTCGGCGCTGAACTGGGCCAGTGCGTAGACGGCGGTGCGGATCTGCGACTCCACCAAACCGCCCATTTCCATGACGCGGGTGGAGACGCTGGTCAGCTCGCTGTCGAACTGGCTTGAGAGATGCTTGTCATTCATGTTCAGCCGAACCTTCCCGTGATGTAGTCTTCTGTTTCCTGGCGCTTGGGCTTCATGAAGATGTCGCCGGTGGCACCGTATTCAACCATCTCGCCCAAGTACATGTAGGCCACGTAATCAGACACGCGCGCAGCCTGCTGCATGTTGTGTGTGACGATCAGCACCGTGACCTTGTTTTTGATCTCGGTAATAAGCTCTTCAATCGCGCCGGTGGCAATTGGGTCAAGCGCCGACGTTGGTTCGTCAAACAGTACGATCTCCGGGTCAGTGGCCATGGCACGGGCAATGCACAAGCGCTGCTGCTGTCCGCCAGACAGGTTCACCGCAACCTCTTGCAGACGGTCCTTGACCTCGTTCCAGATGGCCGCGCCCTTCAGCGCGGATTCCACCTTGTCTTCCAGGTAAGCCTGCGAGTTTTCGCCTCGCACGCGAAGGCCGTAGGCCACGTTTTCAAAGATCGACTTGGGGAACGGGTTGGGCTTCTGGAACACCATCGAGATGCGCATCCGCACTTCGATCGGGTCCACTGCCGCGTCCAGCAGGTCCACGTTGTCGGGATGCAGCTCGATGCTGCCGTCGTAGCGGTGGCCAGGGTACAGATCGTGCATGCGGTTGAAGCAGCGCAGGTACGTGGACTTACCGCAACCGCTTGGGCCGATCAGCGCCGTGACCTTGTTCTCGTAAATCGGCATCGTGATGGACTTCAGCGCCTTGAAGTCGCCGTAGTAAAAGTCCAGGTCTTTTGACTGCGCCTTCAGGTTGGGCGCGTTCTCGGGCAGTGTGAGTGTGGAAGCCATGATGATTGTTTCTCTCGGGTTGACTACCATTTAATGTTTTTGCGCAGGCGATATCGCAGCCAGATGGCCATTGCGTTCATGCCCAGGGTCAGCACCACCAGCACCAGGCTGGCGGCTGCGGCGTTGGCGTGAAAAGCAGGGTCGGGCCGCGATGTCCAGTTGAAGATCTGGATTGGCATGACCGTGAAGGGCGAGAACAGCCAGTCGAACAGGCCGGCGGGTGGGTCGCCCGCAAACGGCACCGGCGGCAGGAAGGCGATGAACGTCAGTGCGCCAATCGTGATGATGGGCGCTGTTTCGCCAATGGCGCGCGACAGGCCGATGATCACGCCGGTCAGGATGCCGGGCATGCCATAGGGGATCAGATGGTCGCTGCAAACCTGCCATTTGGTGGCGCCGCACGCGTAGGCACCCTCGCGGATCACCTGCGGGATGGAGCGCAGCGCCTCACGCGTGGCCACGATGATGATCGGCAGGATCAGCAACGCCAGCGTCAGGCCGGCTGACAAAATGCTCTGCCCGAAGCCAAACGTGTACACAAACAGGCCGAGCGCCAGCAGACCATAAACGATGGACGGCACGCCGGCCAGGTTGGTAATGTTGATCTCAATGATGTCGGTGAACCAGTTCTTGCGGGCGTATTCCTCAAGATAAATGGCGCTGGCGATCCCTACGGGGATGGCAAACAGCGCCGTCACCATCATGACGAACAGCGAGCCGACCCAGGCCGACAAAATTCCTGCCTGCCCTGCCCTGCGTGACGGGAAGCTGGAGAAGAAGTCCCCCGTCAGGCGCGGAAAGCCGTCAATCGCCATCTGGGTGAATAGAGCCACCAGTGTCAGGATGCCGAGCGACATGGCAGCCATGCCGACGAGGCCAAAGATGATGTCCCAGCGCTTGTGCGAACGGATGATCGCGCGCAGCTCTTCGGTCCGGTTGCCGGTAATTTTTTGGGTGCTCATATCAGTAGGCCTCACGGAACTTGCGGCGCAGCCAGTAGCCGAGCATATTGAATGAAAGCGTCAACAGCAGCAAAGTAAGGCCGGCTGCAAAGATGGTCTGGTAACCGACGCTGCCGTGCGGCAGGTCACCCAGCGCCACCTGGACGATGAACGAGGTGATAGTGGCCGCGGGCTCCAGCGGGTTGAGCGTGAGGTTCGGCTGCATGCCCGCTGCTACGGCCAGGATCATGGTCTCACCCACCGCGCGCGAAATACCCAGGATATAGGCAGACGCGATGCCCGACAGTGCTGCAGGCACTACCACGCGGGTGGCAGTCTGAAAGCGGGTTGAGCCCATGGCGTACGCACCTTCGCGCAGGCTCATGGGCACGGCGCGCATGGCGTCTTCAGACAGCGAGGACACGTACGGGATGATCATGATGCCCATGACGATGCCCGCTGACAGAACGTTGAAGGTCGGAAGGTTGGGATAAAACACCTGAATCACTGGCGTGACTACCAACAGCGCGAAAAAACCGTAAATGATGGTCGGCACGCCCGAGAGCAGCTCCAACACGGGCTTCAGGATTTCACGCGTGCGATGCCCGGCAAATTCCGACAGGTAGATGGCAATGATGGTGCCCAGCGGTATGGCAATGGTCAGTGCGACAAGCGAGCTGCTGAGGGTGCCAGCCAAGAGTACCCGGATACCAAAATGGGCGTCGTCAAACAGGGGGGTCCACTGGTCGTCCGTCAGGAACTGCCACAAGGGCACGTTGCTGAAGAACACCAGCGATTCCTTGAGCAGGATGTAAACGATAGCCAGGGTGGTAAACACTGAAACGCAGGCCGCCAGCAGTAGCACGGCCTCGATCAG
>CALROG020000006.1:0-140353 GCA_943369755.1 Ramlibacter sp. 2FC
ACCGACGTGCAAGGCAAGAAGCTGTGGCACGACCAGCGCATTGCGCGCCAGGGCTTTGAGCTGGCCAGCGCCAGCGCCACCGACACCCAGCTCAAGCTGCGCGATTGGTCCCTGGTGCGCGGCAATGGCGGCTACCGCGCTGAAATCCCGGCGCAAGACTTCAGCCTGAGCCTGTCGTGTGCTCCCACCCAGCCGGTGCTGTTGCAAGGCAGGCAAGGTTTGTCGCGCAAGGGGCCAGACGAAACCCAGGCCAGCTACTACTACAGCCAGCCCCAGCTGGCCACCAGCGGCACGCTGACGCTGCGCGGCCAGCGCTTTGCAGTAAAGGGCACAGCCTGGGTCGACCATGAATGGAGCGAAGCACTGCTGCACCCCGACGCCGTGGGCTGGGACTGGATCGGCATGAACTACATGGACGGCAGCGCGCTCACCGCATTTAGACTGCGCCGCAAGGACGGCAGCACCTTGTGGGACGGCGGCAGCTTTCGCAGCGCCGGCGGCATGCATTACAGCGCGAGCAAGGGCGAAAACGCCTTCAACCCGCAACGCATCTGGAAGAGCCCGCAGTCACAAGCTTCGTACCCGGTTGAATGGATCGTCCGCACGCCGGCAGACTTCTACACCGTCAAGGCCGTCATCGACAACCAGGAGCTGGACAGCCGCAGCTCAACCGGAGCCATCTACTGGGAGGGCTTGAGCGACATGTTCGACAGCAATGGCAAGAAGGTAGCGCGCGGCTACCTGGAGATGACGGGCTACGCCAAGCCGCTGCGGCTTTAGCTTCAGGCCAGCGCGTGGGCCCCGGGGCGTTCCCAGCGCCAGGCCAGGTCGCCAAAGATGCCCGCGATGAACTGCGCCAGACCGGGGTCATAGGCCAGCAGGTCTTCACGCGTGGCAACCGGGCCATGAACGCCGTTGGCGCTGCGGGCCCGGGGGTTGGCGTTGAACCAGCATTGCACGCCTTCAGCCCAGTATTCGCGGTAGTTGCTGGCCGCATAGGTGTTTTGCCAGCGCCCCGCAGCCATCGCTGCCTGGTACAGCGTGTTCAGCGTCAAATCAAGGCCCGGCTGAAGCACCCGGGCCCCCATCTCGAACAGGGTGTGGCCAAACTCGTGCACAAGGATGCTTTCCCCCACGTAGCGGTCGTTGGCCAGACCCAGCAGGTTTTCTTCGCCAGCGCTGCACACCGGGCGCGCCGGGGTGGCACCCACGCCACGGGTGCGGGTGTTCCAGAAATCGGCAGGCACCAGGCTGGCGTATTCCGGAATGTCGGTAGTGACTTCTGTGACCCCAATCACGGCAATCCGCACCTTGGCCTTGACCAGGGTGGCCAATACATCGGGCCGGTTGGCCAACATGCTGAGCACAATGCCGCGTGCCGCCAGCAGCGACTGCGGCAAAGGCTTTGACGAAGCCACCACCGGCAACCCTGCGGCACTGACATACTGGGTGTAGAACTTTGACAGCCGCAGCGACCCCGGCACCGGCCCGACCGACGCGCCGGCCGTCGGCGCTACATCCGTATCAGGCGATTTATTTGCGCTGCGAGGCGCCGCCAATAGCCATTGGGGCGCACCTGCCAACAGGCCTGCCGCCAGGCAATTTCGACGTGAGGGGCTTTGAATCGGGTTCATCGTCTCAATGTAACAAGGGCTGGCACAAATTTCCAGCCCTCTACACTGCACCATGCCCGCCACCGACACTGCGCCCGCCAAGGGCAATCCCCGCTCACTTTCTGGCCTGCTGCCTTTTTTGCGGCCCTACCGTGGCCAGATTGGGCTGGCGCTTTTGTTTCTGGTGCTGGCGGCGGTGGCCACGTTGCTGTTCCCGCTGGCGCTGCGCAGCCTGATCGACGGCGGCCTGGTGCAGCCCGATCGCGGCGCGCAGGTGCTGGCGCTGCGTGAGCATTTTCTGGCGCTGTTCGGGGTGGCGGTGGCGCTGGGGGTGTTCAGTGCGGCGCGCTTTTACATGGTGAGCTGGCTGGGCGAACGTATCACCGCCGACCTGCGCAACGCGGTCTATGCCCACGTACTGCGGCAAAGCCCGGAGTTCTTTGAAACCACGCAAACCGGCGAGGTGCTGAGTCGCCTGACCACCGACACCACGCTGGTGCAAACCGTGGTCGGCTCGTCACTGAGCATGGGGCTGCGCAACGCGGTGATGGGGCTGGGTGCTTTGGCCGTGCTGGTCTATACGCACCCCTATGTGATGACGCAGGTGCTGCTGGTCGTAGTGCTGGTGGTATTGCCCGCCACCTGGTTTGGCCGCCGTGTGCGGCGCCTGTCGCGGGCCAGCCAGGACCGAGTGGCCGACTCCAGCGCCATTGCCGCCGAGGTGCTGAACGCCATTCCGGTAGTGCAAAGCTACACCGCTGAAAAGCGCGAGGCGGCGCGCTTTGACGCATCAACCGAAGACGCTTTTCAAACGGCGGTGCGGCGCTCTCGCGCGCGCTCCATGCTGGTGGCATTTGTCATCATTGCCAATGCCGCGCTGGTTCTGTGGGGCCTGTACCAGGGCACCCAGGCAGTGCTGGCGGGCAAGCTCAGCGCGGGCCAGCTCGGCCAGGCAGCGCTGTACGTTGCCATCTTTGCCGGCGCGGTGGCGGTACTGGGAGAGGTCTATGGCGACTTGCTGCGCGCCGCCGGTGCGACCGAGCGCCTGATGGAGTTGCTGGACACCCGCTCCCCCATCAGTTCACCATCAAATCCGGCTGCAGCCCGCGTAGTTACTGCGGGAGCCGCTATCAAATTGGAAGCAATCAACTTCCACTACCCGTCGCGGCCCGCGCAGCCGGCCATCCGTGACTTCACCCTGGATGTGGCCGCAGGTGAAACCGTGGCCCTGGTCGGGCCCAGCGGTGCGGGCAAGAGCACTGTGTTTCAGTTGCTGCTGCGCTTCTATGACCCGGCCAGCGGAACAATCATGCTGGACGGCGTGCCCACCAACCAACTGAGCCTGCAAGACTTGCGCGAACGCATTGGCATCGTGCCGCAGGACGCGGTGATCTTCTCCACCAGCGCGCTGGAAAACATCCGCTATGGCAAGCCGGGTGCGTCTGACGACGAAGTCCATGCCGCCGCTACCGCCGCGTTTGCCGACGAATTCATCCGCGCATTGCCTGAAGGTTATGACACTTTTCTGGGCGAACGCGGAGTGCGGCTGTCCGGGGGCCAGCGCCAGCGCGTGGCGATTGCCCGCGCCATGCTCAAAAACCCGCCGCTGCTGCTGCTGGATGAAGCCACCAGCGCGCTGGACGCTGAAAGCGAGCGCATGGTGCAGGCGGCGCTGGAGTCGGCCATGCGCAACCGCACCACGCTGGTCATTGCCCACCGGCTGGCCACCGTGCAGCAAGCCGACCGCATTGTGGTACTGGACCATGGCCGGAAGGTGGAACAGGGAACGCATGACCAGCTGATGGCGGCCGGCGGCACCTATGCGCGGCTGGCGGCCCTGCAGTTCATGGATTGATGCAATTGCGGCAATGCGCGCACAGCGCGCTTGCGACGACGGGGCCTATTGCAGTGGCTCTTTGAGCGCCTTGGGCAGTGCCAGCGGCATTACCGCAATGCCCTCTTCCAGCAAGGCCTGGGTTTCGTCATGTGAGGCCTGGCCCCGGATGCCGCGCTCCCGGGCTTCGCCGTAGTGCATGCGCCGCGCTTCGTCGGCAAAACGATCGCCCACGTCTTCGGTGTTTGACACCACTTCCCGCATCATCTTGAGCCAGGCCGCCTGCTGGGTTTTGTCAGCCGGGGCCACCACGTCTTGCTGTGGCACCGCCGCGCCGCGGGCAACCCCCAGGTTCAGGCGCGGCGCGCTGAGCTTTTTGTTGATGGCTGCATCGCCGCACAGCGGGCACTCCACCAGAGCGGTTGCAAGCTGGCGTTGGAAGTCTTCTTCCGAACCGAACCAGCCTTCAAACTGGTGGTGCTGGCTGCATTGCAGGTCAAGAACCTTCATGGCTTCAATTATCGGCGAGCCGCTGGCGTGCCCGCGGGCTGCCAGTCCAGAGTCCATGCGCCCGACACGACGTTTTGCAGCCAGACCAGGCAGCTCAGCGTCTTGGCGTCAGTCAGGGTGCCACTGCGGCTCCAGTCGAGCAACTCGGCCGGGGTGGCGGTGAATACATCCAGAAACTCACCCTCGTCGAGCTGTCGCTGGCCCGCCGTGAGGCCCCGCGCAAAGTAAATATGGATGATTTCCGTGGAATAGGCGATGGCAAGATGCATGATGCCCGCGCGTGCCCATTGCGTCGCGGTGTAGCCGGTTTCTTCGAGCAGCTCACGCTGGCCACAGACCAGGGGGTCTTCGCCGGCATCGAGCTTGCCGGCCGGGAACTCGATCATCTCGCGGCCCACCGGGTAGCGGAACTGGCGCTCCACCACAACGCGGCCGTCATCCAGCAGGGGCACCACCACCACCGCGCCTGGGTGGCGCACATATTCGCGGGTGGCGCTGCGCCCGTCGGGCAGGCGCACAGTGTCTCGAAAGGCTTCAAGAAAGCCGCCCTTGAACAACAGTTCGCTGGCGACACGGTGCTCGGTCAGGCTGCGCGACACATCAGGCTGATCCATGCCCGGGCCTTCAGTTGCGGTGCTTGAACAGGTAGCGCCAAACAAAGCCAGGGAAGGCAAAGGTCAGGAACAGTGCGCCGGTGATGGCATAAAACTCCCAGCCCTGGGGCGCGATCTGGCCCACGCGCTTTTCAAGCAACAGGCCCAACCCACCGGCAAGAAAATAGAAGACCACCAGTTCGACCAGCCGCATCAGCAGCGTCTTGGGACGCTTCAGGGGTATCAGCGCCAGCAAGCGCTGATTGGCAAACGGCGCATTGGCGGCGCAGAACGCCACCAGAATGACCAGCCAGACAGAAACAGTTTGGGACACCTGAAAAAGACTCCGGCAGGGGCTTCAGCTTCCCAGCATCTTGACGATGGCCTGGGCACACAGCGCCATCAGACCGCCTGGCAAGATGCCCAACACCAGCAGCAGCAGGGCGTTGGCCGACAAAACCAGGCGCACATCGGCCGGCGCTGACACCGTGGTTGCGGTGATCGGGGCATCGAAGTACATGACCTTGACGACACGGATGTAATAGAAGGCACCAATCAGGGACATCATGACCGCGAACACCGCCAGCGCGATATACAGCGTCAGGCCCGAGGCGATCAGTGCCTGCAACACCGACAGCTTGGCATAAAAGCCCACCAGCGGCGGCACGCCGGCCAGCGAGAACATGCACACCGCCATGACACCGGCAAACAGCGGGCTGCGCTGGTTCAGGCCGGCCAGATCGGTGATCTCTTCGCTCTCAAAACCGTCGCGGGCCAGCAGCAAGATCACGCCAAAGGTGGCCAGCGTGGTCAGCACATAGGTGACCACGTAAAACATGGCCGAGCTGTAGGCATTGGCAGCCGAAAGCGTGTTGCCATTGACCACCCCCGACATCAGGCCCAGCAAGACAAAGCCCATCTGGGAAATTGTGGAGTAAGCCAGCATGCGCTTGAGGTTGGTCTGGGCCACGGCCGCCAGGTTGCCTACCAGCAGCGAGCCGATCGCCAGCAAGCCCAACATCTGTTGCCAGTCAATTGCCAGGGGCCAGAGCCCTTCGACCAGCAAGCGGATGCAAATTGCAAAGGCGGCAAGCTTGGGCGCACCGCCGATCATCAGCGTCACCGCCGTAGGCGCGCCCTGGTAGACGTCCGGGATCCACATGTGAAATGGCACCACGCCGAGCTTGAAGGCCAGGCCAGCGACGATAAACACCAGCCCGAACACCAGCACCTGGTGCTTGATCTGGCCCGAATTGACGGCCTTGAACACGGACGTGATTTCCAGCGAGCCGGTGGCACCATAAAGCATGGACAAGCCATAGAGCAGGAAGCCGCTGGCCATGGCACCCAGCACAAAATACTTCATGGCAGCTTCGGTAGCGGTGGCGTTGTCCCGGCGCAAGGCGACCAGGGCATAGCTGGCAAGCGTGAGCAGCTCCAGGCCGAGGTAGATGACCAGGAAGTTGTTGCCCGAGATCATCACGAAGATGCCCATGAGCGAAAACAGCGCCAGCGTGAACATTTCGCCGCCGCGCAACATGCCCCGGTCAGCGGCGTAAGGCCGCGCATAGACCAGCGTGATCATCATCGCGATGGTGGCAAAGCACTTGAGCCAGTTGCCCATGGGGTCGCTGACGACCATCTTGCCAAAGCCGTACAGGGTAATGCCGCCGTTGGCATACAGTGCCTGAAGCACTGCCACCACGCCCAGAGTGGACAGGGTGAGGACGTGGGTTAGCGTGCGGCGCGGGCTGGTGACCCGAAGGTCCACCAGCAAGATCACGCAGGCCATGACCAGCAGCAGCGCCTCGGGGTAAACGGTGATCCAACTGAGTTTGTCAATCATTGCCGGGCTCTCAGTTCAGTTTGGTCGTGGCGACATGCTTGAGGAAATCCGCCACCGACGCATCCATGATTTGTGTAAACGGGAACGGGTAGATGCCCATGTACAGCACCGCAATGGCCAACAGCGAAAGCATCAGGAATTCACGAGCGTTGATGTCGGTGAGTTCGCGTACATCGTCGTTGACCACCGGCCCCAGATAAACCCGTTTGTACATCCACAGTGTGTAGGCGGCCCCAAATATCAGTGCCGTGGACGCCGCAAAACCGAGCCAGAAATTGGCCTTGACCGCGCCGAGAATCACCATCCACTCGCCCACAAAACCGGCAGTCGCAGGCAGGCCACAGTTGGCCATGGCGAACAGCAAGGCAAACGCCGAGAACTTGGGCATGGTGTTGACCACCCCGCCATAGCTGGCGATCTCGCGCGAGTGAACACGGTCGTACAAAACGCCAATGCAAAGGAACATGGCACCCGAGACAAAGCCGTGGGCGATCATCTGCACCAGACCACCGGCCACGCCGAGATCGTTGAAGATAAAGAACCCCAGCGTGACAAAACCCATGTGCGCCACCGACGAGTAAGCCACCAGCTTCTTCATGTCTTGCTGGACCAAGGCCACCAGGCCGACATAGATCACGGCAATCAGTGACAACGCAATCATGAGCCAGGCCCATTCGCGCGCCGCGTCCGGTGCAATCGGCATCGAGAAACGCAAGAAACCGTAGGCCCCGAGCTTGAGCATGATGGCCGCCAGCACCGCCGAGCCGCCGGTAGGAGCCTCGACGTGTACATCTGGCAGCCAGGTGTGCACCGGCCACATTGGCACCTTGACGGCAAACGCCGCAAAAAAGGCAAAGAACAGCAAGGTTTGGGTGGTGCCCGAGAGTGGCAGTTTGTGCCAGGTCAGGATGTCAAAGCTGCCGCCCGACTTGGTGTACAGGAAGATCAGCGCCACCAGCATCAGCAGCGAGCCGAGCAAGGTGTACAGAAAGAACTTGAACGCGGCGTAGATTTTGTTCGGGCCGCCCCAAATGCCGATGATCAGGTACATCGGGATCAGCGTGGCCTCAAAGAACACGTAGAACAGAATTCCGTCCAGCGCACAGAACACGCCGATCATCAGCCCGCTCAAAATCAGGAACGCGCCCATGTACTGGTTGACGCGCTCGGTGATGACTTCCCAGCCCGCAATGATTACCACCACGGTGATGAACGCGGTGAGCGGCACAAACCAGAACGAGATGCCGTCTACCCCCAGGTGGTAGTTGACGTTGAAGCGCTCGATCCAGGAGCCCTTTTCAACGAACTGCATGGCCGAGGTGCCGAGCTGGAACCCGTCGTACAGCGGCAAGGTAACCAGCAGGCTGACGATGGCGCCGATCAGCGCGATCCAGCGCACGACGCGCGCATGTTCGTCACGACCGAGCGCCAGCAGTACGACGCCAAAGAAAATTGGCGTCCAGATGGCAAGGCTCAACAATCCCATTTTTCTTCTTCTCCTACTTGTTGAACCAGACGAAATACGTCATCAGCACAAACACCCCGAGAATCATCACAAAGGCGTAGTGGTAAAGGTAGCCCGACTGGAGCCAGCGCGCCTTGCCTGCAACCCAGCCCACCAGCTTCCAGGAGCCATTGACCAGGGCACCGTCAATCAGGGCACGGTCGCCACCCTTCCACAGACCAACCCCCAGCGCACGGGCACCGCGGGCAAGAACGTTTTCGTTGAACCAGTCCATGTAGTACTTGTTCTCAAGCAGCGTGTACACGGGCAGCACGCGCGCCTTGATGGCTGCGGGCAGCGCGGGATTGACCATGTACATGTAATAGGCCAGGGCCACACCGGCAACCGCCAGCCAGAAAGGAGCCGCCGTCAGGCCGTGCAGGGCCAACTCCAGCGGGCCATGCCAGGTGTCGCGCAGCACCTGCATGGCTTTGTGGATCTCGGTGTTGACGTAAATCGCATCTTTGAAGAAGTCGCCAAACAGCATTGGGCCGATGGTCATGAAACCAATCACTACCGACGGCACGGCCAGCAACAACAAGGGCGCAGTAACCACCCAGGGTGATTCGTGCGGGGTGTGATCACCGTGATGGTCGTGATCATGGTGCGCATCTGGGTTCAGGGCGTATCGCTCCTCGCCGTGGAACACCAGGAAGTACATCCGGAATGAATAGAACGCGGTAACAAAAACACCGGCCAATACTGCAAAGTAGGCAAAGCCGGCCCCCGGCAGCGTACTGGCATGGATTGCCACAATGATCTCGTCCTTGGAATAAAAGCCCGAGAACAGCGGCGTGCCGATCAGTGCAAGCGACCCCAGCAACGCGGTGATCCAGGTGATCGGCATGTGCTTGCGCAGCCCGCCCATCCAGCGAATGTCCTGGTTGTGGTGCACCCCCATGATGACCGAGCCCGCCGCAAGAAACAGCAGTGCCTTGAAGAACGCATGGGTCATCAGGTGAAACACGGCCACCGAGTAGGCCGATGCGCCGAGCGCCACGGTCATGTAGCCCAGCTGCGACAAGGTGGAATAGGCCACGACGCGTTTGATGTCGTTCTGGATGATGCCCATAAAGCCCATGAACAGCGCAGTGATGGCGCCAATCACCATCACAAAACTCAGCGCCGTGTCAGACAGCTCGAACAGCGGCGACATGCGCGCGACCATGAAGATGCCGGCCGTGACCATGGTGGCAGCGTGAATCAGCGCCGAGATGGGCGTGGGGCCTTCCATCGAGTCGGGCAGCCACACATGCAGCGGGAACTGCGCGCTCTTGCCCATCGCACCGACGAACAGGCAGATACAGATCACGGTGATCAGCATCCAGTCGGTACCCGGGAAGCCAAGTTTCCCGAGCTCGCCAGCCTTGGCGAAGGTCTCGGCATAGTTGAGCGTACCGGCATAGGCGGCCAGCAGGCCAATGCCCAGAATGAAGCCGAAGTCGCCGACCCGGTTGACCAGAAACGCCTTCATGTTGGCGAACACGGCGGTTGGCTTGTTGAACCAGAAGCCGATCAACAGGTACGACACCAGGCCCACCGCCTCCCAGCCAAAGAACAACTGCAGGAAGTTGTTGCTCATCACCAGCATCAGCATCGAGAAGGTGAACAGCGAGATATAGGCAAAGAAGCGGTTGTAGCCCTCGTCTTCTTCCATGTAGCCAATGGTGTAGATGTGCACCATGAGCGAGACAAAAGTCACCACGCACATCATCATGGCCGTCAGGCCATCGACCAGAAAGCCGATTTCCATCTTCAGGCCGCCGACCACCATCCAGGTGTAGAGCGTTTCGTTGAAGCGGGCACCGTCCATGGCCACACTCTTGAGCGTCATGGCCGAAAGGATGAAGGCCACCAGCACGCCCACAATAGTCAGGCTGTGGGTCAGGCGACGCCCGATCCAGTTGCCACCGAACACGGTACCGAAGATGCCCGCCAGCACGGCACCGGCCAATGGCGCGAGCGGAACTGCCAGCAGCGTGGAGGCGTTCAAGGTTGTTGTCATGCTTAACCCTTGAGCGTGTTGAGTTCGTCCACGTTGATGCTGGACTTGTTGCGAAACAGCAGCACCAGAATGGCCAGGCCAATCGCCGACTCGGCGGCCGCCACCGTGAGAATGAAAAACACAAACACCTGGCCGTGCATGTCGCCCAGGTAATGAGAGAACGCCACGAAGTTCATGTTCACTGCCAGCAGCATGAGCTCAATGGCCATCAGCAGCACGATCAAATTCTTGCGGTTCAAGAAGATACCGATCACCGACAGCGCAAACAGCATCGCGCCTAGCGAAAGAAAATGTCCAAGGGTCAGGGTCATGCCTTCTTCTCCACTGCGGGTTCCACCGCATCGGGCTGTTGCGCGGCACGCGTGGGCGCAAGCTTGATGATTTCAAGGCGGTCACGCGCCTTCACCCGCACCTGCAAGGACGGGTCCATGTGCTTGCTGTCCTTGCGCTCGCGCAGCGTCAGGGCAATGGCGGCGACCATGGCCACCAGCAGAATGACGGCGGCAATCTCCAGCGGATAAAGGTATTCGGTGTAAAGCAGCTTGCCGAGTTCTTTGGTGTTGGACACCTGGGCCACAGCCTGCCCTGCCACCTGCGCGGCAGCGGCAACCGGCTTGGGCTCGTCCGCCACCCGGAAGCCGCCCATCAACACCGCCGCCATTTCAAGGGCGATCAGCGCGCCAACCGTCGCGGCCAGCGGGAAATGCTTCCAGAAGCCCTTGCGCAGGCCATCGAGATTGATGTCCAGCATCATCACCACAAACAGGAACAGCACCATTACCGCGCCCACATAAACCAGCACCAGTGTGATGGCCAGGAACTCGGCCTTGAGCAGAATCCAGATCGCCGATGCCTGGAAAAACGCCAGCACCAGGTACAACGCGGCGTACACCGGGTTGCGTGCCGTGATGACGCGGAAAGCTGCAAACAGCAGCACCGCTGAGAAGAGATAGAAAAAACCAGTCTTGACGTCCATGGGGCGTTTCTTTTCTTTGGGCTGCGCCGTCGTGCTGCGGGTTGACTCAGCGGTACCGGGCGTCTGCCGCCCGGGCAGCGGCGATTTCGCCTTCGTAGCGGTCACCAACGGCCAGCAGCATGTCCTTGGTGAAGTACAGGTCACCACGCTTTTCGCCGTGGTATTCGAGGATGTGGGTTTCCACGATCGAATCCACCGGACAGCTTTCTTCGCAAAAGCCGCAGAAGATGCATTTGGTCAGGTCGATGTCGTAGCGCGTGGTGCGCCGGGAACCGTCGTCGCGCACCTCGGACTCGATGGTGATGGCCATGGCCGGGCAAACCGCTTCACACAGCTTGCAGGCAATGCAGCGTTCTTCGCCGTTCTCATAGCGGCGCAGCGCGTGCAAGCCGCGAAAGCGCGGCGACATTGGGGTTTTTTCTTCCGGAAACTGTACGGTGATCTTGCGCGCGAAGGCGTACTTTCCGGTGATGGCCAGCCCCTTGAACAACTCGACCAGCATGAAGCTGGACAAGAAGTCCTTGAGGGAGAAGGCCGAGGGCGCGGCTAAAGAAGGAGCAGACATGGAGACTCCGCGTTATTTCCAGATGTTGAACGGTGTCTGCATCCAGGCACCGATCACCACGAGCCACACCAGGGTGACGGGAATGAAAATCTTCCAGCCCAGACGCATGATCTGGTCATAGCGATAGCGCGGGAAGGTTGAGCGGACCCACAGGAACATCGTGACCACACAGAAGGTCTTCAGCCCCAACCAGATCCAGCCCGGAATGAACGAGAGAAACTCAAACGGCGGCAACCAGCCCCCCAGGAACAGGATGACCGCGAGAATCGAGACCAGCCACATATTGGCGTATTCGGCCAGGAAGAACATGGCGAAACTCATACCTGAGTACTCGATCATGTGGCCCGCCACGATTTCGGACTCGCCCTCGACCACGTCGAACGGGTGCCGGTTGGTTTCGGCCAGACCGGAGATGAAGTACACGACGAATATCGGCAGCAGCGGCAGCCAGTTCCAGGACAAAAAGCCCCAGCCCATCTCGGCAAACTGGCCTCGGCCCTGGCCCATGACGATGTCAGTCATGTTCAGGCTGGCTGACACCATCAGCACCACCACAAAGCAAAAGCCCATGGCGATTTCATAACTAACCATCTGCGCCGAGGCCCGCAGCGCGCCCAGGAAGGCGTACTTGGAATTGGAGGCCCAGCCGGCAATGATGACGCCATAGACTTCCAGCGAGGTGATGGCCATCAGGAACAGCAGCCCGGCGTTGATGTTGGACAGCGCCACTTCCGGGCCAAACGGAATCACCACCCAGGCCGCCAGCGCCGGCATGATGGTCATGACCGGGCCAAGCAGGAACAGGCCCTTGTTGGCCACGGTGGGCAGAATGATTTCTTTGGTCAGCAGCTTCAGTGCGTCGGCAATGGGCTGAAGCAAGCCCAACGGCCCAATGCGGTTAGGGCCGACGCGAATCTGCGTGAAGCCAATGGCCTTGCGCTCCCACAACGTAAGGTAGGCCACGGCACCCATCAGGGGCAAAACCACCAGCACAATCTTGATCAGGTTCCAGATCACCGGCCAGGCCACAGAAGCCCACCAGCTTGCGCCAACCAACCCGAGGCCAACGCTGTAGATCGTGTCAATCATGCGGCCACCTCTTGGCTTGCCCTGGCGCTGCGGGCATCAGCGGTTTGCTGCAACGCCGGCGCACGGCGCACCAGGCCATCGAGCTGGTAGATCGACGCCACCACCGGCGTGCCGGCCACAGGCAACAAGTCGATACCCGCGGATGTGCTGTTGCCAAGCTTGGCCGGTGCCACAAACGACTGCCCTGCGTCCTGCGCACCACGGGCTGCAACCAACACCTCTTGCGACGACTCGAAGTCGAAGCCGGGCAGGCCCAACAGGTTGGCCAGCACACGAAGTACTTTCCAGGCCGGCCGGGTGTCTGCCAGCGGCTTGACCACCGCGTGGAACCCCTGAACACGGCCCTCAGCATTGACAAAGGTGCCTGAGGTTTCTGTGAACGGCGCAATCGGCAGCAGCACGTCACTGATGTCCAGATTGGCCTTGAACGGGCTCAGCGTTACCACCATCTGGGCCTGCGCGAGATTTGCGGCTTGCTGGCCTGCACTGGAGTCAAATGCCGGTTCGGTATTGAGCAGTAGCACCGCCTTGAGCGCGCCGCCAAGCATCTGGCCGGCATGCAGGCCGCCGGAACCGGGTTGGGCCCCGACCAGCTGCGCGCCCACGGAGTTTGCTGCCTCGGTGAGGTAGCCCACGCTCGCGCCGGTTTGTTCCCCGATCCAGTTGGCCAGCGCCAACAGGCTGGAGGCACGCGCGTGATGTGCGGCTGCGTTGCCCAGGAGAATGGCCTTGCGTTCGCCGCCGATCAACGACCTCGCAACCGCCCTGGCAGCATCGCTTGCATTGCCCGCTGCCGGTGCTGCAACGCCCTTTTCGGCGGCAACTGCAGTGGCGACATCCGCCAGCGCCTGAACCCAGCGACTAGCGTCGGCCAGCAGGGCATTGGCCACCGGCATTGCCCAGTCCGCTGCCTCGGCGTGCAACACGGAGACCTGGCAGCCCTTTTTGACGGCTTGGCGAATGCGCTGGGCAAACAGCGGATGGTCCTTGCGCAAGTTCGAGCCCACCACCAGCACACGCTGCAGGTTGGACAGCGAGGCGATAGACGTACCCAGCCAGCGGGCGCTGACGGACGGCGTGAATTCCGCGTTGCGCAACCGATGGTCGATGTTCTCGCTACCCAAGCCACGCATCAGCGCGCCAGCCAGGTACAGCTCTTCTACCGTGCTGTGCGGGCTGACCAATGCGCCAATGCTTTGCGCGCCATGGTCGGCCTTGATCTGCCGCAGCCCATTGGCCACATATTCAAGCGCGGTTTGCCAGTCCACCGGCTTCCATTCGCCGCCCTGCTTGAGCATTGGCGTGGTCAGGCGCTCTTCGCTGTTCAAGGCTTCGTAGGAGAAGCGGTCGCGGTCGGCGATCCAGCATTCGTTGACGTCTTCGTTCTCCAGCGGTACCACCCGCATGACCTTGTTGTTCTTGACCTGAACAATCAAGTTGGCTCCCGTAGAGTCGTGCGGGCTCACCGACTTGCGCCGACCCAGCTCCCAGGTGCGGGCGCTGTAGCGAAACGGCTTGCTGGTGAGCGCGCCCACCGGGCAAATGTCGATCATGTTGCCCGAGAGCTCGGAGTCGATGGTGTCACTGACGATGGTGGTGATCTCGGAGTGTTCACCCCGGTGAATCATGCCGAGCTCCATGACGCCGGCCACTTCCTGGCCAAAGCGAACGCAGCGGGTGCAGTGGATACAGCGACTCATCTCCTGCATGGAAATCAGCGGGCCCACGTCCTTGACCGGCACAGTGCGCTTTTCTTCCTCGTAACGCGACGAAGAACCGCCATAGCCGACGGCCAGGTCTTGAAGCTGACACTCACCGCCCTGGTCGCAGATCGGGCAGTCCAGCGGATGGTTGATCAGCAAAAACTCCATCACCGACTGCTGGGCCTTGATGGCTTTGTCGCTCTTGGTGCGCACGATCATGCCCTGCGTGACCGGCGTGGCGCAGGCCGGCATCGGCTTGGGGGCCTTTTCCACATCGACCAGGCACATGCGGCAGTTGGCCGCGATGCTGAGTTTCTTGTGGTAGCAGAAATGGGGAATATAGGTGCCCGCCTTGTCGGCCGCATGCATGATCATGCTGCCTTCAATGATTTCCACCTTCTTGCCGTCGAGTTCGATTTCAACCATAGTCTTCTTCTGCGGCTCAGGCCTGAACGGCCGACTGTTCGGCCTTGTTGATCAGCGCCTCGAATTCGTGGCGGAAGTGCTTGATCATGGCGCGCACCGGCATGGCCGCTGCGTCGCCCAGCGCACAGATGGTGCGGCCCTGGATGTTGTCCGCTACCGAGTTCAGCAGCTCCATGTCAGACGCCCGGCCCTGGCCGTTGTGGATGCGGTCCACCACGCGCCACAGCCACCCCGTGCCTTCGCGGCAGGGTGTGCACTGGCCGCACGATTCGTGCATGTAAAAGTACGAAAGGCGCTTGAGCGACTCAACCATGCAGCGGCTGTCGTCCATCACGATCACCGCACCCGAGCCGAGCATGGAACCAGCTTTGGCGATGGAGTCGTAGTCCATGGTGCAGTTCATCATGATGTCAGCGGGCAGTACCGGTGCCGATGAGCCCCCGGGAATCACCGCCTTGAGCGTGCGGCCCTTGCGCACCCCACCGGCGAGCTCCAGCAGTTTGCTGAAGGGCGTGCCCAGCGGCACTTCGTAGTTGCCGGGCAGTTCTACATCGCCCGAGACCGAATAGATTTTGGTGCCACCGTTGTTCGGCTTGCCAATGTCCAGGTAGGCCTGGCCGCCATGGCGAATGATCCAGGGTACCGCAGCAAAAGTCTCGGTGTTGTTGATCGTGGTGGGCTTGCCGTACAAGCCAAAGCTGGCAGGGAACGGCGGCTTGAAGCGCGGCTGGCCCTTCTTGCCTTCCAGCGACTCGAGCAGCGCGGTTTCTTCGCCGCAAATGTAAGCGCCGAAACCATGCGCGCCATGCAGCTGGAAGCTGAAACCACTGCCCAGGATTTTGTTTCCCAGGTAGCCGGCGGCGCGGGCTTCTTGCAGAGCCTCTTCAAACCGGTCGTAGGTCTGGAAGATTTCGCCGTGAATGTAGTTGTAGCCCACGCTGATGCCCATGGCGTAGGCCGCGATGATCATGCCTTCGATCACGATGTGCGGATTGAATTGCAGGATGTCGCGGTCTTTGCAGGTGCCCGGCTCGCCCTCGTCCGAATTGCAGACCAGGTATTTCTGCCCGGGGAACTGGCGTGGCATGAAGCTCCACTTCAGGCCCGTCGGGAAGCCCGCACCGCCACGGCCACGCAAAGCCGATTCCTTGACCGTGGCAATCACCTGGTCCTGGGTCATCGGCTCGGCACCATCAGCTCCCAGCAGTATCTTGCGCAGCGCCTGATAGCCCCCGCGCGCTTCGTAGTCTTTCAGCCGCCAGTTGCTGCCGTTCAGGTCTGCGTAAATCTGCGGATTGATGTGGCGGTTGTGAAAGCAGGTCTGAACGCCGGTCGCCTGAAACTGCGAAAGCACTTGTTGGGCGTTCATGCCTGTGCCCCTTTGAGACCGTCAATCAACTGGTCCAGCTTGTCATTGCTCATGAAGCTGCACATGGTGCGGTCATTGACCAGCAGCACCGGCGAATCGGCACATGCGCCAAGGCATTCACTTTGCTGCAAGGTGAACATGCCATCAGCCGTGGTACCGCCCATTTCCACGCCCAGTTTTTCGCACAAATGGTTCAGGGCTTTCTGCCCGTCGCGCAACTGGCATGGCAGGTTGGTGCAGACGTTGAGCTTGTACTTGCCCACCGGCTGCTGGTTGTACATGTTGTAGAAAGTGGTGACTTCATGCACCGCAATCGGCGGCATGCCCAGGTAGTCGGCAACCAGGCGCTCGCTGTCAATGCTCACATGGCCCTGTTCCTGCTGCACGATGGCCAGACAGGCCATCACGGCAGATTGCTTTTGCTCTGCCGGGTACTTGGCGACTTCGTGGTCGAAGCGCGCGCGCATAGCGTCTGAAATCATCGGTCAATCTCCCCGAACACGATGTCCATCGTTCCAATGATGGCTACTGCGTCGGCAATCATGTGGCCGCGCCCCATTTCGTCCAGCGCCGCAAGATGCGGGAAGCCGGGAGCGCGGATCTTCAGGCGATAGGGCTTGTTGGCACCATCGCTCACCAGGTAGATGCCGAACTCGCCCTTGGGGTGCTCGACAGCGGCATAGGCCTCGCCCTCGGGCACGTGGAAGCCTTCGGTAAAGAGCTTGAAGTGGTGGATCAGCTCTTCCATGTTGGACTTCATCGACTCACGCGACGGCGCGGCAACCTTGTGGTTGTTGGTGATGACCGGTCCAGGGTTGGCGCGCAGCCAGTCAACGCACTGCTTGATGATGCGGTTGGACTGGCGCATTTCTTCGACACGCACCAGGTAGCGGTCGTAGCAATCGCCGGTTTTGCCGACCGGGATGTCGAAGTCCATTTGGTCGTAGACGTCGTAGGGCTGGGTCTTGCGCAAGTCCCAGGCGATGCCGGAGCCGCGCAGCATGGCCCCCGAGAAGCCAAGGTTGAGCGCGCGCTCGGGCGTGACCACCCCGATGCCCACGGTGCGCTGCTTCCAGATGCGGTTGTCGGTCAGCAGCGTTTCGTACTCGTCTACATAGTGCGGGAAGCGCTTGGTAAAGTCTTCAATGAAATCGAGCAACGTGCCCTGGCGGTTCTCATTGAGCTGGCCAATGGCGCGGGCATTCTTGATCTTGCTGACCTTGTACTGCGGCATGCTGTCAGGCAAGTCCCGGTAGACACCCCCCGGGCGGAAGTAGGCCGCGTGCATGCGGGCACCTGACACCGCCTCGTACATGTCGAACAGGTCTTCCCGCTCACGGAAGCAGTAGATCAGCATGTTCATCGCGCCGCAGTCCAGACCATGCGCGCCCAGCCACAGCAGGTGGTTGAGCAAGCGCGTGATCTCCGAAAACATGACGCGGATGTATTGCGCGCGCTGTGGCACCTCGATGCCCATCATCTTTTCGATGGCCAGGCAGTAGGCATGCTCGTTGCACATCATCGACACATAGTCCAGCCGGTCCATGTAGGGTAGCGACTGGATGTAGGTCTTGCTTTCGGCCAGCTTTTCGGTGGCGCGGTGCAGCAGGCCAATGTGCGGGTCGGCACGTTGAATCACTTCGCCGTCCAGCTCCAGCACCAGGCGCAGCACGCCATGCGCGGCCGGGTGTTGCGGGCCGAAGTTCAGGGTGTAGTTCTTGATTTCAGCCATGCAAGCCGCCGTAGTTGTCTTCGCGAATGATGCGGGGCGTGATTTCGCGCGGCTCGATCGTCACGGGCTGGTAGATCACCCGCTTTTGCTCGGCGTCGTATCGCATCTCGACATGGCCCGAAGTGGGGAAGTCTTTGCGGAACGGGTGGCCGATAAAACCGTAGTCAGTCAGCAGGCGGCGCAGGTCTTCGTGGCCTTCAAAAACGATGCCAAACAAGTCAAATGCCTCACGCTCAAACCAGTTGGCTGCGCCCCAGACGCCGTTGACCGACTGCACCACCGGCAAGGCGTCATCCGGGGCGAACACCTTGACGCGCACACGCTGGTTCAGACTGACCGACAACAAATGCAACACCACGCAGTAGCGCTGGCCTTCCCAGCCGCCTTCGCGGTAGTCTGAATAGTCCACACCGCACAGGTCGATCAGTTGTTCGAACTTGCAGCCCGGCGCGTCGCGCAGGGTTTGCGCCAGTTCGAGATAGTCCGCAGGCGCAACGGCCACGGTGACTTCGCCGAGGCGCACGGTGACGCTGCGGGCCTTGTCGCCCAGCGTGGCGGCAATGGTGTCCTTGAGCGCTTCAGGGTTGACGGCAAAAACGGTCATTGGTTTCCCTCAGGCGCGCGCAATGGTCTGCGTGCGGCGAATCTTCTGCTGCAGCTGGATGATGCCGTAGAGCAGCGCTTCGGCGGTGGGCGGGCAGCCCGGTACGTACACGTCAACCGGCACGATGCGGTCGCAGCCGCGCACCACCGAATAGCTGTAGTGGTAGTAGCCACCGCCATTGGCGCAGGAGCCCATCGACAGCACCCAGCGCGGCTCGGGCATTTGGTCGTAGACCTTGCGCAGTGCGGGGGCCATCTTGTTGCACAGCGTGCCGGCCACGATCATCAGGTCCGACTGGCGCGGGCTGGGGCGAAACAGCATGCCGAAGCGGTCGATGTCATAGCGCGCCGCGCCGGCGTGCATCATCTCCACCGCACAGCAGGCCAGGCCAAACGTCATGGGCCAGAGCGAGCCGGTCTTGGCCCAGTTGATGACGGAGTCCACCGTGGTGGTTACTACGCCTTCCTTGAGGATGCCTTCGATTGACATGGCCATGTGTCCTTGTTATTCCCAGTCCAGGGCGCCTTTTTTCCACTCGTAGATAAAACCCACGACGAGGATGCCCAGGAAAACCATCATGGCCCAGAAACCGGTGGGACCGATCTCCTTGAGCGCCACGGCCCAGGGAAACAGGAAGGCGATTTCGAGGTCGAACAGGATGAACAGGATGGCGACGAGGTAGTAGCGCACGTCGAACTTCATGCGTGCGTCTTCAAAGGCCTCAAAGCCGCATTCGTAGGGGGAATTCTTTTCCGCGTCAGGGCGATTGGGCCCGAGAATCCAGCCCAGCACCTGGGGCACGACGCCGACGCCGACGCCGACCAGGATGAACAAGAAGACGGGTAGGTACTGATCGAGGTTCATCGTGAGGTTCTGATCAACGCTTGGGGCCGCCGGATTTCTCCGTCATGCCAGTATGTCTGGTGCCGTCGGCGAGACTCGAACTCGCACAGCTTTCGCCACTACCCCCTCAAGATAGCGTGTCTACCAATTTCACCACGACGGCAGTCGTCTTTTCGTCTGGATCGCATGAGGAATCTGGCGATTTTTGGCTCTCCGGACAGTCTAAGAGTTTACCCTGAATTCAGGGCGATTCCGCCCTGAACGCAGGCATTGCTAGCGGTTTACTTGGTCGGAATCTGGCCAGCCCCGGACGCCGCAGGCGCGGGCACCGCTGCCGCTGGCGCAGCGCTGGTTGCCGGGGGGGCTACAGGCGCGGAGTTGCCGGGAATCTGCGCCGCGCCAGAGGCCGGCACGACTGGGGCCGGTGCGGTGATAGCCGCGCCCTCCAGCACACTGCCCGAGCTGGTTGGGCGCAGGTTGCCGAAATAGGCCAACAGCAAGGTACAGGCAAAGAACACAGCGGCAAGCACACCAGTGCTGCGCGACATGAAATTGGCGCTGCCGCTGGCACCGAAAAGACTGCCCGAGCCGCCACTGCCGAAGGCCGCGCCCATGTCGGCACCCTTGCCGTGCTGGATCAGGATCAGGCCAATCATGACCAGCGCCGTAAGCATCTGCACGGCAAGGATGATGGTGAGGAAAACGTTCATTCAATTACTCCTAATTTCATAGCAGCTCACGCAGCAAGGGCGCGGGCTGCAGCAATAATCGTCAAGAAGTCGGTAGCTTTCAGCGAGGCTCCGCCAATCAAACCGCCGTCAATGTCAGGCTGGGCCAGCAGCTGCGCCGCGTTGGCGGCATTCATGCTGCCGCCATACAAAATCTGCACCCGGCCGGACTGCGGCGACGCCGCCTTGAGCTGGGCCCGCAATACCGCATGCACCGCCTGGGCCTGCTCGGGGGAGGCGGTCTTGCCGGTGCCTATGGCCCACACCGGCTCGTAGGCCACCACCACTTCACTGATGCAGTGACCGTTGACGTGAATCACGGCGGCCAGTTGGCGCTTGACAACTTCTTCGGTTTGCCCGGCTTCACGCTGAGTCAGGGTTTCGCCGACGCAGACGATGGGCGTAACGCCCTGCGCCAGCGCCGCCTTGGCTTTGTCGGCCACCATGGCATCGGTCTCGCCGTGGTACTGGCGGCGCTCGGAATGACCGACGATGGCATAGCGCACGCCGAATTCACGCAGCATGGCGGCTGACATCTCGCCGGTGTAGGCCCCCGCCTCATGGGCCGAGACGTCCTGGGCACCGAGTTCGAGCGCCGAGCCCGCGCGCAGCGCCTGCACCTGGGCCAGATAAGGCGCGGGCACACACACCGCCACAGTGCAGTCGGAACCGGACAGGCCCGCCATGACGGCGCGCACGAGCGTGTCGTTGGCCGCAATACTGCCGTTCATCTTCCAGTTGCCAGCGATCAGTTTCTTCTTGTGCATGGATTCACCAGGTGAGAACGATTTTGCCGATGTGTTGGTTGGACTCCATCAGCGTGTGCGCCGCTGCCGCATCAGCCGCCACGAAGGTGCTGTGAATCACCGGCTGAATCGCACCGCTTTCAATCAGCGGCCAAACGTTCTTGCGCAGCGCCTGTGCAATCGCAGCCTTGAAGGCGACTGGCCGCGGGCGCAGCGTGGAGCCTGTAACGACAAGGCGCTTGCGCAGCACCAGCCCGGCATTGATTTCGCTCTTGATGCCGCCTTGCACTGCAATGATCACCAGTCGGCCGTCTTCAGCCAGGCAATCGATTTCACGCGCCACGTAAGCACCGGCCACCATGTCCAGGATGACATTGACGCCGACACCACCCGTCAGGCGCTTGGCTTCTTCGGCAAAGTCCTGGGTCTTGTAATTGATGGCGTAGTCGGCACCCAGCGCGAGACAGGCCTCGCATTTGTCGTCGCTGCCCGCCGTCACCATCACGGTCGCGCCCAGTGCCTTGGCCATCTGAATGGCGGTGACACCAATGCCGCTTGAACCGCCCTGAATCAGCAGTGTCTCACCGGCCTGCAAACGGGCTCGATCAAATACATTGCTCCACACGGTAAAGAAGGTCTCGGGCAACGAGGCCGCTTGCACGTCGCTCAAGCCCGCTGGCACTGGCAGGCATTGGCCTACCGGTGCTACGCAAAGCTCTGCATAGCCGCCCCCCGCCACCAGGGCGCAGACGCGATCCCCCAGCTTGAAGCCCGCCGCGGCCATGGCGGCGGCGTCGCCAGCGTCAATCACGCCAGCCACCTCCAGCCCCGGAATATCCGAGGCCCCCGGCGGCACCGGGTAGTTGCCGGTGCGCTGCAGCACGTCGGGGCGGTTCACGCCGCTGGCGCTGACCCGAATCAACACCTCACCGGCACCCGGCACAGGCGCGGGCCGCTGCGCCAGACGCAGAACCTCTGGCGAACCGAAACTGCTGATTTCAACGGCTTTCATGGTAATTTCAGGCTCTAGCCCGCGTACTGCTTGCGTGAGCCGCTATCAAAAAGATAGCGGTCACTCCTGCGGCGCGGCCGGTGCCTGGAACTGCGGCTGCGGCTCGCGCGGCGGCATCGCCGGACGGTCCAGCAGCGCCTTCATGGACAGCTTGACGCGGCCCTTTTCGTCGGTCTCAAGCACCTTCACGCGCACGATCTGGCCTTCGCTCAGGTAGTCGGTCACCTTCTCCACGCGCTCATGGGCGATCTGGCTGATATGCAGCAGGCCGTCTTTGCCAGGCAGCAGGTTGACCAGTGCGCCGAAGTCCAGGATCTTGGTGATCGGGCCTTCATATACCTTGCCGATTTCCACTTCCGCGGTGATCTGCTCGATGCGCTGCTTGGCCACGTCGGCCTTGGCGGCGTCGGTCGCGGCGATGGTAATGGTGCCGTCTTCCTCGATGTTGATCTGGCAGCCGGTCTCTTCGGTCAGCGCGCGGATCACCGCACCGCCCTTGCCGATCACGTCACGGATCTTCTCGGGGTTGATCTTCATGGTGTACAGCTTGGGGGCAAAGCTGCTGACCTCGGTCTTGGCCTCGCCCATGGCCTCTTGCATCTTGCCCAGAATGTGCATCCGCGCTTCCTTGGCCTGGGCCAGTGCAACCTGCATGATTTCCTTGGTGATGCCCTGGATCTTGATGTCCATTTGCAGCGCGCTGATACCGTTGGTGGTGCCAGCGACCTTGAAGTCCATGTCGCCCAGATGATCTTCGTCACCCAGGATGTCGGTCAGCACCGCGAAGCGGTTGCCATCCTTGATCAGGCCCATGGCAATGCCAGCCACATGGGCCTTCATCGGCACGCCGGCGTCCATCATGCTCAGGCAGCCGCCGCAGACCGAAGCCATCGACGACGAGCCGTTGGACTCGGTGATTTCAGACACCACACGGATGGTGTACGGGAACTCTTCCTTGCTTGGCAGCGCGGCGACCAGTGCGCGCTTGGCCAGACGGCCGTGGCCGACTTCGCGGCGCTTGGTGCTGCCCATGCGGCCGACTTCGCCGGTCGCAAAGGGAGGCATGTTGTAGTGGAACATGAAGCGGTCTTCGTACTCGCCCATCAGCGCGTCGATGCGCTGAGCATCACGCTCTGTGCCCAGGGTGGTGATCACCAGCGCCTGGGTTTCGCCACGGGTGAACAGGGCCGAGCCGTGGGTCCGCGGCAACACGCCGTTGCGGATTTCGATGGGCCGCACGGTGCGGGTGTCGCGCCCGTCAATGCGCGGCTCGCCTTGCAGAATCTGGCTGCGCACAATCTTGGCTTCGATCTCGAACAGCAGTTCATTCACCTTGCCGGCGTCAAACGCCTCGCCGCTGTCCTTCAGCGCGGTCATCACGGAAGCGGTGGCTTCGCGCAAGGCCTGGGTACGGGTCTGCTTGCTGCGAATCTGGTAGGCCGCGCGCAGCTTTTCTTCCGCCAGGCCGTTGACCTTGGCAATGAAGGCTTCGTCCTTGGCCGGCGGCTGCCAATCCCACACCGGCTTGCCGGCGTCGCGCACCAGCTCGTGGATTGCGTTAATGGCAATCTTGCTCTGGTCATGGCCGTAGACCACCGCACCCAGCATGATTTCTTCGGACAGTTGCTGGGCTTCGGACTCAACCATCAGCACGGCGGCTTCAGTACCGGCAACCACCAGGTCCAGCAGCGAGTCTTTGCGCTGGGTCTGGCCCGGGTTCAGGACGTATTCGCCATTGATGTAGCCCACGCGTGCAGCACCAATCGGGCCGGCAAACGGGATGCCGGAGATCGCCAGCGCGGCGCTGGAGCCAATCATGGCGGCGATGTCGGGGTCAACTTCGGGGTTCAGCGACACGGTGTGAATCACCACATGCACTTCATTGAGGAAGCCTTCCGGGAACAGCGGACGGATCGGGCGGTCGATCAGGCGGCTGGTCAGGGTTTCGAGCTCACTGGGTTTGGCTTCACGCTTGAAGAAGCTGCCCGGGATTTTGCCGGCGGCATAGGTCTTCTCGATGTAATCCACGGTCAGGGGGAAGAAGTCCTGGCCGGGCTTGGCCGACTTGGACGCCACCACGGTGGCCAGCACCACGGTGCCTTCGATGTCCACAACCACCGCGCCGGACGCCTGGCGTGCGATTTCGCCGGTTTCCAGGGTGACCTTGTGCTGACCCCATTGGAAGGTCTTGGTAACTTTATTGAAAATGCTCATGTTTGTTTCTCCTGTGGTTCAGGCACATCAGGCAGTGCCTTCAAGCCCGGAGGCTGGCGGTCTGAACACGATGCCATTCCACAAAACATCGCCCGAGGGCTTGTGGAATGACACAGCGCGTATCCGTTTTGCCGTCTCCGAAGTGAAAAACGCCTGAGCTAGCAGTGAACTAACTCAGGCGCTTTGTCATTCAATGGTGTTTATTTGCGCAGGCCCAGCTTGGCGATCAGCGCGGTGTAACGCTCGGCGTCCTTGGTCTTCAGGTAAGACAGCAGGCTCTTGCGACGGTTCACCATGCGCAACAGGCCGCGGCGGCCATGGTGGTCCTTGGCGTGCGTCTTGAAGTGCGGGGTGAGTTCGTTGATGCGAGCGGTCAGCAGTGCAACCTGCACTTCGGGGCTGCCCGTGTCGTTCGCGCTGCGCGCGTTGGCCTTTACGACTTCGGCCTTGTTCAAAGCGGTCATTTCAATTCCTGTAAATGTTTTAACTTGCGTTGGGGGCGGGAACTGCGCCCCAACGTGCGCCTTGCGGCATGCAAAGCCTCGGGATTATACAACGCCCCCCGACGCGGCCTGTGGCCGCCTCCCCCCACTGGGGGGCAACGCCTGTGGCCCGGCGGAGCCGGTTCCACGGCGTCACTGGCCTTGGGAACTGGCGCTCAACCAGCGGCCCAGGCGCTCTACGCCCTGCACCAGGCGGGCGGGGTCTTTGGATGCGAAGCACCAGCGCAGCCAGCCTTGCGCTTCGGGGGCGAAGGCGTTGCCTGGGGCCAGGCCCAGGCCAGCTTCGGCCACCAGCCGCTTGGCAGTGGCCAGTGAATCGGGATGGCCTTCGAGCCGGAAAAAGGCATACATACCGCCGGGTGCCGGCGCCAGCTGTACGCCGGGCAAGGCTTGCAACAGAGGAACCAGGGTGTCGCGGCAGTCCTTGAGACGGGCCACGACTTGCGGCGTCACCTCATCGGTGCGCTGCAAGGCCACCAGGCCCGCGCGCTGGGTGAACACGCTCGCGCAAGAGGTGTTGAACTCCACCAGCTTGCCCATATGCGGGGTCATGGCCGGCGGCATCACCAACCAGCCCAAGCGCCAACCGGTCATCAGGAAGCTCTTGGAGAAGCTGTGAACCACCACCAGCCGGTCGGCGGGCGCGGCGATGTCCAGAAAACTCGGGGCACAGCCGTTGGCCGTGTCATCAGCGTAGTAGAGCCGCTCGTAAACCTCGTCGGCAAGAATCCAGGTGCCGGTAGCGCGGCAATGCGCCAGGATGGCCTGCTGCTGGGTCCGCGTCAGCGTCCAGCCAGTGGGGTTGTTGGGCGCGTTCAGCACCAGCAGCTTGGTGGCCGGCGTCACCGCCGCCAACAGCGCCGGCAAGTCCAGCGCCCAGGCTCCGCCTTGCGGCTGCAACGAAACCCGCTTGAGCCGCGCTCCCAGAATCACCGGCTGCGCCGTGAGGTTGGGCCAAACCGGCGTCACGGCCACCACCTCGTCACCGGCATCCACCAAGGCCTGCATGGCCAGCATGAGCGCATTGACGCCGCCAGACGTCACCGCAATGCGGTCAGCCGCTACGGGCCCGTGCAGCCCGCTCATGTAGGCGGCAATCGCCTCGCGCAGCTCGGGCAGGCCCAGGTTATGGGAGTAGAAGGTTTCGCCCTTTTGCAGCGACTCAATCGCCGCCTGGCGAATGAAGTCGGGCGTTACCTCGTCGCTCTCTCCAAACCAGAACGCCAGCACGTCAGTGCGGCCCATGCCCGCGTTCGCTACTTCACGGATTTTTGATTCTTCAAGGTTCTGGATGGCGCTTCGCATATGGCGATGATGCCTCAAGCCAGTACGGCTTTGTCAGCGCGCAGGGGCCAGGCATGCGCTGCAGCGCTCAGGGCCGGAGCATGTTGCAGCGCGACGGCATTTCGGCCTGGGCTGGTGTAACAGAACGGATCACGCGGAAACCATAGCCTGAGCCTTCCACATCGAACTTCACACCCGGTGTGCCCTGGCGGTCCATCAGCCCCACCACCAGCGACTGTTCAAACTGGTGGTCAGCCGCACGCATGCTGCCGGTTTGCCCGCCCAGCGAAACCGTGGCTTGTTCCAGTGCCAGCGCCACCGCCCGCGCATCGGTGCTGCCAGCCCGTTCAATGCCCTGGGCCAGTGCCTCCACCATCAACTGCATGCGCATGTGCACATAGTCGTCCGACGGCTTGGGGTAGCGCGCACGGAACGACTGATAGAACGCCTCGCTGGCGGGCGTGGGCAGATTCGGCAGCCAGTCGGCCACGGCCACCACTTTGCCAATGCCGGCGTCGCCAATGGTCACCGGCGCGCCCAGCGCATTGCCATAAAAGGTATAGAACTTGCCGTCAAAGCCCACCTCTTTGGCGGCCTTGACCAGCAGCGTCAGGTCGCTGCTGAAGTTGCCGGTGATCAGGGCGTCGGCACCACTGGCCTTGATCTTGGTGGCGTAGGGCGCGAAGTCCTTGATGCGCATCAACGGGTGCAGCTCGTCCCCCACGATCTGGATGTCGGCGCGCAGCAGGCCAAGCTGGCGCCGCGCCTCACGCAACACGGCCTGGCCAAAGCTGTAGTCCTGCCCCAGCAGGTACACCGACTTGACCGTTTTGTCGTCTTTGAGCACCGCCATCAGCGCGGCCATGCGCATATCGCCATGCGCGTCAAAACGAAAATGCCAGAAGCTGCACTTCTCATTGGTCAGAATCGGGTCCACCGCCGAATAGTTGAGAAACACCACGCGGCGCAGTGGCTCGCGCTCGTTATGCTTGTTCACGGCGTCGATCAAAGCCGCCGCCACAGCCGACGAGTTTCCCTGCACGATGAACTGCGCGCCGTCGTCTATGGCCGCGCGCAGCGCCGACAGCGCCTCTTCGATCTGGCCCTTGCTGTCATAGCGCTCCAGTGCCAGTCGGCGGGCACCGCCTGGCAGTTTCACTCCACCACGCTCATTGACGCGCTCCACCGCCCAGATGAGGTTGCGAAACACGGCCTCGCCGCCATTGGCGTTGCCGCCGCTCAGCCCTTCGATCATGGCCACCTTGATCGGGCTTTGCGCCAGCGCGGCGGCGGGCACAAATAGCGCCAGCAACAGGTATTTCAAGACTTGGTGGAGCAGCTTTTTCATTTTTGATTTCCCTTGAAAACAACCGCGCTGCGCACAGATAGGGAGAGAGCGGCAATCGTGTTCGAACGCCGCGAAGTGTAGGCCACGCGTTGTAGGCAAAAGCTGCCAACGAAGTCCCATTTACCGACAAGGAATCACCATGTTTTTCGCACCCGTTGTACGCACCCGCGCCGTTTCCCCGGCGTTACGTTCTTTTGACCGCAATTTCGAGCGCTTCATCAGTGACGCGTTTTTCTCCGCACCACAGCGCGGCGTGCAATTTACCCAGGACGACAAAGCCTGGACGCTGACGCTGGACCTGCCCGGTCTGGC
The DNA here is from genome assembly GCA_943369755.1 of Ramlibacter sp. 2FC. Lineage (GTDB taxonomy): Bacteria > Pseudomonadota > Gammaproteobacteria > Burkholderiales > Burkholderiaceae_C > CALROG01. The sequence goes on from CALROG020000006.1 coordinate 27,360, forward strand.
CCGTGAAGATCTGAGCATCAACATTGAAGGCAGTGTGGTGCGGGTGCAAACCATGCCAGAAGCCAAGCGCCCGTTCAACGCCGCCTGGGAACTGCCGCAAGAAATCGACCTGGCCACCAGTGCCGCCAAGCTGGAGAACGGCGTGCTGGCACTGACGCTGGGCAAGCAGGTACGCCCGAGCAGCGTGACCCAACTGCCCATCAACTGAGCATTGACACTTACTTCCAGGTACAGACGGCGTAGTCCTTGCCGCTGAACAGCTCGGTGACCGTGTCGCTGGGCTCCCAGGTTTCGGTGCTGGTAGAGAAATGCTTGCGTACGGTCGGCACCAGCTTCCTGGTGCCGCCGGCCGTGTCCCACTTGTAGTTGGGTGACGGGCCGATGCGGTGGCCGTCAGCCGGGCCTTCGGGCTTGTCGCCGATGGACTCGATGTAGTACAGCGTGGCCGGCTTGACCTCTTTGTCTTCCAGGTCGATGCTCAAGAACTGCGAACCTGTTCCCCAGCCGGCATTGGCGATCAGGTGCTTGCGCCCGCCGTCGCAGCGGTAGCCCACGATCACAACGTAATGGTTGGGAAACACGCCTGAGCTGCCCTTCCAGTCAAACAGGAAGGCGTGGGGCTTGCCGTCGTCAATCAGCTCGCGCGACTTGTTGAACACATCTTCCAGGCTGCGGCCAAAGATATTGCTGCCAAATTCCTTGATCACGGTCTTGCCATAGCGGTCGGTCATGAAGCTGTCCAGCCCCGAGAGAAAGAATGGCGGCAGTGTCATGCCCCAGACTTCCCCGTTCTTCAGGTCATTGACGGTGTGCATCTTGCGGCGCAGCTCGATGATCAGATCGTCGGGCATGTCGGTTGCAGCCTCGGCCCCGGCTGCCACAAGACGCCGGTAGCCAAAACGCGCGTCGTAGTACGCCATCAGCATCAGCGCGGCCACTGGCCCGCAGCCGGCGATCACGCTTTTGCCGTTCTCCTTGACCACGTTGTCCTGGTTGTACGGGGGCACCCCGGTAAGAAGTTTTGCCTTGATCCCTGTTGTAGCCATTGCCAATCTCCTAACGCACCGGCATCCCTGATGTTCCCCACTGCCTGGCTGCCCGGTGCACCGCTGCCTGGCCTTGCGCGCGGCACACCCGTGCCGCGTGTGCGCATTGCAGCAGAATCAACACAAAAGTTGCAGTTACTAAAGCGCGGCAGTTTGGTGATTTAAGGCTCAGGAATCCGCAGGCACCGCCAGCGGGAGCGAGTCCAGCGGCCAGCGCGGCTTGACGTCAAACGCATAGGTCCAACTGGCGAGCTGCGCGCCCGCCTGCAGCCGCATGGCCGCGGCCATGGCGATCATGGCTCCGTTGTCGGTGCACAGATGCAGCTCCGGGTAGTGCACCCGCACGCCGCGCCGGGCACAAGCCGTGTTGAGCTGCTCACGCAGCACCCGGTTGGCACCCACGCCGCCGGCCACGACCAGACGCTTGAGGCCGGTAGCGTCCAGCGCCGCCAGTGATTTTTTCAAAAGCACTTCCACAATCGCCGCTTCGGTGGAGGCGGCCAGGTCCGCCGTTCGTGCCGGCAATGCGTCGCCGAGCTTCTTGGCCTGGGTCAGCACCGCGGTCTTGAGCCCGGCGAATGAAAAATCCAGGTTGCCGCTGTGCAGCAAAGGCCGTGGCAGCTTGAATGCCGCCGGGTCCCCTGCCTGGGCGGCACGCGATAGCGCTGGCCCGCCGGGGTAGCCCAAGCCCATCAGCTTGGCGGATTTGTCAAACGCCTCGCCGGCAGCGTCGTCAATGGTTTCGCCCAGCAAGGTATAGCTACCCACGCCCTGCACCTGCATCAGCTGGGTATGCCCGCCCGAGACCAGCAGCGCCACAAACGGAAACTGCGGCGGGTCGGCACTCAAAAAAGGTGAAAGCAGGTGGCCTTCAAGATGGTGCACCCCCAGCACTGGCCGGCCCAGCGCTGCACCCAGCGCGCAGGCCACGCCAGCGCCTACCAGCAGCGCACCGGCCAGCCCGGGCCCGCGGGTGTAGGCGACGACGTCCACCTCAGTGAGTGCTCGCCCGCTTTGTGCCAGTACCTGGCGTGCCAGCGGCAATACCCGGCGGATATGGTCGCGGCTGGCCAGCTCAGGCACCACGCCGCCATAGGCCTGGTGCATTTCTATCTGGCTGTGCAATGCGTCCGATAGCAGCAGGGGCACCGCAAGCCCCTGGGCCTGAACCAGTGCCACGCCGGTTTCGTCACACGAAGATTCAATTCCCAGAATGAGCATGCATCCAAGTTTAGGGCCTGCTCCCCACCGCCTTGCCGCTGGCGCGATTCTTGCGCAACTTACGGCATGAAAGAGGCCTTGCGTATCGTTGTGATTGCCCCCGACCTGGACGTAACCGACCCGGAGGACGAACACGCGCTTGAACAAGCGGAGCGTTCCCGCAGCCTGCGCATCGGCTTGCTGGAAAACGGCTTCAACCTGGTGGCCTCTTTGCCGGCCGACGTGTTTTTGACCGAACGGCTGGCCCAGCTACAGCCGGACATGATCATCGTGGACGCCGAGTCCGAGGCGCGTGACGCACTGGAGCATGTGGTGATGGCCACCCGCGATGCGCGTCGCCCGATTGTGATGTTCACCAACGACGAAGACACCAGCCATGTAAAGGACGCGGTGGCCGCCGGTGTCTCCGCCTACATCGTGGCCGGCCTGTCAACCGCGCGGATACGCCCGATCCTGGACGTGGCGATGGCGCGCTTCCAGCATGAACAGTCGCTGCGCCAGGAACTGGCGCAAGCCCGCACCGAACTGCACGACCGCAAGGTGATTGACCGCGCCAAGGGCCTGTTGATGCAGCGCCAAAGCCTGACCGAGCAACAGGCCTACGACAAGCTGCGCAAAGCGGCAATGGACAAGGGCCTGCGGCTTGCCGATGTGGCGCAACGCATGCTCGACGTGGCCGACCTGCTGGGCTGACAGGGGGCCTGAATGGTGCATCGCACAAAAACAGTGCGTCAGCCGCTCCTCACCTCCAGGAAATGACCATTTACGGCTGTAGCCCGCATATATGCTGTTCCACCCACTATCAAATTAATAGCAAATACAAAGCCAAACCCCCTGGCACGCAGTTTGCTTTGTCTGTTGCAAGACCAAAGCAGGTCGACTGGACTGCAACACCCAATGGCGGGTAGCGCGGCCCGAATTCCGGACGAAGGCGTCCCCACCCGCGTGCGTGCCACACAAGGCGAACCGCAAGCGATGTGAGGGCGCCTTTTTTGTTTTTTCCTCGTGCAGAGCTTCTTTGTGGAGAGTTTCATGACCGACCTGTTGAAAACCAAACTCAGCCGCCGCGCTGTCCTTCAAGCCGCCGCAGCGGGTGCCGTGGGCATCAGCCCGGCTTTGCGTTCTTCGGTGTATGCCCAGGGCTCTGACAAGCCCGAGAAAGAAGAAGTCAAGATCGGCTTCATCCCCCTGACCGACTGCGCCAGCGTGGTCATGGCCTCAGTGCTGGGCATCGACAAGAAGTACGGCGTCAAGATCATTCCCACCAAGGAAGCCAGTTGGGCCGGGGTGCGCGACAAGCTGGTCAACGGCGAACTGGACATGGCCCATGTGCTGTGGGGCCTGATCTATGGGGTGCACATGGGCACCAGCGGCCCCAAGAAAGACATGGCCATCCTGATGAACCTGAACCACAACGGTCAGGCCATCACGCTGAGCAAAAAGCTGGCGGAAAAGGGCGCAGTCGATGGCCCGAGCCTGGCCAAGCTCATGACGACGGAAAAGCGCGAATACACCTTCGCCCAGACCTTCCCCACCGGCACCCACGCGATGTGGCTCTACTACTGGCTGGCCAGCTACGGCATCAACCCGATCAAGGACGCCAAGATCATCACCGTGCCGCCACCCCAGATGGTGGCCAACATGCGCGTAGGCAATATGGACGGCTACTGCGTAGGTGAGCCCTGGAACCACCGCGCGATTGCCGACGGCATTGGCATCAACGGCAGCACCACGCAGGACATCTGGAAAGACCACCCCGAAAAGGCGCTGGGCACCACCGCCGAATTCGTCAAAAAATTCCCCAACACCTCGCGCGCCGTCACCGCCGCCATCATCGAAGCCGGCAAGTGGATTGACGCCAGCCTGACCAACAAGAACAAGATGGCCGAAACCGTGGCCGACAAGAGCTATGTAAACACCAGCGTGGACGTGATCAACCAGCGCATCCTGGGGCGTTACCAGAACGGCCTGGGCAAGACCTGGGACGACCCCAACCACATGAAGTTCTACAACGAAGGCACGGTCAACATGCCGTACCTGTCTGACGGCATGTGGTTCATGACGCAACACAAGCGTTGGGGCCTGATCAAGGACCACCCGGACTACCTGGCCATTGCCAAGCAGGTCAACCAGATCGACATCTACAAACAGGCCGCCACAGCGGCCAAGGCGCCAGTACCCAAAGATCTGTTGCGCGCCAGCAAGATGATTGACGGTGTGGTGTGGGACGGCAAAAACCCGAAGAGCTACGCCGACTCGTTCAAGATCAAAGCCTAAGGAGCCACCCATGGTCAGTGCCGTGTTCCACTCCCCGCTTGAAGCTGTGCGAGCTGAGCCCTCCTCCGTTCGGGCTGAGCCCGTCGAAGACCTGCGTGTCCAGAGCCCTTCGACAAGCTCAGGGCGAACGGAAACTGCACCGGCGGCCACGCCCCGCATTCCTTTCGACTGGCGAGGCCTGTGGCTTCGGGTAGTGCCACCGATTCTGGGCATCGGCCTGCTGGTGCTGATCTGGCAAATGGTGTCGGCCAGCAGCACCACCAACTTCCCTTCGCCGCTAGAGACCTTCAGGCAGGCCATAGGGGTGTTCAGCGACCCGTTCTACAGCAAAGGGCCGAACGACCAGGGCATTGGCTGGAACATCTACAGCTCGCTCAAGCGGGTGGCCATGGGCTTTGGCCTGGCGGCGCTGGTGGGCATCCCGCTGGGCTTCATGATCGGGCGCTTCACCTTCCTCAGCCGCATGTTCAACCCGCTGATCAGCCTGCTGCGCCCGGTGTCGCCCCTGGCCTGGCTGCCAATCGGCCTGCTGGTGTTCAAAGGTGCCAACCCGGCGGCGATCTGGACCATCTTCATCTGCTCGATCTGGCCGATGGTGATCAACACCGCCGTGGGTGTGCAGCGGGTGCCGCAGGACTACATGAACGTGGCCCGGGTGCTGAACCTGAGCGAATGGAAGATCGTCACCAAAATCCTGTTCCCCGCCGTTCTGCCCTACATGCTGACCGGCGTGCGGCTGGCCGTGGGCACCGCCTGGCTGGTGATTGTGGCCGCCGAAATGCTGACTGGCGGTGTGGGCATTGGCTTCTGGGTCTGGGACGAGTGGAACAACCTGAACGTCAAGAACATCATCATCGCCATCTTTGTGATCGGCATGGTGGGGTTGATTCTGGAGTTTGCGCTGATCAAGCTGGCCACAGCGTTTACTTTTGAAGAGGTAAGGACGTGACTCACCCCAGAAGCGCCTTCGGCGCCTCCCCCTCAAGGGGGCGCCACCAGCGGCCCGGCAAAGCCGGTTCTGCGGTGGCCCCCGAAACAAGGAGCACACCATGAGCGAAAGTCTTACCAGCAAGTACATCGAAGTCCAGGGCGTCGAGCAGACGTTCAAGACCAACAAGGGGCCCTTTGTTGCACTGCGCGACATCAACCTCACCGTGGCCAAAGGCGAGTTCGTGGCGCTGATCGGCCACTCGGGCTGCGGCAAGTCCACCCTGCTGAATCTGCTTGCCGGGCTGACGCTGCCCACCCGGGGTGCGCTGCTGTGTGCCAACCGCGAAATCGCTGGCCCGGGGCCCGAGCGCGGCGTGGTGTTCCAGAACCATTCGTTGTTGCCCTGGCTGACCTGTTTTGAAAACGTCTACCTGGCGGTCGAGCGGGTGTTCGGCCAGACCCGCGAGACCGGCATTCCCGCCGAAAGCCGGGCCCAGCTCAAGGCCCGCACCGACGCCGCGCTGGCGCTGGTGGGCCTGACGCCGGCGGCACAGAAGCGGCCTGGTGAAATCTCGGGCGGCATGAAGCAGCGCGTGGGCATTGCCCGGGCGTTGTCGATGGAGCCCAAGGTGCTGCTGCTGGACGAGCCCTTTGGCGCGCTGGACGCCCTGACCCGCGCCAAGCTGCAAGACGAGCTGCTGGAGATCGTGGCACGCACCCAAAGCACCGTGGTGATGGTCACGCACGACGTTGACGAAGCCGTGCTGCTGAGCGACCGCATCGTGATGATGACCAACGGCCCGGCCGCCACGATTGGCGAAGTGCTGAGCGTTGACCTGCCGCGCCCACGCAACCGGGTAGCGCTGGCCGAAGACCCGCGCTACCTGCGTGCCCGCAAGGCGGTGATTGATTTTCTGTACACCCGCCAGTCACATGTGGAGAAGCTCACCGCCTAGCAACAGCGCCAGTACCAATCTGAAGGGGGAACAAATGACAGCAGTGCTCACGACAAAGCCCGCGTTTGCTACAAAAACGAGAGCGGCTCCCGCAGTATCTAAGCGGGCTACAGGCCAATTTGCCTTTGGAAAATACCGTGAAATCATCATCGCGGTGGGTTTCTTCCTGCTGTTCGACCTGGGCGTGCTGGTGCTGAACTTCTACACCTCGTTCCAGATTGCACAGGACGCGGTGGGCATCAACCTGGCGGGCCGCCAGCGCATGCTGTCACAGCGCACGGCCAAGGCCATTTTATCGGTGGACGCGGCCCGCGCCAAGGGCATTGCCGCGGGCACCGAGCTGACCGAGCTGGCCGGCGCGGTCAAGCTGTTTGACACCACGCTGAAGGGCTTTCAAAACGGCGCAACAGTACCAGGTGGCGACGGCAAGCCGGTTTACCTGCAAGCCGCCGAAGGCCCGCGCTCAGCCGACATCTTGCAAAAGGCACAAGCGATCTGGACACCCTACCAGGCGCTGATTGCGCCGGTACTGGCGAGCTCCGCCTCAGACGCCCAGCTGCAAGCCGCTGTGGACTACGCCCGCAGCAACAACCTCAAACTGCTGGCGCTGATGAACGAGCTGACCACTGCGCTGGAGGCGGTGGCGTCGGACCGGGCCAACACACTGCGCCAGGTGCAAACCGGCGGCATTGTGCTGGCGCTGTTGAACTTCGGCTTCATTTTGTTCAAGTTCCTGCGTCGCCTGCGTACCTCGGACGCGGCCATTGAGGCCGCTAACGACGAGAACCGGGAAATTCTGGTGAGCGTGCGCGAAGGCCTGTTCCTGATGACGCCCGACCACCGGCTTGGCTCCCAGCTATCAAAATCGGCCCACGAGCTGTTCGGACGCACCCTCAAACCGGGCGACAACTTCTTTGAGCTGCTGGCGACGCTGGTATCGGACAAAGCGCTGGCCGATGCCCGCGACTATGTGGAACTGCTGTTCTCGCCCCACATCAAGGAAACCCTGGTGCAGGGCATCAACCCCTTGTCTGAGGTGGAGGTACAAGTCAAGAACCGGCTGGGCCAGAACCAGCGGCGCTACCTGTCGTTTCACTTCAACCGGGTGCAGGAAGGCGACGGCGTGCGCCACCTGCTGGTCACGGTGCAAGACATCACCGCGCGGATGGAGCTGGAAGCCCGGCTCACCGGTGAACGCCAGCGCTCCCAAAAAGAATTTGCAATGCTGCTCAAAGCCTTTGACGCAGACCCGGCCATGCTGCGCCAGTTTGTGGCCAGCGCTGAACGCGGCTTGCTGGAAGTCAACGACCTGTTGCGCAGCACCTCTTCGGCCCAGGGCGAGGCGCTGATCCTCAAAGCCATCAACGAAGCCTGCCGCCGGGTCCACGCACTCAAGGGCGACGCCGCCACGCTGGGTCTGGACACCCTGGCCGCCCAGGCGCACAGCTTTGAGAGCGACTTGCAACGCATCCGAGACACCGGCGCCGGCGGCGTCAGCGTAGGCGATGCGCTGCTGGCCTTGCCAATGCCGCTGGAAGAACTGCTCAACAAGGTTGCCGCGCTGCGCAACCTCACCGGGATCCAGCGCCCGGCTCCAGCGAGCGGCGAACCGGCTGAGGCAGTCAATGAAGCCCTGGCACGGCTGGCGCAGGAAGCCGCCGCAGACTCCGGCAAACAAGTGCAGGTGGCAGTTCGCATGGGCAGCCAGAGCGACCTTGAACCCGCCGCCCGCGACCTGGTGCGCGAGATTGCTGTGCAACTGATTCGCAACGCCGTGGTGCATGGCGTGGAGCCCGCGCCCGAGCGCCAGGCTATGGGCAAAGAGGCACCTGGCAAGGTACAAGTGGAGCTGGTTCGGGGTGAAACTGAATGGACACTGTCGGTACGCGACGATGGCTGCGGCTTGTCGGCAACCCGGGTGCGGCAAAAATTGTTGCAACTGGGTTGGTATACGGCCGAACAGGTGGAAAGCTTCAATGACCGCCAGGTTATTGCGCACATCTTCAAGCCCGGCTTCTCTACCGCCGCCGCCTTGACAATGCACGCAGGCCGCGGCGTAGGGCTGGACGTGGTGCAGGCCAATGTGCAGCGCCTGGGCGCGCGGATGACACTGACCTCGACGCCGGGCCAGTTCACCGAGTTCCGGATCAAGTTTTCGTGAGGACGCCATGCGCCTGCTGATCGTTGACGACTCCAACATGATCCGCTCCCGCATCTCGCGGGTGGTGCAGACCGGTGCGCTGTCGGGCATCTCCATCGTGGGGCTGGCGCGCAACGGGGCGGAGGCAGTGCGCATCGCAAAGGCAACCCAGCCCGAGGTGGTGACCATGGACCTGACCATGCCCGAGATGGACGGCATTGAATGCATTCAGGAACTGATGCGGCTGTTCCCGCGCATCAACATCCTGGTGGTCAGTGCCCTGAGCGACAAATCTACCGCCATTGCCGCGCTGCGCCTGGGCGCGCGCGGCTTTGTCGCCAAACCGTTCAGCGACGACGAGCTGCGCCTGGCGCTGCTGGACGTCGCCGACGTGCACTGAAAGTACCACCATGGAAACCCTGAGCGAAAACGAACTCAAGATGTTTGTGAACTCGGTGCGCCACTACTTCAAGCACACCACCTCGCAAGAGCCGCAAATCACCTCGGCCTTTCTTGGCACCGGGGATGTTGAGGGCTACGAGTTCAACGGCATCGTGTCGTTCACCGGCAGCTACAACGGCCAGGTGATCGTCTCGATGCCGCCAAAGCTGCTGCGCGAGCTGCTGCTGTTGCAGCACGAGACCGACTTGTCAGACGGCAACCTGCTGGACGCGGTGGGCGAGATCGCCAACACCCTGGGGGGCAACGCTCGCAAGACGCTGGGGCCCGAGCTCAATATCTCGGTGCCGGTAAAGCTGCAAGGTGCCACCGGCACCCGTTCACGGGTGCGCCGTCACCCTTATGTCATCACGCTGCGCTGGAACCACCAGCCGGCTGTGGTTTGCGTGGACATGGAAAAGAAATGATGCACACGATGAAAAAAATGAAACTGGTGATGGTGGGCAACGGCATGGCCGGTGTGCGTACGGTGGAGGAACTGATCAAGGTTGCACCCGAGCTGTACGACGTCACGGTGTTCGGTGCCGAACCACACCCCAACTACAACCGCATCCTGCTGTCGCCAGTGCTGGCCGGCGAACAGACGCTGGACGAGATCGTGCTGAACTCATGGGACTGGTACACCGACAACCACATCACCCTGCACGCCGGCAAGAAGGTGGTTGAAATTGACCGAGTCAAACGCGTCGTGCGCGCCGAAGACGGTACCGAGGCCGAATACGACCGGTTGCTGCTGTGCACCGGCTCCAACCCGTTTATCTTGCCGGTGCCGGGCAAGGAACTGCAGGGCGTGATTGCCTACCGCGACATTGCCGACACCAACACCATGATCGAGACTGCGGCCAAATACAAAAAGGCAGTGGTGATCGGTGGCGGGCTGCTGGGCCTGGAGGCCGCCAATGGCTTGATGAAGCGCGGCATGGAGGTCACCGTGGTGCATGTGATGCCCTGGCTGATGGAGCGCCAGCTTGACGAAGTGGCGGGCAAGCTGCTGCAAAAGTCGCTGCAAGAGCGTGGCCTGAAATTCATGATGGGAGCCCAAACCCAGGAGCTGCTGGGCAACGCCGAGGGCCGGGTCAACAAAATTCGTTTTAAAGACGGCACCGAGCTCGACACCGACCTGGTGGTCATGGCGGTGGGAATACGCCCCAACACCGAACTTGCGGAAAAGGCCCGCTTGCATGTGAACCGCGGCATTGTGGTCAGTGACACCATGCAAACAGTGACTGACGCTCGCATTTACAGCGTGGGCGAATGTGCGGCGCACCGCGGCATTGCCTATGGCCTGGTGGCCCCGCTGTTCGAGCAGGCCAAGGTGGCGGCCAACCACCTGGCGCAGTTTGGCATTGGCCGCTACACCGGCTCGTTGACCTCCACCAAGCTCAAGGTCACCGGCATAGACCTGTTCTCGGCGGGCGACTTCCAGGGCGGGGAAGGCACCGAAGAAATTGTCATGAGCGACCCGTTTGGCGGGGTATACAAAAAACTGGTGATCAAGGAAGACAAACTGGTCGGTGCCTGCCTGTATGGCGACACGGTAGACGGCAGCTGGTACTTCAAGCTGCTGCGTGACGGACGCAGCGTGAGCGACATTCGCGACAAGCTGATGTTTGGCGAGTCCAATATCGGCGACACCGGGCACGAAGGCCATAGCAAGGCCGCAACCATGCCCGACGAAGCCGAAGTCTGTGGCTGCAACGGCGTCAACAAGGGCACCATTTGCAAGGCCATCAAGGAAAAGGGCCTGTTCACGCTGGACGAGGTACGCAAGCACACCAAGGCCAGCGCGAGCTGCGGCTCATGCACCGGCCTGGTGGAGCAAATTCTCATGTTCACCGCAGGCGGCGACTATTCGGCCACACCCAAGCTCAAGGCCATGTGCGGCTGCACCGACCACGGCCACCAGGCCGTGCGCGACGCCATCCGGGCCAACAAGCTTCTGACCATCGCCGAGGTCTTCAAGTTCATGGACTGGAAGACGCCGAACGGCTGCGCGAGCTGCCGCCCGGCGGTCAATTACTACCTGATCAGCACCTGGCCCAAGGATGCCAAAGACGACCCGCAAAGCCGCTTCATCAACGAACGCAGCCACGCCAACATCCAGAAAGACGGCACTTACAGCGTGATTCCGCGGATGTGGGGTGGCGAGACCACGGCCGACGAGTTGCGCCGCATTGCCAACGCGGTAGACAAATACAAAATTCCCACGGTCAAGGTCACCGGTGGCCAGCGCATTGACCTGCTCGGTGTCAAGAAAGAGGACCTGCAAAACGTCTGGAAGGACATCGGCATGCCCAGCGGCCACGCCTATGCCAAGGCGCTGCGCACCGTGAAGACCTGCGTGGGCAGCGAGTGGTGCCGCATGGGTACGCAAGACAGCACCCAGATGGGCAAAGACCTGGAACGCGCCATGTGGCGGATGTACGCACCGCACAAGGTCAAGTTCGCGGTATCGGGTTGCCCGCGCAACTGCGCCGAGTCAGGCATCAAGGACGTGGGCATCATCGGTGTGGACAGCGGCTGGGAGATGTACGTCGCCGGCAACGGCGGCATCAAGACCGAGGTGGCGCACTTTCTCGTGAAGTTGAAAACCGCCGCCGAGGTGCTGGAGTACACCGGCGCATTCTGCGAGCTGTACCGCCAGGAGGGCTGGTACCTGGAGCGCACGGTGCACTACGTCAACCGGGTCGGTCTGGACCATGTGAAAAAGCGCATCCTGGAAGACCACGAGGGCCGCAAGGCGCTGTGGGAGCAATTGCAGTTTGCGCTGGACGGCGAGCCTGACCCCTGGTTTGAATTTGACAAGGCAGCGGTGGATACGCGCCAATTCGAGCCGCTGAGCGTGGCCTGAGGAGACAAGAATGACTGAATGGAAAGTAATTTGCCGGATTGAAGACATCCCGGTACTGGGCGCACGCCGCGTCACGCGCCAGGCCGGGGCTGAGGTGGCGGTGTTTCGCAACAGCGAAGACAAAATCTTTGCGCTGCTGGACCGCTGTCCGCACAAGGGCGGGCCGCTGAGCCAGGGCATTGTGTATGGCGAGTCGGTCGCCTGTCCACTGCACAACTGGAGCATTGGCCTGAACGACGGCTGCGCCAAGGCACCCGATGAAGGCTGCACCCCACGCTTCTCGGTCCGGGTGGAAAACGGCAACGTGGCGCTGGACCTGCAAGAGTTGAACACCCTCGCCATCGAGGAGAGCGTTGGGTGACCATCTCGGGTGGGGACGCCGTGCGCGAAACTCGCTCCACCTGCCCGTACTGCGGTGTCGGCTGCGGGGTGATCATTGAGTCGCAGGGCGAGCAGATCACCGGCGTGCGCGGCGACCCGAACCACCCGGCCAATTTCGGCCGACTGTGCAGCAAGGGCAGCAACCTGCATCTGACGGCCACGCAGGCGGTGACCCGCCAAACCCGGCTGTTGCACCCAATGCGCCGCCCGCAACGTGGCGCAGTGCCCTGCCAAATCAGCTGGGATTCAGCGCTGGACTTCGCCGCCGGTACTTTTGCCCAAGTGGTGCGTGACCATGGCCCGGACGCGGTGGGTTTTTACATCAGTGGCCAACTGCTGACCGAAGACTATTACGTTTTCAACAAGCTGGCCAAGGGCTTGCTGGGCACCAACAATGTAGACACCAACTCCCGCCTGTGCATGAGCAGTGCCGTGGCGGGTTACAAGCTCACGCTGGGCGCAGATGCGCCGCCGGCCTGCTACGACGACCTGAACCATGCGCAGTGCCTGTTTATTGCGGGCAGCAACACCGCCTGGGCCCATCCGGTTTTGTTCCGCCGCATTGAGGACGCACGTGCCGCCAACCCGGCCATGAAGATCATCGTGGCCGACCCGCGCCGCACAGACACCGCCGAGGCCGCCGACTTGTTCCTGGCGCTGCAGCCCGGCACCGACGTGATGCTGTTCAACGGTCTGCTGCACATCATGTTGTGGGAGGGCTGGATTGATGCTGCCTACATTGCTGCCCACACCAGCGGATTTGACGAGCTCAAGGCTTTGGTGCGCGACTGCACGCCTGAGCTCGTAGCCCAGACCTGCGGCTTGCGCAAGCAAGACCTGTTCACCGCCGCCAAGTGGTTTGCAACCTCACCTGCCACGCTCAGCCTGTACTGCCAGGGCCTGAACCAGTCAAGCAGCGGCACCGCCAAGAACGCCGCACTGATCAACCTGCATCTGGCCACCGGGCAGATCGGCAAGCCCGGCGCTGGTCCGTTCTCGTTGACCGGGCAGCCCAATGCCATGGGTGGGCGTGAAGTCGGTGGCCTGGCCAATTTGCTCAGCGCCCACCGCGACATGGCCAACCCGCAGCACCGCGCCGAAGTCGCCGCCCTGTGGGGCCTGCCTTCCGTGCCCGACAAGCCGGGCAAGACGGCGGTGGAAATGTTCCAGGCTGCGGCCGACGGCGAGATCAAGGCGCTGTGGATTGCCTGCACCAACCCGGCCCAGTCCATGCCTGACCAGGCCACGGTTCGCCGGGCACTGGAGCGGGCCGAGCTGGTGGTGGTGCAAGAGGCTTTTTCCACCACTGCTACCTGTGACTTTGCCGACCTGCTGCTGCCTGCCACCACCTGGGGCGAGAAAACCGGCACCGTCACCAACAGCGAGCGGCGCATCAGCCGGGTGCGCCCGGCCGTGGCAGCACCCGGCACCACCCGCCACGACTGGGTGATTGCCAGCGAGTTTGCACAAAGGCTGGAGAAGCTGCTGCGCGTTCAGGCCGCGCCTGAACGGGCGTCACTGTTCCCCTACCCGCTGGACGACAGCGGTGCTGAAGCCATCTGGAACGAACACCGTGAATCCACCCGCGGGCGCGACCTCGACATCACCGGCATGAGCTATGCCGCGCTGGACGCCGCGCCGCTGCAGTGGCCCATGAAGACCGGGCAAACCCAAGGCAAGGTGCGGCTTTATGAAGACGGTGTGTTTCCCACGCCCGACGGCAAGGCGCGCTTTGCCAGCCTGGCCTACAAGCCGGTGGCAGAGCCGCGCGAGGCGCGCTACCCGTTCAGCCTGACCACCGGGCGCTTGCGCGACCAATGGCACGGCATGAGCCGCACTGGCACGCTGGGCCGGCTGTTCGGCCATGTGGCCGAACCCGTGGTTCAAATGAACCCGCAAGACATGCTGCGCCGGGGCTTCAAAGACGGCGAACTGGTGCACCTCACCAGCAAGCGCGGCTCCATCGTGGTGCCGTTGCAGGCCAGCACCGAGGTCGGCCTCAGCCAGCTTTTCATGGCCATGCATTGGGGTGCAGAGTACTTGAGCGGCCGCGCCAGCAGCGGTGAACAGTTGGCCGGTGTGAACGCCCTGACAACGCCCGCGTATTGCCCCAGCTCCAAGCAGCCCGAGCTCAAGCACACGGCCGTCAAGTTGCTGCGGGCCGAGCTGCCCTGGTCACTGCTGGGCGTGGCCTGGTTGCCCGAAGGCGAGGCACTTTCCGCCCGTGAAGCGCTAAAGCCGCTGATGGCCATGTTCCCGTTTGCCAGCTGTGTGCCGTTTGGGCGCGAGCGCAGTGGCGTGTTGTTTCGCGCCTCAGCCTACGAAGCACCGCCCGATGAAGTGGTCGACCGCGTCGAAGCCCTGCTGGGTTTGGCCGCTGCCGACGCGCTGCGCTATGCCGACAAAAAAAGGGGCCAGCGCCGCGCGATGCGTCTGCTGCGCAACGGCGAACAAGTCAGCCTTGAATCATTTGTGCTGGCCGGAGACACAAGCGCCGAGGCCTGGATCAAGACGCTGCTGCAAGACCAGTTGCCGGCACAGGCCTATGGTCGGCTGCTGCTGCTGCCGGGTGCCAAGGCACCGGTGGCGCTACAGCCGCGCGGACGCCAGGTGTGCACCTGCTTCAACGTCAGCGAACCTGCAATCCACCAGCATCTTGATAGCAGCCGGGGCAGTGAAGACCAGCGCCTGGCCTCGCTGCAAACCGCACTGAAGTGCGGGACCAACTGCGGCAGTTGCATTCCCGAGCTGCGGCGGCTGGTGCGCGGGGCGGTTTCAGTTCAAGAAGCAGTCTGAGTGCGGTGCGGCGTCGGGCGTCATTCGGCATATAGCGCCAAGTCATCAGGCTTGCCCGACAATTCGCTCCAACATGGGAATCAGCCAATACATCAAGGAAATCGGCCGTGGCAAGCAGGGTGCGCGCTCGCTGACGCGCGCACAGTCGGCAGACCTGATGGGCCAGGTGCTTGACGGGCAGGTCACTGACCTGGAGATCGGCGGCTTTTGCCTGGCCATGCGCATCAAGGGTGAAACCCCGGAAGAAATGGCCGGTTTTCTGGACGCCGCCCAGGCCCGTCTGAACCGGCTGCCCGCCAGCAACCGGCCGCTGGTGGTGCTGCCCAGCTACAACGGCGCACGCAAGCTGCCGGTGCTGACGCCGCTGCTGGGCCTGCTGCTGGCGCGCCGGGGCCTGCCGGTGCTGATTCATGGCACAGCTACCGAGTCAAGCCGTGTTTCAGTGCCAAATGTGCTTGCAGCCCTCGAATTACCTGCGCCAACCACTATCAAAACGATAGCAAATGGGGAATTGGCATTTGTTGCCACAGAACTGTTGAACCCCGCGCTCAAGCGCTTGCTGGACGTGCGCCGGGCGGTGGGCTTGCGCAACCCGGCTCACAGCCTGGTCAAGCTCATGAACCCTTGCGACGGCCCGGCCGTGATCGTGAGCAGCTACACCCACCCCGAGTACGCGGTGTCGATGGCCGCAGTGTTAACGCTGATGGGCAGCACGGCGCTGCTGTTGCGTGGCACCGAAGGCGAAGTGGTCGCAGACCCGCGCCGCATGCCGCAAATGGACGGCTTTGTCCGGGGCCAGCGCCAGCTTTTGCAAGAAGGCCAAAAGGGCACCGTCACTGACCTGCCCTCACTCCCCACCGACACCGACCCGGCAACAACGGCCACCTATATCCGCGCCGTGCTGGCCGGCCAACAACCGGTACCGGCGTCGATTGCGCAGCAGGTGGAACATATCTTGCGTCTGGCAGAAGCATCATGAACAGCAGCGGAAAAGTTACTTTGGTAGGTGCCGGCCCGGGCGACCCTGAGCTGCTCACGCTCAAGGCTGTAAAGGCCATCGAGGCAGCCACCGTGCTGCTGGTTGATGATTTGGTGAGCGACGCTGTTGTGGCCTTTGCCTCGCCGCGCGCGCGCATCGTGCATGTGGGCAAACGCGGCGGCTGCAAGAGCACGCCCCAGGCCTTCATTGAAAAGCTGATGCTGATGGCCGCGCGTGAAGGCGAAAACGTGGTTCGCCTGAAGGGCGGCGACCCTTTCATTTTTGGCCGTGGCGGCGAAGAGGTGGAACACCTGCGGGCTGCGGGTGTGCGGGTAGAGGTGGTCAACGGCATCACCTCGGGCCTGGCGGCAGTGACCTCGCTGGGCGTTTCACTCACCCATCGGGAGCATGCGCACGGTGTGGTGTTTGTCACCGGCCATGCCAAACCGGGTGACCAAGGTACCGACTGGCGCGCGCTGGCTGCCACCGCCCGCGACGCCAAGCTCACCCTGGTCATCTACATGGGCGTCAGCGGCGCACAGCGGATCCAGGACGAGCTGCTCACGGGTCTGCCAGCGGCAACGCCGGTGGCCATCATCGAGCGCGCCAGCTTGCCCGACCAGCGCCACGCCGTCAGCACCCTCAACCAGCTGCGCGCCACGATTGACCGCGAAAGGCTGGCCAGCCCGTGCGTGATTGTGGTGGGCGATGTGGTTGGTGGTGTGGCAGCGGCAGGTCAGGCCGCCCGCACGCTCGCGGCCTGACCTGTCCGCCCCGCCGCATACACTGCGGCCCATGCATTTGTTTGACGTGGTGGTGATCGGTGCCGGTGCCGCCGGCCTTTTTTGCGCCGGCATTGCGGGGCAGCGCGGCCTGAAGGTCTTGGTGCTGGACCACAGCGACAAGGTGGCCGAGAAAATTCGCATCTCGGGTGGTGGCCGCGCCAACTTCACCAACCGCGACATCGACGTACGCGCGCCGCACAAGCACTTCATCAGCGACAACCCGAACTTCTGCCGTTCGGCACTCAGTCGCTATACGCCGCAACTGTTCATTGCCTTGCTGCAAAAGCACGGCATTGGCTTTCATGAAAAACACAAAGGCCAACTTTTTTGCGACCGCTCCGCAGAAGACCTGATCCAGATGCTGCTGGCCGAATGCGCAGCAGGTGGCGTGCAGCGTTGGCAACCCTGCGCCGTCCATGGCCTGCGTCTTGGTGCCACTGGCTATGAGATCGACACGGCACAGGGCACGGTTCACGCCGCCAGCGTGGTGATTGCCACCGGCGGCCTGTCCATCCCGAAGATTGGGGCCACGGACTTTGGCTACCGGGTGGCCGAGCAGTTTGGCCTGCGCCTGGTGCAGCCGCGTCCGGCCCTGGTTCCTCTGACTTTTGATGGCGACAACTGGGCACCCTATGCGCAATTGGCGGGGTTGGCGTTGCCGGTGCAGATTGAGACCGGCGCTAAAAAAGAACGGATGGCTTTCATTGAAGACTTGCTGTTCACCCACCGCGGCCTGAGCGGCCCGGCGGTGTTGCAGATTTCAAGCTATTGGCACGCTGGGGCACCCCTGCGCCTGAACCTGGCACCCGAAGTGAATCTGCCCGAAGCCCTGGCCCGGGCCAAGCACCAGTCGCGCAAACTGGTCGCCAACGAGTTGGCCAACCTGGTGCCGGCCCGCCTGGCGGACGCCTGGGCGCAGCAAGACGCCGCCTGGCAGCGCCCGGTGAACGAGGCCACCGACAAGGCGCTGAACCAATTGGCCGAGCGCCTGGCGCGCTGGGAAATTACACCCACAGGCACCGAGGGCTACAAAAAAGCCGAGGTCACCGCGGGTGGCGTGGATACCCGAGACCTGTCGTCCCAGACGCTGGAATCGAAACAGCCAGGCCTGTACTTCATTGGCGAAGTTGTTGACGTAACCGGCTGGCTGGGGGGCTACAACTTTCAGTGGGCCTGGGCCAGCGCCCATGCCTGCGCAATGGCCTTGCCAACAACGAGCCCCGACACCGCTTGAACCGGGCTTAAAAACCGTTATAATTCAAGGCTTTGCTGGCAAACCCCCACGGCCTGATCACCGTTCAAGTGGGGGACATCAGCGGTTATGGAGCACGGGCCCGATCTTCCCTTGACCCCTCTGGCTGCACAAATCTGGAATTCATTTCGTAATGACCACCATTCGCGTTAAAGAAAACGAACCCTTCGACGTGGCGCTGCGCCGCTTCAAGCGCACCATTGAAAAACTGGGCCTGCTGACTGACTTGCGCGCCCGCGAGTTCTACGAAAAGCCCACCGCCGAGCGCAAGCGCAAAAAGGCGGCGGCCGTCAAGCGTCACTACAAGCGTGTTCGCAGCATGCAGTTGCCCAAAAAGCTGTTCTGATCGCCTGCCCTCGCGGCACCCGAAAAGCCTGCCTGGGGACGCTCATGCAGGCTTTTTTCATTCCCGAACACCGGAGTCAACCATGAGCCTCAAAGCCCAGATCACCGAAGACATGAAATCTGCCATGCGCGCCAAGGACAGCGAGCGCCTGGGCACCATCCGTCTGCTGACCGCTGCCATGAAGCAAAAGGAAGTGGACGAGCGCATTGAACTGGACGATGCGGCCGTGATTGCCATCGTCGACAAGATGCTCAAGCAACGCAAGGACAGCATTGAGGCCTTTGAAAAGGCCAACCGGCAAGACCTGGTTGACAAGGAAGTGGCTGAGGTAAAAGTGCTACAGGTCTACCTGCCGGCCCGCCTGAGCGCCGAAGAAGTGGCCACCGAGGTGCGGGCCATCGTGGCGGAACTGGGTGCCAAAGGCCCCGGCGACATGGGCAAAGTGATGGGCGCCGTCAAAACCAGACTCGCCGGCAAGGCTGACATGGGCCAGGTCAGCGCCGCCGTGAAAGCCGC
This sequence comes from Ramlibacter sp. 2FC, assembly GCA_943369755.1. Taxonomy (GTDB): domain Bacteria; phylum Pseudomonadota; class Gammaproteobacteria; order Burkholderiales; family Burkholderiaceae_C; genus CALROG01. The sequence continues at coordinate 46,295 of CALROG020000006.1, forward strand.
GCTGGCCTCCTGATTCCAGTGCCACCGCAGAACCGGCTCTGCCGGGCTGCTGATGGTGCCCCCTTGAGGGGGGCGCCGCTGGCGCTGCGGGGGTGGACCTAACTCCCAGCCACCTTCATGCGGTTGACCAAGATGGAGCCCACGGTCTTGGCCCCGTAGTTGTAGGCGTCGGCCCCCACGGCCTCGATGCCCATGAGCATGTCCTTCAGGTTCCCGGCGATGGTGATTTCCTGCACCGGGAAGGCAATCCGGCCGTTCTCCACCCAAAAGCCGCTGGCTCCGCGCGAATAGTCGCCGGTCACATAGTTCACACCCTGGCCCATGAGTTCGATCACAAACAGGCCAGTACCCAACTTGCGCAGCATGGCGTCCAGATCATCTGCGGCGCGGGTCAGGCGCGAGCGCAGAACCAGGTTGTGCGAGCCGCCAGCGTTACCGGTGGTTTTCAGGCCCAGCTTGCGCGCCGAGTAAGTGCTTAAAAAATAGCCTTCCACCCGGCCCCCATTCACCACAGTGCGAGCTTTGCAACGCACGCCCTCTTCGTCAAACGGCGAGCTGCCCTTGCCACGCAATACATGGGGGTCTTCGGTAATGTCAATGTGCTTGGGAAACACCGGCTTACCCAAAGAGTCCAGCAAAAAGCTGCTCTTGCGGTACAGCGCACCACCGCTGACGGCCTGCACAAAACCACCCAGTAAACCAGCCGCCAGCGGCGACTCAAACAAAACCGGGCACTGCGTCGTGGCGATCTTGCGCGACTTCAAGCGGCTCAATGCACGCTGCGCCGCATAGCGGCCCACTGCCTGCGGGCTGGCCAGCTCGTCGGCGCTGCGCATCGAGCTGTACCAGGCGTCGCGCTGCATGTTGTTGCCCTTGCCCGCAATCGGTGCCACCGAAATGCTGTGGCGTGAGCTGGCATAGCCACCGCGAAAGCCGCGCGTGTGCGCACTGAAAAAATGACTTTGCTGCGCTGACACGCCTGCGCCTTCGCTGTTGGTAATGCGCCGGTCAGTGGTCAGTGCCGCGTCCTCGCATTCCAATGCCAGTGTGGCCGCCTGCTCGCTGGTGATGGCCCAAGGGTGAAACAGGTCCAGGTCGGGTTGGTCACGGGCCCGGGCGATGTCGTCGGCGTCGGGCAGGCCGGCCACCGGGTCTTCGGCGGTAAAACGCGCAATGTCGTAGGCGGCCTGTACCGTTTGCTCAATCGCGGCAGGTGAAAAATCCGAGGTACTGGCGTTACCACGCCGGTGGCCCACATAAACCGTCACGCCCAGCGACTTGTCCCGGTTGCGCTCCACCGTTTCAAGCTCGCCCTTGCGTACTGAAACACTCAGGCCACAGCCTTCCGAGGCCTCGGCACCGGCGTCGCTGGCACCAAGCTTTTTTGCGTGGGCCAGGGCTTGGTCCACAAGTTGCTCAAAATTCGTGCGGGTATAGGCAAAGCCACTGTCGGCTCGGGAAGCGGGGGTATTCATATCGGCAGCTATGATACTTGTCGCCATGCGCCGGGCTGTCCTGTCGCGGCGAAACCCCCACCATGTCACGCAAACCAAAAAAAGGCTACTACGTCCAGGGCCAGTTCGTCGCTGAAGGCAGCGAACTCGACCTTGAACTCAAGGCCGAGCTCAAAGGCACCACAGAAGCCAGCAGGACCGAACTCAAACGCGAAAGCACCGAGCTGCAGAAGCTTGGCGAGTCGCTGCTGACGCTACGCGAGGGTCTGCTGACACCGCTGGCGCTGTCCGAGAAGCTGACCGACGCACTGGCCGAGGCCAAGCGGATCACCAACTTTGAGGGCAAACGCCGCCAGATGCAGTTTGTGGGCAAGCTCATGCGCGGGCTGGCTCCCGAAGTGCTGGACGCCGTACGGGCTGCGTTGGCGGAGCAACATAGCGGCTCCGCCGCCGCCGCCCAAGCCCTGCACCACGCGGAGCAGTGGCGCGACCGCCTGATTGCCGACGACGACGCGGTCGGCCAGTGGCTGCAGCAGTACCCGGGCACGGATTCACAACAGCTGCGCGCGCTGGTGCGCCAGGCCCGCAAGGACGCGCAGCCCGACAAAGCCTCGGTGTCACAGGGTCTGGCACCGCGTCGCAGTCGCGCTTACCGCGAAATCTTCCAGTTGGTGAAAGAGCAGCTGGAAGCCATACCTGAGCCAGACGATGAGTGAACACGAACCGCTGCGCATCGGCATTGTGTCCATCAGCGACCGCGCCTCCACGGGTGTCTATGAAGACAAAGGCCTGCCGGCACTGAAAGACTGGCTGACCCGAGCATTGCGAAACCCGATCACCTTTGAGCCCCGTTTGATCCCCGACGAGCAGGCGCTGATCAGCGCCACTTTGATCGAGCTGGTGGACGCCAAATGCGTGCTGGTACTGACCACCGGCGGCACCGGCCCGGCGCTGCGCGATGTGACCCCCGAGGCCACGCGAGCCGTTGCCCACAAGGAAATGCCCGGCTTTGGCGAGCAGATGCGCCAGATCAGCCTGCGTTTTGTGCCGACAGCGATTCTGTCGCGCCAATGCGCTGTGGTTCGTGACAAATGCCTCATCATCAACCTGCCGGGTCAACCCAAAGCTATTCAGGAAACGCTGGAGGGGCTCAAATCGGCGCAAGGCGACCAATTGGTGCCTGGCATCTTCGCCGCAGTGCCTTATTGCGTAGACTTGATTGGTGGCCCATGGCTGGAAACTGACGACGCCGTCTGCAAGGCCTTTCGCCCTAAAACCGCCACCCGGCCGGCCAGGCCACCCCACTAACAGGAGTCCGAATGAAGCACTTGTTTGCCGCACTCGCACTGGCTGGCGTCGCCGCTGGCGCGCTGGCCCAGGTGCCCGCACCAGAACCCAGCCTGAGCTATACGGTCAAGGCATCAGACAAGCTGATCCGTCTGTCGCGCGACCTGCTGGTGCGCCCCGGAGCCTGGGGCGAAGTCGCAAAGTTCAACCAGATGAAAGACCCAAACTTCATCAAGCCTGGGCAAAAAATCAACATCCCGCTTCGGCTGCTCAAGTTCCGGCCAGCCACGGCCCGGGTGGTCAGTGCAGCCGGTGATGTGCGGCTGGGCGGCGCGCCGGTAACGGTTGGAATGGAAGTCCCCGAGGGCGGCCGACTCCAAACCGCTGCCAACAGCTCGGCCGTGGTGCAACTGGGAGACGGCACCCAGGTCAAGCTGTTGCCCGGTACGCTGGCCGACGTGGTGACCAACCGCGACTACGCCATGCGCGACGCGTCAGCCAGTGGCTCCACCACCTGGTTTTCAGGGCTGATCCGGCTGGCCCAGGGGGCGCTGGAAACCCTGGCCACGCGAACCCAAAACCGCGCCACGCCGCTGCAGATTGAAACCCCCACCTCGCTGGTGGGCGTGCGTGGCACCCAGTTCCGGGTGGCCTATGAAGACCCGGTAACCCGCAACGCCCGCACCGAGGTGGTTGAAGGCCTGGTGCGCGCCGACAACACGGCCCAGCAAAGCGGTGCCGACCTGCCTCAGGGCACGGGTGCGGTAATCAACCCCACTGAGCGCGAAGTGCGCGTTGTGAAACTGCTGCCCGCGCCTGACCTTTCCGCACTGCCCGCTGAACTCAACAAGCCGCAGGCCCTGTTGCCGATGCCGGTGCTGGCGGGTGCCAGCGCCTACCGGGTCCAGGTGGCCAGTGACGAAAAGTTCGACAGCATCGTGCGCGACCTGAAAGTCACCAGCGCCAGCGTTGACCTGGGCAGCCTGGCCAATGCCAACTGGTTTGCCCGGGTGCGCGGCATTGATTCGCAAGGCCTGGAAGGCTTTGACGCGGTCAAGCTGGTGACCATCAAGGAGCCCACGCGCTGGCGCATCACCGGCTCAACACTAAGCCTGCGCGAAGGCCGCAACCAGCTTGACTGGTCGGTACAGCGCGACAACGGCCAGCCGCTGGCGGTGCAGCGCTTCACGCTGGAGCTGGCCGCCGACGCCGCCTTCACCAACGTGCTGCAACGCCTGGAGCCCGCCACGCCCAGCGTGCAACTGGCTGAACTCAAGCCAGGCATCTATTATTTGCGCCTGCGCCCGGTGCTGGCCGACGGCAAGCTGCTAGACACCGCCGTGTTCCGAATGGACCTGTCGGCCAACTGGGGCGTGACCGTGTTTGACAATAGCTTTCCGCTGGTGCCCGTGGCCAGCCAATAACCGTACTGGAACCCCGCTATGGACAGTATCGTCACCGAAAAACGCACCTGGACGCGCTCGGATGTCGCCGATCTGCTGGTCTCGAAGACCGCCCTGACCGAGCTGAATCTTGAGCACGCGCTACAAATCGTGCGCCTGCTCACGCCCCAGCGCATCAAGGCCGGAACGGTGCTGATCCACGAAGGCGTGACCAACACCGGTTACATGGCGCTGGTGTTGCAGGGCGACGCAGTGGTCCAGAACGAAATGCGCGGTGCCTTGCACGACAGCATGGTGCTCAGCATGCTGGGCACTGGCAGTCTGTTTGGCGAGTTGGGCGTGCTGGATGGCAAGCCCCGTTCCGCGACCGTCACCGCCATTACCGACATGGACATCGCCGTGCTTGACCGTCCGGCGCTGGCCCGGTTGATTGAAACAGTGCCTGCGGTGGCCTGCGCCCTCATGGGAGCCATCATGGCGCGCGTGGCCGAGCGGCTGCGCGCAACCAACAACAAGGTCAAGACCCTGACCGCTTTGAACCTGACGCTTCAAGACGAGCTGGCCGCGCTACGAACCGGCGCGCCCGCAGTTGACCTCGATATCGACCGCGCGGCTTGAAGCCGCTGGGGAGCACCTGATGGAACCGTTCGTCTCCGAAAAGCGCTCTTGGGAACGCAAGGACGTCGCCGCGCTGCTGGTCTCTACCTCAGCACTGGCCGAGCTGGATGCAGACACCGCGCTGGCCGTGGTCAAGCTCATGCGCCTGCAGCGCTACAAAGAAGGCGACGTGATCATTCAAGAGGGTGCGGCGAACACCAGCTTTTTGGTGCTGCTGCTGCGCGGTGAAGTAGTGGTCGCGAACGAAGGGGTGTCCAAAGCTGATTCGCTGGTGCTGGGCGTGGTGGGGCCTGGCAGCGTGATTGGTGAGATGGGCCTGTTTGACGGCGAGCCGCGTTCGGCCACCTGCAAAGCGTCTACGGATGTGGACGCCGCGCTGCTGTCGCGTGAGGCGCTGAGCGAGTTGTCTCTCACCAGCCCGCTACAGGCCAACAAGCTGCTTGCCATATTGTTGGCGCGGCTTACCAACCGGCTGCGCAGCATCAGCAAGAAGCTGCGCCAGGCTGACCGCGTCAACTCCGCCCTGAACCACGAGCTGAGCCAGCTCAAAGCCGCCGCGACTGCCAGCGCCAAACCCAAGGAGCCCCCGCCTCCGGAAAGCGGCATGATCCTTTTGTGAACGCTGCAGGCCCTTACTTGCCAACCAGCTGGTTCAGTTTCTCCGCCTCAAAGCACTCTTTGCGGGCCGCGCCCTCGGGCACGCAATCGCCCGGACCGCCGGCGTCGCGCATGGCGGAAAGCTTTTCAATGGCCTGCCAGAGCAGCGCGATCTGGTGCTCCTGCCCGGCGGCGCTGTCAATCAAGCCCTTCATGGCCTGGCTCAAGGGATCATCTTCCAGCGTGATGCCGTAGGCCGAGAACTTGGGCTCCTGGTGGGTCACGTCAGCGCTGGCCCCCTCTTTGGAAGGAATGATGCGTGCCGGAATACCCACGGCCGTGGCCCCGGCGGGCACCGGCTTGATCACCACCGCATTGCTGCCAATCTTGGCACCGTCACCCACCAAGAAGCCTCCCAGCACCTTGGCCCCCGCACTTACCACCACATCGCGGCCCAGTGTGGGGTGGCGTTTTTCACCTTTGTACAGCGAGGTGCCGCCCAGCGTGACGCCCTGGTAGATGGTGCAGCCGTCGCCGATTTCAGCCGTCTCGCCCACCACCACGCCCATGGCGTGGTCAAAGAACACCCGGTTGCCGATCTTCGCGCCGGGGTGAATTTCAATGCCGGTAAAAAAGCGTGCGAGATTGGAGACAAAGCGCCCCGGCCATTTAAGGCCATGGGTCCAGAACCAGTGGGCCGGACGGTGCAGCCAGATCGCGTGCAGGCCGGGGTAACACGTGATCACCTCCCAGGTGCTGCGCGCAGCCGGGTCGCGGTCAAGAATGCACTGAATGTCGGAACGCATGCGGGTAAACATGCAAAGAGTCTAGCCTCTTGCCTTGGCGGCTGCCTCGCACATTGCTTTCGCAACACCACGCAGGATGTGGACTTCTTCCGGTGTCACCTGCGCGCGGTTGAAAAGCTGGTTAAGGCGCGGCATCAGTTTTTTGGGTGCAGCGGGGTCCAGGAAGCCAATGTCCACCAGGGAACGCTCCCAATGCGCCAGCAGGCCAGCGACAGCCTGGGCGTCGGCGGCACCGTCCGTTCGCTCTGAACTGCCTGTCCTGAGCAATGTAGAACCCCCAAACCCACCTAACGCCATGCGCCATTCATAGGCCACCACCTGGATCGCCGCGCCCAGATTCAGCGAACCAAACGTCGGGTTGGTGGAGATGCTCAGGCAGGTATGGCAACGGTACACGTCGTCATTGCTCATGCCAAAACGCTCCGAGCCAAACAAAAAAGCCACGCTGTGGCCTTGCGGAGCCAGCGCCGCAAAGTGCTCGCGGGGCGTCACCGTGGGCGGCCCGAAGTCGCGCGGCGTCATGGCGGTGGCGCACAGGTGAGTGACGCCGTCCAGCGCTTCGTCCAGCGTGGCCACGATGCGGGCACGCTCCAGCACATCCAGCGCCCCACTGGCGCGCTGGATCGTCTCTTCCCGGCGCAACACGTTGGGCCAGCGCGGCGCCACCAGCACCAGGTCGTCAAACGCCATGACCTTCATGGCCCGCGCCGCCGCGCCCACATTGCCGGCGTGGCTGGTGTTCAGGAGGATGAAACGTGTCTGCATGGGGTTTGATTGTCGCTTTATGGGAAAATACGCCCCATTCGCGCCCCCGCATCGTCGGCCCGGCCCCTCAGCTCTTCGATCAGTTGGGGACAGAACCAAAGATCTGTCCCTCAAGGTTTCAACAATTCATGTCGTCCCCAAACCTGCACCCCATGCTCAACGTGGCCGTCAAGGCCGCCCGCGCCGCTGGCGCGATCATCAACCGCGCTGCGCTGGACGTGGAGGCTGTGCGAATCTCGCAAAAGCAGGTGAATGACTTCGTTACCGAAGTCGATCACGCCAGCGAAGCCACCATCATCGAGACGCTTCTCACCGCTTACCCCGACCACGGCATACTGGCCGAAGAATCGGGCCAGCAGCATGGCAACGCCAGCTCCGATTCAATCTGGATCATCGACCCGCTGGACGGCACCACCAACTTCATTCACGGCTTCCCGGTTTACTGCGTCAGCATTGCGCTGGCCGTGAAGGGCAAGGTTGAGCAGGCGGTAATTTTTGACCCCAGCCGAAACGACCTTTTCACCGCCACCAAAGGGCGCGGCGCCTACATGAACGAGCGGCGCATCCGGGTGAGCAAGCGCACCCAGCTCAACCAGTGCCTGATTTCCACCGGCTTCCCGTTCCGCCCGGGCGACAACTTCCAGAACTACCTGGCCATGATGGCCGACGTAATGCAGCGCACCGCCGGCCTGCGCCGCCCCGGTGCCGCAGCGCTCGACCTCGCCTATGTGGCGGCCGGCTTTACCGACGGCTTCTTTGAAACCGGCCTGTCGCCCTGGGACGTGGCTGCAGGTTCGCTGCTGGTCACGGAGGCTGGTGGCCTGATCGGCAACTTCACCGGCGAGTCTGAGTTCATGGAACAGCGCGAGTGCCTGGCCGCCAACCCGCGCATCTATGGCCAGTTGGTCCCCATCCTGCACAAATACAGCAAGTTCGCCAGCGCCGGTGAAAAGGCCGCCGTGCGCGAAGCCACCACCACCCTGAGCGTGCACGCCGGCAGCCCGGCAGCCACAGGCGGCGACGCGCCGTTCTGAAGCCGGCCATGAAGCCCGCACCCGAGTTGAGTGCGCACACCCCCATGATGGCCCAGTACCTGGGCCTGAAGGCGGACTTCCCCGACACCCTGCTGCTGTACCGCATGGGGGACTTCTACGAGCTGTTCTGGGCTGACGCCGAGAAAGCCGCACGCCTGCTGGACATCACCCTCACCCGGCGCGGCATGTCGGCTGGCCAGCCGGTGGTGATGGCCGGTGTGCCGTTTCATTCGGTTGAGAACTACCTGGCCCGGTTGATCAAGCTGGGCGAGTCGGTCGCCATTTGCGAACAGGTGGGCGACGTGGCCAGCGCCAAAGGCCCGGTAGAACGCAAAGTGGTGCGGGTGATCACGCCCGGCACCCTGACCGACACCGCACTGCTTGACGACAAGACCGAGTCTTACCTGCTGGCGGTTCACCAGGGCCCGCGCAACACACTGGGCCTGGCCTGGCTGAGCGTGACCCAAGGTGAACTGCACCTGGCCGAATGCGCCAGCGACGCGCTGGCAGCCTGGGTGGCCCGCATTGCGCCGAGCGAGCTGCTGTTCAGTGCCGACATCACGTCCGCATTCGAGCAGCGCCTCAAGGCACTGCGTCTGCATTTGTCGCTGTCGCTGACCCAGCGGCCCGAGTGGCAGTTTGACGCCGCACTAGGCCAGCGCAAGCTGCAAGAGCAGCTGAAGGCCGCCAGCCTGCAAGCCTGGGGCGCTGAAGACCTGCCGCAGGCCCATGCCGCTGCCGCCGCACTGCTGGGCTTTGCCGAGCACACCCAGGGCCGGGCGCTGACCCACTTGAGCAGCCTCAAGGTGCAACGCAGCGACGAGTTGATCGATTTGCCGCAAACCACCCGCCGCAACCTTGAACTCACCCAAACGCTGCGCGGGGAAAACGCCCCGACTTTGTTCTCGCTGCTGGACAGCTGCCTGAGCGGCATGGGCAGCCGCGCCCTCAAGCGCTGGCTGCTCAGCCCCCAGCGCGACCGCGCGCAAGCGCAGCAGCGCCTGGCGGCCATCGGCGTGCTGCGCGGCGACGGCGGCCAGGGGCTGGGCCACTGGCAGGCGCTGCGTGCCGAGCTCAAGGGCGTGAGCGATGTGGAGCGTGTGACTGCCCGCACCGCGTTGCGCCAGGTGCGTCCGCGCGAGTTGCTCGCCTTGCAGCAGTCGCTACAAAAATCAGAGCGGGTCGCGCAGTATCTATGCGGGCTACAGGCCGATTTGACCTATATTTCAGGCCCGCTACAGCCGCCTGCGGGCTGCGCCGCCTTGCTGGCACGGGCGATCCTGGAAGAGCCCGCCGCGCTGCTGCGCGATGGCGGTGTGATAGCCACCGGATTTGACGCCGAGCTGGACGAGCTGCGCGCCATCCAGAACAACTGCGACGCTTTTTTACTCGACCTGGAAACCCGCGAGAAGGCCCGCACCGGCATTGCCAACCTGCGGGTGCAGTTCAACAAGGTGCACGGCTTTTACATCGAGGTGACCCAGGGCCAGGTGGACAAGGTGCCAGACGACTACCGGCGCCGCCAGACGCTTAAAAACGCCGAGCGCTTCATCACCCCCGAGCTCAAGGCCTTTGAAGACAAGGCGCTGAGCGCACAAGAGCGCGCCCTGGCGCGGGAGAAGTGGCTGTACGAGCAGTTGCTGGACCAGCTTCAGGCCTTCGTGCCCGCGCTCACACAACTGGCGCAGGCACTGGCCGCGCTCGACGCGCTGTGCGCCCTGGCCGAGCGCTCCCTCACGCTGAACTGGTGCGCGCCACAGTTCACCCGCGAGCCCTGCATTGAGATTACGGCCGGACGCCACCCAGTGGTGGAGGCAAGGCTGGGCGAGACCTCCAGCGGCAGCTTCATCGCCAACGACACCCGGCTGGGAACCAGGCAACGCATGCAGGTCATCACCGGCCCCAACATGGGCGGCAAAAGCACCTACATGCGCCAGGTGGCCATCATTTGCCTGCTGGCCAGCATTGGCAGCCATGTGCCGGCCAGCGCCTGCCGCCTGGGGCCGATGGACGCCATTCACACCCGCATTGGCGCGGCGGACGACCTGGCCAACGCCCAGTCGACCTTCATGCTGGAGATGACCGAAGCCGCACAAATACTGCACGCTGCCACGCCGCAATCTTTGGTGCTGATGGACGAGATCGGCCGTGGCACCAGCACCTTCGACGGGCTGGCGCTGGCGAGCGGCATTGCCGCGCACCTGCACGACAAAACCCAGGCCTTCACCCTGTTTGCCACCCACTACTTTGAGCTGACCGAGTTCCCGGCAAAGCATCACGCGGCGGTGAATGTGCATGTGAGCGCCACCGAGTCTGGCAGCGACATCGTGTTCCTGCACGAGATTCAGGCCGGCCCGGCCAGTCGCAGCTACGGCATTCAGGTGGCGCGGCTGGCAGGCATCCCTGCGGCGGTGGTCAACCACGCCCGGCACGCCCTGGCGGCACTGGAGAACCAGCAAAGTGCAAGCCGCGAGCAGGTAGACTTGTTCGCCGCACCGCCTGCGGCCAGCGACGCAGGGCCGTCACCCGCAGAAGCTGCACTGGCCGCGCTGGACCCCGACGCCCTGAGCCCGCGCGAAGCGCTTGATGCGTTGTACGCCTTGAAGAAAAAGCTACCGGAGAAGAAATGACCTACTGCGTCGCCATGAAACTCAACGCCGGCCTGGTGTTCCTGTCGGACTCGCGCACCAACGCCGGGCTGGACAACATCAGCACCTTTCGCAAAATGATCGTCTACGAGAAGCCGGGCGACCGCTTCATGGTGCTGCTGTCGGCGGGCAACCTGGGCATTGCGCAGTCGGTGCGCGAGATTTTGCAGATCGAGCAGCTCAAGGAACACGATGGTGACGAAGCCATCACCATCTGGAACGCCAAAAGCATGTTCGACGCTGCCCGCGTGCTGGGCAGCGCCGTGCGCCATGTGTATGACCGCGACGCCTCGGCACTGAAGCACGCAGGCGTGGAGTTCAACGTGTCGCTGATCTTTGGCGGCCAGATCAAAGGCGAGGGCATGCGCCTGTTCAACGTTTACTCGGCCGGCAACTTCATCGAAGCCACACCCGAGACGCCGTACTTTCAGGTAGGTGAGTCCAAATACGGCAAGCCGGTGCTTGACCGGGTCATCACGCCCGACACGCCGCTGGACGAGGCCGCCAAATGCGCGCTGGTGTCGATGGACTCGACCATGAAGTCCAACCTGTCGGTGGGCCTGCCGCTGGACCTGGTGGTGTACGAAGCCAACCGGCTTGAGAGCGACAAGGTCATCTGTATTGATGCTGACAACCCGTACTACCAGATGCTGCACAACACCTGGGGCCAGAAGCTGCGCGAAGTATTTGACAGCCTGGACGACCCGGTGTGGAACGGCGGCCATACCGACACGCCCCTCAAACTGGAAACCGGGCGGCACAAGGCGCTGAAGAAGATTTCGCGGCCTGAAGAAAAACTGATCTGAACGCTGTGTCCCTGATCATTTTTTCCCACGCCAACAGCTTCCCGGCCGCGACCTACGGCGTTTTGTTCAAAAGCCTGCGTTCGCGCGGCTACAGCGTCAAGGCAATCGACAAATTCGGGCATGACCCGAAGTACCCCGTCACCAACAACTGGCCGCACCTGGTGCAGCAGTTAAGCGAGCTGGCCAGGCGTGAGACCGACAAAACCGGTGAACCGGCCTGGCTGGTTGGGCACTCGCTCGGAGGTTTTTTGAGCCTGATGTGCGCCGCCCGCCACCCCGAGCTTGCCAAAGGGCTGCTGCTGATCGACTCGCCCATCCTGGGGGGCTGGCGCGCCACCACGCTGGGCGTGATCAAGCGCACCCAGCTCGTGGGCTCGGTGTCGCCCGGTTCGGTGAGTCGGCGGCGCAAGTTCAGTTGGCCCGACGCCGCCGCCGTGCTGGAACACTTGCGCCACAAAAAAGCCTTTGCCAAGTGGGAGCCGCAGGTGCTGGCCGACTATGTGCAGCACGGCACCCATGACGCGGGAGGCCAACGGGTGCTGAGCTTTGACCGTGACATTGAAACCGCGATCTACAACACCCTGCCCGACAATCTGGACCGCCTGCTCAAGCGCCATCCGCTCAAATGCCCCGCCGCCTTCATTGGCGGCATCCGCTCGCATGAAATGAAGCAGGTTGGCATGACCATGACCGAGCAGGTCGTAAAGGGCCGCATCATGATGCTGGACGGCAGCCACCTGTTCCCGATGGAAAAGCCACTGGCCACTGCCGCGGCCATTGAAGCCAGCCTGCGCGGCATGGCGGCCTGAACCCACGGGCCATCAAGCTACAGGCGTTTGGCACCCGCTCAGGCCGCCCACTTGACCCAACCGCTCCAGGCAGTAGCCAGCACCACAATGCCAAAGGCAATGCGGTACCAGGCAAAGGGCACAAAACTGTGGGTGGCGATGTAGCGCAGCAGCCAGCGCACGCACAACCAGGCGCTGAGAAACGAGAACACCAGGCCCACGCCGAACATCGGCAAGTCTGCCATCGACAAAATGGCGCGCTCTTTGCACAAGCTGTAGGCACCCGCCCCCACCAGCGTGGGAATGGCCAGGTAGAAGCTGAAGTCGGTGGCGGCCTTGCGGCTCAAGCCCAGCAGCATGCCCCCAATGATGGTGGCACCACTGCGGCTGGTGCCGGGGATCATGGCCAGGCACTGCACCAGGCCCAGCTTGATGGCGTCCAGCGGGCTCATCTCGTCCACATCGTTGATGCGCACCGCCACCTGTTGGCGCTTTTCGGCCCAAAGGATGATGAAGCCGCCGACAATGAAGGCCGTGGCCACCACCTCGGGCGTGAACAGGTTGGCCTTGATGGCTTTGCCAAACAGCAGACCCAGGATGACAGCCGGTACAAATGCAATCAGCACATTGAGTGCGAAGCGTTGCGCCTGGCGCTCGGTGGGCAGCGCCACCAGGGTGCTGCGAATCTTTTGCCAGTAAACAATGATCACCGCCAAAATCGCGCCGGTCTGGATCGCAATGTCAAAGACCTTGGCCTTTTCATCGTCAAAACCCAGCAGCGCGCCGGCCAGAATCAGGTGCCCGGTGCTGGACACCGGCAAAAACTCGGTCAGGCCCTCGACCACGCCCATGATGGCGGCCTTGGCCAGCAGTACAACATCCACACGCGCTCCTTGAGTGACGCGCGATTATCACCGCCGCGACCACAAGGCCGCAGTGCATGTGCAGCTAAACCAGCTGCGCGGAACGCGGCGTTGCACCCCGCAGGTAGATCAGGCAGCCCAGCTCGCTGGTGCTGTCGGCGTCGAGCACACCGGCGCGCACCATGTGGAACCCGCCCGGCCCCAGATCCACCGTGCCGCCAATGCGCAATTGCCCCTGGATCACCACACATTCCTCGTCCACCGGGTGGCGGTGCGCAGGCAGTACCGCGCCTGGCGCAAATCGCAACAAGTACGACATGACTTCGCCGCTGCGTTGCAGAATTTTGCGATCGATGCCGGGCAGCAACACATGCCAATCGCCTTCGCTTACGGAGGTTGCGACATGATGTTGTACCGAGTCGGCGGCAATGCGCTTCATCAGGTTTGAGCGCAGGCGCTGCAGCGCGACCTCATCCATGGCTTCGTCGGGCCGTTGGGCTGTGTTCAGCGCGTCAATGATGTCGCTGCTGAGAGATTCGTCGCGCTCGTTCATGATGGTTGCATCCCATTTTGCAGCGTTTCGCGCAGTTTGTGCTGGGCGCGCCGCATCAGCGATTTGACCGTGCCCAGCGGCAGACTGGTCGCTGTGGCGATTTCGCTGTGTGAGCAGTCACTGAAATAGGCCAGCCCCATTACCCACCGTTCGCTTGCGGTGAGCTGGCGCAATGCCGCATGCAGCTGGGTGTTGGCCTGGGTGCTTTCCAGCAGTTGGTCCGGGCCGGGGCCAGGGTGCCTTTCGCTGGCATCAGCATCGTAGTCCGGTGCGCCTGAAAGCCCGCCGTGACGCAAGGCCTCCTGGCGCATGCGATCCAGGGCGCGGCTGCGCGCCATGGTCAACAGCCACGCCAGGGCGCTGCCACGCAAGACATCGAACTGGGCGGCGTTGCGCCATGCCTGAAAGTAGCAGTCAGCCAGTACGTCCTGGGCATGCGCATCGCCTGCGACGCGCCGCACAACGGCCATCGCCTGACGCACGGTGGCGTTATAGAACTGCTCGAATGCCCGCGCATCACCCCCGGCGGCGGCCTGGACCAGCGTTGCCAGCTGGGCGTTGCGCTCGGCTTGCAGCGCGAGCGGGTCGGGAAGAATCTCTGGCATGCCGGGTTCGCGCTGGTTGGGTGCTGTACCACGCAGGCGGGGCGCCGCGCTAGCTCGGGGCGAGAGTAGCACGAAAGAAGCAGCGGCTGAATGGGCGCGGGCGGCGGTCATTCAGTGCATACGCGCCAGTCGTGCACCTGGATGCATCCAGCCTCCACGCTGACGCCGAAACCGGTTCGAACTGGCAGCGCTTCAATAGACCGGTTTGCCCCAGGCGCGCAGCAGGCCTTGCGTCAGCCCAGCAAGCCGGCAATCACATCGACCACGATGGCCGACTCGGGCGACAACAGCAAAATGTCGTTGCCCACCCGCACGTAGCGGTAGCCGTAGGGTGCCACCGGTAGTTGCACGATTACCGGCTGCGGCACCGGGTACCAGTAAACGGTGCGTGGCAGCGGCTGGCCCACCCAGTACTTCTTTGCCTGCCCCGGGGGCAAGCAGCCATTGTTCTTCTTGATCAGGCCGGGCGGACAGCGCGCGCCCTGCGGATACTGCTGCACGTAGTAGACACGGGCCGCGCGGCGGTGATCGTCATTGAAATAGGCACCCACCCGCACGTTGTCGCGCTCAAAGCGCTTCTCATCTTTCTCGCGCTTGCTCTGCTTCTCGGGCTTGTACTTCTGCTCTTTTTTGTCTTTGCCGTTGGCCCGGTTGTCGTTGTCTTTTTCAGCCAGCAACGGGCCGGATGCCAGCAAGGCCGCCGCCACCAGCAGGGTGATGCGCAGCGGGGCCTGGAATTGAAAGTTCATGGATGCTCCTGGTCGGCGTGTTTAACGCCAAGCATCCCTGCTGCGGTGACCGCCCTGCGTAGGACAAGGCCGCAGCTATTCGTAGCGCAGCGCCTGAATGGGCAGCAGTTTGCTGGCCTGGCGTGCCGGGTAAAAGCCGAAAAATATCCCGACAAAGGCCGAAAAACCCGCCGCCAGCAGGATTGACGACGCCGTCATGCTGACCTGCCAGCCGGCAAACTGGCCCACCGCCCAGGTGGCCACCGCGCCAACCGCCACGCCAATGGCTCCGCCAATCAGACTGAGCGTCACGGCCTCGATCAGGAACTGGGCCAGGATGTCCTTGCCGCGCGCCCCCACCGCCATGCGCAGGCCAATTTCGCGGGTGCGTTCCGTCACGCTCACCAGCATGATGTTCATGATGCCAATGCCGCCAATAACCAAACTGATGCCGGCCACCGCCGCCAGCAGCAGCGTCATGATGCGGCTGGAAGCCTCCTGGGCCTGCAAAATTTCCGTGAGGTTGCGGATGCTGAAAGGGTCTTCTGCGGCGGGCTGCACCTTGAAGCGCTGGCGCAGCAGCTCCTTGATGTTTTCTTCAGCGGCTTTCATGCTCTGGCCCTCGCGCACCTTGACGCTGATGGAACCAATGCGTTTGAGCTTGCCGGCCGAGCCGCCCTGGATGCGGTTGCGGTAGGTGCTGATGGGCACCACCACCACGTCGTCCTGATCCTGGCCCATGGAGTTCTGGCCCTTTTTCTCCAGCACGCCAATCACCGTGACCGGCACCTTCTTGACCCGGATCACCTGGTCCAGCGGGTCGGCGTCGCCAAACAATTGCGCTGCAACCGTCTGGCCAATGATGGCCACTTTGGCCGAGCCCTGCAATTCTGCCGACTCAAAGCCGCGCCCGCCCGCCAGCGGCCATTCCCGGGCCTCCAGGTAGTCCATGGTGGTGCCAAAGATGCTGGTGCTCCAGTTCACATTGCCCACCACCACCTGTGCGCCGGTGCGCAGGCTGGGTGCCGCCACCTGCACTTCCGGCACTTCGCGGCCAATGGCCAGCGCGTCCTCTTCGGTCAGGCTCTGGCCGGTCTGCGCGCCCAGGCGCACGCCACCGGCGGTGATGCCGCCGGGCAACACCAGCATGATGTTGGAGCCCAGCCCCTTCATTTGTTCCTGCACCCGTTCAGTGGCACCCCGGCCCACCGCGATCATGGTGATCACTGCGCCCACACCGATGATGATGCCCAGCATGGTCAGCATGCTGCGCAGCTTGTTGGAGGCGAGTGCACGCAGCGCGCTGCGCAGGGCGGCCAGGCCGTTCATGCTGGCACTCCGTGCACAACGGGTTGTTGCAGTACATCCTCAAGAATATGCCCGTCGCGAAACACGATCTTGCGTCGCGCCCAAGCGGCAATGTCGCTCTCGTGGGTCACCAGCACCACGGTCATGCCCTGGGTGTTCAGGTCGGTCAACAGCCGCATGATGTCTTCACTGGTTTGCGAGTCCAGCGCGCCGGTGGGCTCGTCCGCCAGAATGAGTTGCGGGTTGTTGACCAGGGCGCGGGCAATTGCCACACGCTGCTGCTGGCCACCCGACAACTCGGACGGCGTGTGGTCAAAGCGCTCACCCAGGCCCACCTTGCGCAGCGCGCTCATGGCGCGCTCGCGGCGCTCGGCAGCCTTGACACCGGCATAGACCATGGGCAGCTCAACGTTCTCAAGCGCACTGGTGCGCGGCAACAGGTTGAACTGCTGAAACACAAAGCCAATGCGCCGGTTGCGGATGCCGGCCAACTGATCCGGGGCCATGCCCTCCACCGCCTCGTCGGCCAGCCGGTAAATGCCACTGGTGGGTAGATCCAGGCAACCCAGGATGTTCATCAGCGTGCTCTTGCCTGAGCCGCTGGCACCCATGATGGCGACGAACGCGCCGGCCTCAATGTCCAAAGACACACCGCGCAAGGCATGCACGGTCTGGTCACCCATCACATAGGTCTTGACCAGGCTGCGGGCTTCAATCAGTGCCATTGCGTGCCTTCGCTCAGAACGGCATCCGGGGGCCGGTGGGCCGCGCCGCGCCAGCCGCTGGCGCTGCGCCCACGGTGCCAACAATTACCGTGGCACCTTCTTTCAAGTCCGCGGCATCGGGCGCGCTGGGGCCAATCAGCAGCTCGGTCATGGTGCCGTCGCTGATGCCCAGGCGCACATTGAAGGCCTTTGGCTTGCCGTCCTGGCCCAGCAAATAGATGCGCCCGCGGCTGGCCTGACGGCCCGCGCTCTCGGCTGTCATGGCGGCATAGCGAAGCTTTTGTTCCGCGCTCAAGATGGTTCCGATGCTGGCGCGCACATCGGCGCTGACCCGTTCACGCGCCTTGGGCCGCTCTTCAGCCGGCAGGTCGCGCAGCGCCATGAAGCGCGGGCGCGCGGCGTCGTAAATGGCATCAAGCTTGGCAGCCTGCGCCGCATCCATCTTGAGCTCGGCCACCAAACGGTTGCGGGTCTCTACCAGCGGGCCCTGGCCACTGATCGGCGGGGCCACCGGGCCGCTGGGCCCTGCCACGCCAGCGCCGCCGCTTGCCGCGGGCGGTGTAACGCCCTGCGCCGGCGCAGCGGCAGCCACACCGCCCGGTTTGCCCGGTTCAGAGGCTTTTGGTGCCGCAGCCCGCGCAGAATCTGGGCGACCCACTATGGAATTTGTAGCACCCGGGGGCCGGGGGGCGGGCCCGTCGGTGCCACGCTGGGCCTGCGCCTGGGCTTGCAGTTGGGTGTATTTGGCCTTTTGCCCGGCGTCGAGCATGGCGTTGATCTTGCCGCGCATTTCGGCTTGCAGCTTCTCGCGCGCGGCCGGGCGCTGGTCTTCAGCCAGATCACGCAGCGCCATGAATTGGGGCCGCATGTCCGCACCAATGGCGTCCAGCTTGGCCGCCTGCTCGGGGCTGAGCTTGAGTTCAGTGACCAGGCGCTCGCGCATGGCGGCAAAGCCCCCGCCTGCGCCCGCTGGCTGGGCCAAGGCTTCGGGCAGCCAGCTCCAGCCGCTGGATGAGGTTGCGCCAGACGCCGGGCGCGCCGGGCCGGACGCCGCACCGGCCGGTGCCTCGACCCCGGCCAAACGCACCCGCAGCGCGGCATTGGGCACCTTGAGCACGCTTTCGCGCTGGTCAGTAACCAGGCGCACATTGGCCGTCATGCCCGGCAGCAAGCGGCCGCCGTTGTTGGAAAACCCCACCACCGCCACATAGGTCACCACGTTGGCCACGTTCTGCGCCGCCTTGCGCACCTGATTGACGGTGCCTTCGAAGGTCTGGCCCGGGAAGGCATCCACGGTAAAGCTGGCCTTCTGCCCGGTGCGGATGCGGCCCACGTCGGACTCGTCAATGCTGGCGTCCACCTGCATGTCTTGCAGGTTCTGGGCAATCACGAACAGCTCGGGCGACTGCAGGCTGGCGGCCACCGTCTGGCCCTTTTCTATGGTGCGCTTGATCACGATACCGTTCACCGGCGAGGTGATGCGGGTGCGGGACAGGTCGATCCTGGCCTGCGCCAGCGAGGCTTCGCGCTGGGCCACACCGGCCTGTGCGCTCTTGATTTGCGCCTCGGTCACGCCCAGCTGGGCCTGCGCCGACTTGAGGTTTTCACTTGCGGTGGCCACCAGCGCACGGGTGCGGTCTACCTCGGCCTGCGAGATAAAGCCCTGGGCTTGCAGGCTCAGGTTGCGCTCAAAAGTGCGCTGGGCTTCAGTCAAGTCGCTTTGAGCGCGCGACACCCCGGCCCGGCCGGCGGCGGCGTTGGCCTGGGCAGTCAGTACCGCGGCGCGGGCGGCGTCGGCATCGGCCTCAGACTGGCGCACCCGGTACTCAATTGACTCCGGATCAATCTGGGCGATCAGTTGCCCGGCCTTGACTTCAGAGTTGAAGTCAACATACAGCTCCTTGATCTGGCCCGACACCTGGGTTCCCACCGACACCTGCGTCACCGGGTTGACCGTGCCGCTGGCCGACACCGTGGCCTGCAGCGGCCCGCGTTCAAGCTTGGCAGTGCGGTACTGCACCGCGTCAGCGTCACTGCGCTGCACCCACCACACCGCGGCACCGCCGGCAAGCGCCAAGGCCACGGCAACTGAGATCAAGCTGGTCTTTTTCATGCGCTTGATTGTAGGAATGACTCGGGCTGGCCGTGCGAATGCGCTGTGTAGACCATGTAAAGCAGCCGCAAACCACGCCCCGTTGACTGCATTTCGCGCCGCATTTGCTGCATTTCGTCGCAAGCCGGTCGCCGGGCCAGCCGCTGGCGGGCAAAGTCCAGCCCATCAAACCACCCCGGAGCAGCAAACCATGCAA
The DNA here is from genome assembly GCA_943369755.1 of Ramlibacter sp. 2FC. Lineage (GTDB taxonomy): Bacteria > Pseudomonadota > Gammaproteobacteria > Burkholderiales > Burkholderiaceae_C > CALROG01. Next base: position 65,592 of record CALROG020000006.1, read on the forward strand.
GCCCTCAGCCCCATCGTCGCCGTCCACCTCATGGCCGCACTGACTGCCGTCGTTATCGGCCCCGTGGCCTTGTGGGCGCGCAAAGGCGCAACCCAAAGGCCAAAACTGCACCGCGCCTTTGGCTACGCCTGGGTCACGCTGATGGTGATTGCCGCCGTCTCGGCGCTGTTCATCAAGGCCGAGGTGATGCCGCTGTTCGCGGGCATGGGGCCGATTCATGCGCTGGCCTTCATCACACTGGGCATGCTCGCGCTGTCGTTCTGGTTCCTGGCCCAAGGCAATATCAATGGCCACCGCAAGACCATGCAGAACCTGTATATCGGTGCCTGCCTGGTGGCCGGCTCGTTCACGCTGCTGCCGGGCCGCTTTCTGGGCAACCTGGTCTGGGGCCAGTGGCTCGGCCTGCTGCAGCCCCACGCCATGCCAGCGCATGGCCAGCCCATGATTGCGCAGATCCTGGGCAACACGCCGCTGTGGGTTTGGGGCTTGCTGGCGGCGCTGGTGGCGATGGGGCTGAGCCAGACCCGGGCCCGGCGCGCCGGTTTGGCGCGGGTCACGCTGATGCCGTTGGGTCTGGTGGCGTTCTCGGTTACTGGCCTGGCCGGCGACTTTGGTGCCACGCCCGCCGTGCTGGGTACCTGGCTGGCAACTGCTGCGCTGGCCATGCTGGCGGTAACCCAAACCCCGCTGGCGGCGGGCGTGCGCTACGACGCTGCACAACGCCAGTTTGAGCTGCCCGGAAGCTGGGTGCCCATGGTGTTGATCATGGCCATCTTTCTGATCAAGTACGCCGTGGGGGTGAGCCTGGGCTTCAACCCCGCGCTGCGTGCCGACACCGGCTTTGCAATGGCTGTGGCCGCGCTGTCGGGCCTGTCCAGCGGCGTCTTTGCGGGGCGCACGGTGCGCCTGCTACAGCTGGTTCGCCGCCCTGCCTCTGCCATTGCAACCCCCGCTTTCAACGCCTGAAGGAATCACCATGAACCGCATCAACCTGTCGAACAACGAAATTGAACGCCTGGCGCGCCGCCGCGCCGGGGCCAAACTGGGCTGGTACAGCCACGCCGCCGTCTACATTGCGGTCAACCTGCTGCTGGCCGTGGTGTCCGCGTCCAGCGGCAAGCATTGGGCCGTGTTTCCAGCCCTGGGCTGGGGCCTCGGCCTGGCCATTCATGGCGCGGTGGTTTTCCTGGTCACTGGCGGCGCAGGCCTTTTTGATGGGCTGGTACAACGTGAGCGTGACCGCATCGCCCAGCAGCGGGACGCCTGGTAAGGGGCATTTCCCCACCCAAACGTCAAAAGCAAAGCATGTCCGCACTTCATTCCAACACCAGCAGCCGCTGGCTGCGCGCCGCCTGTGTGGCGGCCTGGTGGCTCGGCGCAGGCGCCACTTCAGCCCTTGCCGGCATGGGTTTGACCGAACTGCCGGGCGCAGCAGGCCATGGCCCTGTCACTGTGTTCTACCCCACAGATGCTGCCGAACAAGCCGTCAGGCGCGGCGTCTTCACATTCAACCTGGCGCCAGACGCCGCGCCAGCCAAGGGCAACGCCCGGCTGGTGGTGATTTCGCATGGCTCGGGCGGCTCGCCCTGGGTTCATGTCGACCTGGCCCGGGCTTTGGTGAACGCGGGCTTTGTGGTGGCGCTGCCAGAGCACCTGCGCGACAACTACAAGGACTTCAGCGAGCCCGGCCCCGCGAGCTGGAAGCTGCGCCCGTCTGAAGTGTCACGCGCAATTGACACGCTGGCGGCGGACCAGCGTTTTGCGCCACTGCTGACACTGGACCGCGTGGGCGTGTTTGGCGGCTCGGCGGGCGGGCACACCGCGCTCAGCCTGGCCGGTGGCAGATGGTCGCCCGCAGGGTTTCGCAAACACTGCGAGGCCCACATCGAGCATGACTTTTCATCCTGTGTGGGCTTCACCACCCGGCTCAATGGCGGCATGCTGGACGGGCTGAAGAAACAAATTGCACTGGGGGTGATCCGCCAGCGCTTTGACGACGACACCTGGTATACCCACCACGACCCACGGATTGCCGCCGCCATCGCGGCGGTGCCATTCGCCGCTGACTTTGACATGGACTCGCTGGTGCAGCCACGCATTGCGCTGGGGCTCATCACGGCGGGCAAAGACATCAACCAGGTGCCGCGCTTTCACAGTGGTGCGGTACTGGCGGCATGCACCACCTGCACCCGGGTAGCCGCGTTTGCCGACGCGGCCCATGGCGTGATGCTGTCGCCCATGCCGCCTGACGAGGTGATGAGCGCCATCGCGCTGGCGCTTACGGGCGACCCGCCCGGCTTCGATCGACCGGCTGCCGTGGCACGCCTGAACAGCGCCACAGTACAGTTCTTCCAGCAACATATTCAAGGGCGACCATGAAAAAAGTTCTGATTTCTGTCGCCATCACCCTGGTTTTGGTCTTGACGGCACTGGCGGCGGCGATCACTTTCGGCGGCCCCGGCCCGATAGCGCCGCTGGCCAGCATCAACGAGCCTTTTGCCAAGGCCAATTTCTCCGCCGTGCCACCGGCGCGCAGCTACAAGGCGCGCGACGGCACATCGATGGCCTGGCTGTACTACCCGGCGCTGGGCAGCGCGCCCAATGCCCGCCGCGTGGTGCTGGTGCACGGCTCGTCGGCCCGGGCGCGCAGCATGCATGTGCTGGCCCAGGCCCTGGCCGCCCAGGGCCTGCAAGTGGCCGCGCTGGACATGCGCGGCCACGGCGACTCGGGCCCGCGCGGGCATGCCAGCTACATCGGCCAGCTTGACGACGACATTGAAGACTTCATGCGCGCAGTGCCGCACAGCGGGCCCAGCACGCTGGCGGGCTTCTCGTCGGGCGGCGGCTATACGCTGCGCTTTGCCGGTGGCGCGCGGCAAAACCTGTTTGACCGCTACGTCCTGCTGGCTCCCTTTTTGCACCACAACGCGCCAACCAACCGGCCCAACGATGGGGGCTGGGTGTCGGTGGGCCTGCCGCGCATGGTGGCAGTGACGCTGCTCAATGTGGCGGGCATCACAGCCTGGAACCACCTGCCGGTATTGCGCTTTGGCCTGAACGACGTGGCGCGCGAGTTCCTGACTGCCAGCTACGACTTCAACCTGGCCACCGGTTTCCGGCCCCGCGACGACTATCAGGCCGACATCCGCAACGCCAGACGCCCGATGCGCCTTGTGGCCGGGCGCAACGACGAACTGTTTGACGCCACCCGCTACGCCGCCGTGTTTGACGCAGCCGGCCGCCCGGTGCCTGTCACGCTGATCGATGGTGCCAACCACATGGGCCTGACGCTGGACCCCGCCGCAGTGCAGGCAGTTGCACGGGCTTGCGCCGAATGAGCGCTCTAGAATGGGCCGAAGTACCGCAGGCCTACCCCATGACACAGCCCCTGACCGATGAAGAAATTGACCGCGTCGCCCGCAAACGGGCCGGCGCCAAGCTGGGCTGGTATGCCCATGCCGCGGTGTACCTGGTGGTCAATCTGGTGATCTTCGCAATGTCGACTTACGCCTTTGGCAGCCGGCCCTGGTCGGTGTTTCCGCTGCTGGGCTGGGGCCTGGGGCTGGTGCTGCACGGGGTGTCGGTATTCGTGTTGGGCGCGGGCAGCGGCCTGCGCGAGCGTCTGGTGCAAAAAGAGCGCGAGCGGCTAAAGCGCCAGCAAGGCCCAGGCAACCCGCCATGAAGCTCGACGGGCTGTCCAAGCTGCAGCATTTGCTGCAGACCATGGCATTCTGTCTGGCGATTGCCACCATCCAGTACGCCTTTCAGCCCGAGCGGCCCTACGCACCCCCGGTGGCCTATTCCATCGCCATTGGCGGGTTCACCTGGGCCTTTATCGACCTGGGGCGCCATTTGTTTCCATCCGCTGCCGAAACCGGCTGGCCAAAAGGCCTGGCCGGGGTCTCGCTGGTGGCCGGCAGCATCATCGCGGGCTACTTCCTGGGCACCGGGTTGGCAGACCTGGCCTGCCGCAGCTTTGGCTGGTATGCCGGGGGGCCACCGGTGGACCCCGTGACCAATTTGCGCCAGTCGATCCTGATCACGGCGCTGGCCGGCATTGCGGGCAGTTTTTACTTTTACGCCATCAACAAGAGCGCCTACCTTGAGCGCAAGATGGTGGAGGCCCGACACCTTGCCAGCGAGTCGCGCCTGAAGCTGCTGGAGACCCAGCTCGAGCCGCACATGCTGTTCAACACCCTGGCCAATCTGCGGGTGCTGATCAGTGTCGACCCGGTGCGCGCGCAGACCATGCTTGACCACATGATTGCCTACCTGCGCGCCACGCTGGACGCGTCGCGCGCCAGTGCCCACCCGCTGAGCGACGAGTTTGCGCGCCTGCGCGACTACCTGGCGCTGATGAGTGTGCGCATGGGCCCGCGCCTGCACTACCAGCTCGACCTGCCCGAGGCACTGGCCAATCAGCCGGTGCCCACCTTGCTGCTGCAACCTCTGGTAGAAAACAGCATCAAGCATGGGCTGGAGCCCAAGGTGGAAGGCGGCAGCATTCGGGTCAGCGCGCGCCAGGAGGGCAGTCAGCTGGTGCTGGAAGTCACCGACACCGGCGTCGGCATTCAGAGCGCTGCACCCACCGGCAGCGGCTTTGGTCTGGCCCAGGTGCGGGAGCGCCTGGCGGCCGTGTACGGGCCTGCCGCTGCTATTGAATTTGTAGCGGCTCCCGCAGGCGGTATGCGGGCTAGCGTTCGATTTCCTTTGAAATCATGAACGCCACCGGGTTGATTGCGGAAGACGAGCCGCTGCTGGCCCAGGCCTTGGCCGCAGAGCTCAAGCTGGCCTGGCCCGGCCTGAAGCTGCTGGCCACCGTGGGCGACGGGATCAGCGCGGTCACCCAGGCACTGGCCCTGCAGCCCGACGTGCTGTTCTTTGACATCCGCATGCCCGGCCAGACCGGGCTGGAAGCCGCAGTTGAACTGGCTGACGAATGGCCCACCCACACGCCCGGCAGCCCGCACTTCCCGGCGCTGGTGTTCATAACCGCCTACGACCAATATGCTGTGCAGGCCTTTGAAGCCCAGGCCATGGACTATGTGCTCAAACCGGTGCAGCCCGCGCGCCTTGCCAAAACGGTGGCCAAGCTGCAGCTTGCCCTGGCCCAACGCCTGCCCGCAGCCCAACCGGCACCCGACTTTGAAGCCACACTGGGCCAGCTGCGGCACCTGCTGGGTTCCGTCGGCGGCCCGGCCACTGCACAAGTGCCACTCAAGCTGGTTCAGGCCAGTGTGGGCACGGCAATCCGGATGGTGCCGGTGCAAGAGGTGGTTTACTTTGAAGCCGCCGACAAATACGTGCGGGTGCTGACGGCCGCACACGAATACCTGATCCGAACACCCCTGAAAGACCTGCTGCCGCAGCTCGACCCCCAGACCTTCTGGCAAGTTCACCGCGGCTCGGTGGTGCAGGCGGCGGCGATCGACAGCGTCACCCGCGATGAAGCCGGCAAGCTGCACCTGGCCCTGAAAGGCCGGCCCGAAAAGCTGCCGGTGAGCCGGCTCTACGCGCATTTGTTCCGCGCGATGTAGCCGCCGGGGGCGGCGGTTGCACCGCCGCCAGCAAAGCTGCAATCTCGCTGCGCCCAATGCCAATGTCCGCCAGCTCGCGGTCGGTCATGCCACGCAATTCGTCGTGGCTGCGGCGCTGGTTGCTGTAGCGCAGGCCCAGCAAACCCAGCAGTCGTTCAAATGTCATGGCGTGCCTTTTGTGTTGATTGGCCGCCATCGTCACCGCTACACTGATATTTCGGAAGTTGAGATTTTTAATAGAAATTATCAGGATTACTGATGAGACAATTTGAATGCGCGAACTGAATCTTGACCAGCTGCGCACGCTGGTCTGCATCACCGACCTGGGCACCTTTTCAGCAGCGGCGCAAGCGCTGCACCTGGCGCAACCCACCGTCAGCCTGCATGTGAGCGAGCTGGAGTCCCGCCTGGGCACTGCACTGCTGTTGCGCGGTGGCCGCCGGGTGGTGCCCACGCCTGCGGGCAGCGTGCTGGTGGATCGTGCCCGGCAGCTGCTGCACGATGCCGACGACGCAGTGTCCGCTGTGCAGCGCCATGCCCTGGGCGCGGTCGGCTCGGTTCGGCTGGGCACCACCACGGGCCTGCTGGTAAACCTGCTGCCGGGGGTGCTGGAGGCGATGGCGGCTGCCCACCCGGGGGTAGAGGTGCAAGTCACCATCATGGGCACCAGTGAGGCCGTCAGCCTGCTTCAACAAGGCCGCCTGGACGTGGGTTTGGTTGCAGCGCCGGGTGCGCTGTCCGGGCTTGTGTCCAGCCCCTGGCGGCGTGACCCGATGGTGGCTTATCTGCCGGTCGCCTGGCCCGCACCCAAGCGGGTAAGCCCCGAGTGGCTGGCCGCGCGTCCGCTGATCTTTACCGGTGCGGGCACCCATCTGCATCGCCAGACCATGGAGTGGTTTGGCCGCGCCGGTTTTGCGCCGCGCGGGCGCATCGAGCTGAACTACACCTCGGCGGTCAAAAGCCTGGTGGCGGCGGGCTACGGTGCTGCGGTGCTGCCGCTGGAGGGCGAGGCACCAGGAAATGCCGGGCCAGGCCTCAAAACCGTACCGCTTCGGCCCGCCGTAACGCGGCAAACCGCCGTGCTGCACCGCCCGCTAGCGGTGCTGAGCGGTGCCACTCACAAGCTGCTGGCAACGCTGGCGCAGTTCCGCCAGCGTTGAGTTGAATCCACCGCGGCCGCTGCTGCGTAAGACACTGGACGCCCGAAGGGCTGTCAACTTTGTCTTGTCTCAACGCCAGATCAGGAGCCATAACCATGTTCATCCGTACCGCCCTCGCCGCCTCGGCCGTCGCCCTCATCAGCGCCTGTGCCAGCAGCCCCAGCATGAAGCCATTCGACCAAAGCGCCCTGCCCGCGGCCGTGCAAGTGCCCGCGGGCCACAAGGTGTTCTGGGAAACCGTGGGCGTGGGCGAAATCACCTACGAGTGCCGCACCAAGGCTGGCGCTGCAGGCCAGTTTGAATGGGTGTTTGTGGGCCCCGACGCCAAACTCAATAACCGTGAGGGCAAACAGGTGGGCAAGTACTACGGCCCGCCGGCCACCTGGGAAGGCGCGGACGGCGTGAAGCTGACCGGTGCGCAGGTGGCGGTGGCCCCGGCAGCGGCAGGCAGCATCCCGCTGCAGCTGGTGAAGGCCAACCCGGCATCGGGCACAGGCATGGTCAGCGGCACTACCTTCATCCAGCGTGTGGCCACCATGGGCGGCGTGGCCCCTGCGGCAGCCTGCGGAACGGCCAACACCGGCGCGCGGCAGATCGTGAAGTACCAAGCTGACTACATTTTCTGGCGTGTCGTCTAAGCATTGGGTAACTCGCGGCTGCTGCCGCAGCATCAGCCTGGCTAATAAGTAATGAGCGTTTATTAATTTCAGTGAAAACCCGCGGAGCCGGTTTCGGGGGCGAACCTACATTTCGTTACCCCCAATTCACTGGAGCTCATCATGCACACCCCCACCCGCCGCCAGGCTGCCAAAAGCGTTCTGGCTCTCGGTGTTGTTGCTGCTGCCGGCCTGCTGGCCGGTTGCGACAACGCACCATCAGTTATCAAGATCGGCGTGGCCCAGCCCATGTCGGGCAACCTGGCCGCGCTGGGCCAGGACATGCACAACGGCGTGAAGCTTGCCGTAGACGAACTCAACAAAAGCGGCTTCAAGATCAAAGGCAAGCCGGTCACCATTGAAATAGTGGCGGTGGACGACCGGGCCAACGCGGGCACCGGCAAGGAAGTGGCACAGCAGCTTGTAGACGCCGGGATAGTGGCGGTGATCGGTCACCTGAATTCGGGCGTGAGCATCGAGTCGGCACCGATTTACGGGGCCAAGAACATTGCCCAACTGGCGATTTCAACCAACCCCAAATACACCCAGCTGAACCTGCCCACCACCTTCCGCCTGGTGGCCAACGACACATTGCAGGCCAAGGCAATTGGCTCGTTTGCGGCCAATCAGCTCAACGCCACCAAATTTGCGGTGCTGGACGACGGCACGCCCTACGGCAAAGGCCTGGCCGATGGCGCGGCAGCCGAGCTGACCAAGGCCCAAAAAGAGCTGACGCTGCGCCAAAGCTTTGACGACAAGACCACCGCGTTTGACGAACTTGCAGCCAAGCTCAAGGCCGGTGGGGTGGAGGCGATTGTGTCGACCCTGAACGACTTTCAGGTGCTGGCCCTGATTGAAGCGCTGAAGAAAATTGAATACACCAAGCTGGCACTGCTGGGTGGCGACACCATCAAAACCACCGCCATGCTCAAAGGCGCAGGCCAGCTGCAAGGCGGGCTGTTTGCCACCTCGCCGATTCTGGAGCCGCGCGAGTTTCCGGCCGGCGCCAAGTTTTTGGAGAGCTACCGCGCTGCGTTCAAGATTGACCCCGCCTACGGCGGCCACTACAGCTACGACGCCATGCATGTGCTGGCCAGCGCCATCAAACGGGCCGAGTCTGCCAAGCCGCAGGCCATTACAGAAACACTGCGCTCGATTGATGGCTACGCGCCGGTCACCGGCTCGATGAAATTTGACGCCAAGGGCGAGCAGCGCTACGGCGTGATCAGCGTGTACACCACGCGCAACGGCTTGTGGGAGTCACAAGTTCGTTCAGACGCCTGGTAAGGCGCCAACGGCGGGCCTCAGCCACCGTGGTGGCCGTGGCCGTGCCCGTGGTGGCGCTGCTTCCAGTGCCGGTGCCCCGGCTTCACGTAGTAGTAAACCACCGGCGCGGGCTGCACGTAGTAGCTGCGCGGTTGTGGGTGGGGATGCACATAAATCGGCTGGGGTGGCAGGTAAACCGGCTGCGGCTGCACATAAACCCGCGGCGCATTGGACGCGCCAATCACCACGCCCGGCGCAGCTTGCACCCCCACCGACCAATACACGTCACTGGCGCGCGCCGGGGTAGCGGCCAGCAGGGCCAAGGCAGCCAGGGCAGCAGCGCCCGCCAGAGAACAACGGTTGAGCTTCATGCGGTCTCCTTCATACAGGGGTGAACAGCACCCCCTTGCCAAGCTTTAACGCCGCCCAACGCAAACCGACTGACGTACGCCCGGTTAACTGCGTAGCCAGAAGTAACCGCAGACCCCCGGGGAAACCACAGGCCCGCCCCTAAAATGGCCTGATATGAACGCCCCTGCTGAAAAAGAAGCCATCAAACCCAGCAATTTCCTGCGCCAGGTGATTGAACGCGACCTGGAGCAACAAACCTATGCCGCCCGGCAATGGGGCGGCACCCCCGGTGACGCCAGCCACCACGCCGCAGGCAGCCCCGACCCGGCAAAAATTCGCACCCGCTTCCCGCCCGAGCCCAATGGCTACCTGCACGTGGGCCACGCCAAAAGCATTTGCCTTAACTTTGGGCTGGCGCGCGACTACGGTGGCGTGTGCCACATGCGCTTTGACGACACCAACCCTGAGAAAGAAGACCAGGAGTACGTCAACAGCATCCTGGACGCGGTGCACTGGCTGGGCTTTGGCTGGGACGCCAACGACACCAGCCACCTGTATCACGCCAGCGACTACTTCGACTTCATGTACCGCGCGGCGGAGTATTTGATTGAGGCCGGCCACGCTTATGTAGACGAGCAAAGCGCCGAAGAAATGCGCGCCAACCGTGGCGACTTTGGCCGCCCCGGCACCGACAGCCCCTACCGCAGCCGCAGCGTGGCTGACAACCTGCAACGCTTTCGCGCCATGCGCGATGGCGAGCTGGCAGACGGTGCCGCCGTGCTGCGCGCCAAAATTGACATGGGCCACCCCAACATCAACATGCGTGACCCGGCGCTTTACCGAATCCGCCGCGCCACGCACCACAACACCGGCGACAAATGGTGCATCTACCCGATGTACACCTATGCGCACCCGATTGAAGACGCGCTGGAGAACATTACCCACAGCATCTGCACACTGGAGTTTGAAGACCAGCGCCCGTTTTACGACTGGCTGCTGGACCGGCTGTGTGAAGGCGGGCTGCTGGCCCAACCGCACCCGCGCCAGTATGAATTTGCGCGGCTGAATTTGACCTATGTGATCACCAGCAAACGCAAGCTGGCCCAACTGGTGAATGAGCACAAAGTCAGCGGCTGGGACGACCCGCGCATGCCAACCATCGTGGGCCTGCGCCGCCGCGGCTACACGCCCGAGGCCATACAGATGTTTGCGGAACGCATAGGCGTGACCAAGAGCGACAGCTGGATTGACTACAGCACGCTGGAGGGCTGCCTGCGCGAAGACCTGGACCCGAAAGCCGCACGCGCCATGGCCGTGCTGGACCCGGTGATGCTGGTGATTACCAACTGGGACGAGCTGCATGGGAGCGGCACACTGGATGATTGCAGCGCGCCCGTGCACCCGCACGACGCTGAGCGAGGCCGCCGAATCTTCAAATTTGGCCGCGAACTGTGGATTGAGAAAACCGACTACGAAGACGTGCCGCCCAAGGGTTACAACCGCCTCTACCCCGGCAACAAAGTGCGCCTGAAATATGGCCACGTCATTGAATGCACTGGCGCAAAGCGGGACGAAGCCGGCAACCTGCTGGAAGTGCACGCCACCCTGGTGCCCGACACCAAGAGCGGCACGCCGGGCAGTGATGCGGTCAAGGTCAAAGGCGTCATCACCTGGGTGGGCGCCGCCGACGCCGTGCAAGCCGAAGTGCGGCTATATGACCGGCTGTTCAGCGTGCCCCAGCCCGACACGGGTGAACAGGACTTTGTGGAAGAGCTGAACCCTGATTCACTCAGGGTGGTGACAGCGTATGTGGAACCGTCACTGGCCAGCGCCAAGCCGGACGAGAAGTTTCAGTTTGAGAGGCATGGGTACTTTGTGGCGGACCTCAAAGACCATCGGTCTCCTCTGAATGGAGGAGAGGGTAAGCCCGTGTTTAACAGGGTGGCGGGGATGAAGGATAGTTGGGTAACCAATGCAGGAGCGTCCAGATGACATTTGAAATTCTTGGCATTTTCAAAGATGCTCGCACGGATACTCCTGTCGTATACGCTCAGATATCGATTGAAAAATATTTTGCACTGATTGGCCCGGAGTTTGATAAGTTTTCGATTCAGCGTCGAAAGGAAAAGCACCACGCCTACGCCAGAATGAAAGCTGACATACGAGACGGGGTTCTCCTGCCAACGATAACGCTGGCACCTCCCTTGGACAAGGCGCCAGCATTGAAAGCTTTGGCTATTCAAGGACAAGAAAGAAAATTCGCCGATGCTCTCGCTGGAGCAGGCAATCTGAATATCTTGGATGGTTTGCAGAGAACTTATGTTCTTAAAGATTTGGCCGACTCAGGGCACGAATTTCTGCCGGAACAAACGCTACACCTGGAAATTCGAATCGAACCAGATTTGAAACATCTTATCTACCGCATCATCGTGTTGAACGCTGGACAAAAGCCGATGTCCATGCGCCATCAGATTGAGATTCTCTTTCTCAGCTTTCAATCTACTCTGGAGCACAAGGTTCCTCATCTAGAGTTGTTTACTGAAAGCGAACAATCTCGCCGCGATCGGCCTCGCAAGTTTGCGTTGGACAAGATCGCAGGCGGGTACCACGCGTTTCTGCTCAAGTCTCCAGAAGTCCAAAAGCAAAACGTGGTCGCCCAGCGCATTACAGAAGAGTCCGTCTTGGAGACAGATGAAGATGAACTTGGCCAGCAGTTCTCCGACTTCTCAGGTTACCTGGAAGACTTCTGCAGAGTCGATGACGAGGTGTGTCGGGTCTATGACGGGACATTGATGGGTGCCCCTACTGGAATATCTTGGTTTGGCGGTGAAAACGTGATCAACGGGTTCTTCGCGGCCGTCTCGGACTTTGGCTCAAACAGCGAGCGAAAATTGCGTATTCAGAGCGCTATTAATTCACTTATAAAGCAGCTTACCAACGCCATTGCAGGCGATGATCCGATGGGTCTCCTCAAGTTTCAGGAGATTGTTCAAGGGTTTCCGACCCGAAAAATCAATGTTGGATTCGCCACGCGAAAGCTCGCATTCGTCTCTTTCAGAGAATTTTTTAGAGACGAAGGCGACACAGCTCTGGCCGCCATTTGGGAACGTGAGGCGGAATAGCCTTCCTCACACTGCTGTGAACTTCGTTCAATACCAGCAGCTTGTCGCCAGTGGCGCTCCCACGGGTGTCGATGCGAGCCTAACTGTCGGTGATTTCAACGGCCAATGCTTAGTGAATGGCTTCTTGCCATTGAAGCTGACAGCGGTGTCACCAAAATACGTTCAGGGAACTGATATTGAAGTACTTCTTGGGACTGGCAAGGGCACTGTCTTTCTGCTTACTTCAAAAGGATCGACGTACACCTATAACCAAGCATCCCACCTATGGGCGGCCGCGTATCTGTTGGAGCAAACGCTGGCGGGAGCAACTGCAGACAATGGGAATTTTCGTTTTGACTACTACTATTTGCTGGTGCACAAGGTCGTAGTCGATAGATATAACTCAATGTACAGAGAGGGTAGCAGCGTTTGGGGCGGCTTTACTCATCCGGAAGAGCAGCCAAACCCAATCATCAATCGAGTCTCACAGGCTGCCATAGGCGCCAACCCCAAACTCAGCCTGCCAACAAACGAGCATAAAGAGGCTGCATTTAGATCAGTCTCTCAGAGCTCCTCTCTTGACCGTTACCTAGGGCTCTATCACTTGCTGGAACTGAGCTTTGATTACGACTTAGTCGAAGAGATAAAGAGCCTGAATAGTGACCTTCCGGGGATCGGAAAACTCCTAGCTTCGCATAGTCAATCCGAGGTTGATCGTCTCAATAGACTCATTTCAAGATACTGCGGCGAAATTACTTTTTTGGCCTCCATACTGACGCCTGTATTTTCGAATGCAACTTACAGGACAATTTTGGAAGAGCTTCTCTTTGATTACTCAAAAGATAGCAATCCGTACAAAAAAAGTAGGGCGCAGTTTATGACCGCATCTGCCGTAGGGTTTGACGAACCCACATTTAAGGCAAATAAGCTTGAATGGAATTTGGAAAAGGCCACGAAATTAGTTACCTATGTCCTATATCGATTCCGTTGCTCTATCGCTCATGCAAGCATTGGCGAATTCATAATGACGAGCGCCGAAGAGTCCTTCGTCGCTGAGGTCGCCGAGCCTCTTATTGGTCGCGTCTTGGCTCGTGTGTATTCGAAACAGAATTAAACGACTGAATACTGCTGACCAGTTAGCTGGGGTTCCTTGCCGGACTCTCCGCTACATATACCCCCGCGCGATGACCTTGTAGCTCGCGCATTGAAAATTGTTCTAAAAGCATTGAGATGCGCTCGCATCAAATACTTGCGGGGCATTGTTTGTTACGCTGAAGTCATTTTCCGTCGTACGTGCATATGTGTTTGGATGGCGTCACCCTCCCCACTCTTCACTTCCTTTACTTCAAGATATGAGGCTTGCTGCCGAACCAGTTCGCCCAGTTTTCCCACACCGTAATTTCGCGGATCAAATGACGGATTACTCCTATTGATCTGCCCGCCTAAAGCAGCCAGTGTGGCCCAACCATCTTCGCGCGCAGTGATGTTCAATGCATTCAATAGAATGGGTTTGAGCTTGGGTAGCTCCGCCACCGGTTCTTGCCCCGGCTTTGCCTCTTCAGCCTGCGCACGCAGAATTTCTGTGTAGACAAATTTGTCGCAGGCAGCGACGAAGGGCTCCGGCGTCTTGCGCTCGCCAAATCCATAGACGATCAGTCCTGCCTCCCGCATACGAGTCGCCAGCCGCGTGAAGTCGCTGTCTGAAGACACCAAGCAAAACCCATCCACACGCTCGGCATGCAGTATGTCCATGGCATCGATGATCAGCGAAGAGTCCGTCGAATTTTTTCCGCTGGTGTAGCTGAACTGCTGGATGGGCTGGATCGCCAACTTGTGCAGTACTTCCTTCCACCCTTTGAGGTTGGTCGTCGTCCAGTCGCCATAGGCGCGCTTGATGGTGGCGGTGCCGTAGCGGGATACTTCCGCCAGCAACTCCTGGATCACAGTCGCCTGGGCATTGTCAGCGTCGATCAGAACGGCCAGCTTCGCGTTGTCTTTTGACATTTTGGTAAATCCTCAATCAGCAGGCCGAGTGCCATTGCACCTTGGATAAGTAGAACAACCCCAGAACGTTTTTCCCGCATTCGCGCTTTTCTGTGCCGTCCGCAGAACCATTGTGGACTGGCATTTTGGGCAGGCTGGCTTCTATTCAGTTGGTGCTCCTGATACTTCTGGCGTTGATTTCGTGTTCTGGATCATCCTTTGTAGCCGGTTTCCGTCAATTAGCTCAATGTTGCGGCCGCCACCGAACGCCACCGCCTCCTGCGTGAACCGCCCTGACGTCACCACAAACCCACCCGCCGCGCCCTGCGCGGCCATCACCCCATAGAGTTCGCGCACGGTCGTCACGCCCACTTTCAGCGCCCGCCACTGCTTGCACTGCACCAGAAAGCGCTCGCTCCCCTTGCGCAGCACCAGGTCCACACCACCGTCTGGGCCGGCTGCGCCGGTCTCCTCCACCGTGTAGCCCTGCTGGCGGAATGCCTGGCCCACCAACATCTCAAACTCGCGCCAGGTCATGCCCTGCACTGCTGCGGCACCGTTTGGCGCCTGGGCTTCGGCCAGCAGGGCTTTCCGCTTGCGGTTGCCGATGAAGGAAACCAGTGCCCCCATGAGAAACAGGAAGCAAAGAAGGTACTTGATGAACGGTGCCGCTCTCGCCATCAAGGTGTTGACGGCATGTGTGGCCATCTGCGCGGGCTTGACGTCGGCGGCTGACGGTACGGTGGGCGTGAACAGTGTGAACAGCACCCACACCAGGGCCGCCAGCAACACGCCCGCCCACCAGGGCAACTTGGAGATGACAAACACAATGTCGTCAGCCGCAGTGTTTTTGCGTCGCCCCATTTGCACGTACTCCGTTTCCTGAGAACCGCCGAGACTACCGCCAAACGCCGCGCAGGAAAACCCACAAACTGAGGACGTCTTGCGCATATCCAGATATACGCGCTGGTGATTGAACGTATCCTTGGCGCCTTCACTTGACTGCCAGAGCCCTCACCACCATGGTCCTCCTCGAATTCGCCATGAACCCGCCCGACCGCGGCGACGGCGTCAGCACCTATGTGGCGCGCATCCTGGATGTGATTGACCGCAGCGGCGTGGCCTACCAGCTCACGCCCATGGGCACGATTCTGGAGGGCAACTTTGACGAGGTGATGGCGGTCGTGGCCGCCTGCTTCCGCGCGCTGGAGCCCGATTGCCCGCGCATTGGTATGAACCTCAAGATGGACTACAAGCCCGGTGCCGAGTCGCGGCTTAAGGCCAAGGTAGATGCGGTCGAGCGCAAGGTGGGGCGCAAACTCCACACTGGCTGAGCGGGCGCGCCCCGTTCACCCGCCCAAACCCGCATCTCGCGCCACTGCGCCGCCGTTCCGTCGCAACGCACCCCTTCGGTGCCCTGCCCGCTCCTACCATCGCCTCCGTTGCAACCCAGTCAACGCCAACGGAGCCCACCATGCACCCCTCACATCGCAAACTCAACCTCACTTTCACCCTCACTCTTTGCGGCCTGCTGCTCACGGCAGCCCAGGCCATGGCCTCGCAGGCCGGCATGCGCCAGGTCACCATTGCGGGCACCGCGGCCGACGCCGCGCCCATCACGGCCGTTTTGTACTACCCCACGCAGGCGGCCGCGCGCACCATTCCCATGGGCCCGTTCAGCGTGAACGTGGCCATGCAGGCGGTGCCAGAGGCCAAGGTCAAGGGCCTGATTCTTTTGAGCCACGGCACCCGCGGCACCGAGCTGGGGCACACCAGCCTGGCCGAGGCGCTGGCGCAAAGCGGCTACCTGGTGGCGGCCTTGCGCCACCCCGGCGACAACTGGCAAGACGGCTCGCTACGCCAGACCAACCTGGCGCGCTACGCCACCGCGCGGCCGCAACAGGCCTCGCGCGTGATCGACGCCTTGCTCAAAGACCCTGAGTGGAAAGACCGCATCGCCAGCGACGCCAAGGGGCCGCGCGTGGGCGCGCTGGGGCATTCAGCCGGTGGCTACACCGTGCTGGCGCTGGCAGGTGCCCGGCCCGACCCGGCGCGCTTTGACGCGCATTGCAAGGCCGACAGGGCCAGCGACCCGATCTTTTGCAGCACCGGCGACGGGTCGGCACCGGCCACGGCGGCTATACCGGCATTGGCCGATGCGCGCGTGCGGGCCGTGGTGGCGCTGGCACCCATGGGGGCTGTGCTCACTGCGGCATCGCTGGCGCAAATTCGCATTCCGGTGTTGGTTTACGTCCCGCAGCTAGACCGCTTTCTGGTGCCGCGCTTTCATGGCGAATGGGTGGCGGCCAATATTCCTGGCGTTGAACTGCGCCGGGTGCCCAACGCCTGGCACTTCGCCTTTATGGACGCAGCCAGCATGCCCATTGCGTCGGAAGACGGCGACATCAGTGCCAACCCACCGGGCTTTGACCGCAAGGCACTGCTGGGCCAGTTGCAGCGCGAGCTGCCCGCGTTTTTCGACAAGGCATTGAACTGAGAGTCAACAGAACAACGGCGCGGCCTGTGGGCTTTTTCACGACGGTTTGCGTGGCGGCAGCAGGCGGGGGCCGCCCTCCAGCGGCCCGGGCCAGGGCTTGAAAAAGTTGGCCGCCTCTGCCACCGGGCAGGCCAGCCAGGCGTCGTAATCGGCCGGGCTCAAAATCACAACCATGCGCTTTTCTTCACCGGGCTTGTGGAACTGGTTGTAAAACGGGTGGGCGTCGGCATTGACGGTGAGCATGGCAAACGTCAGCCGCTCATTGCCCAGCGGGTCGCGCCAGCGCGTCCAGATGCCCGCAATGCCAAACGGCGTGCCGTCTGGCTGGTGAATAAACCAGCGCTCGGCCTTGCCCAGGGCGTTGTAGCGTGGCTCGTAAACCCCTTCCACCGGCACGATGCAGCGCTGCCCCCGCCGCCAGGCGTCGCGAAAGCTCGGCTTCACCGCCACGGTTTCGCTGCGGGCGTTGTAGGTGCGCCGCCCGGCCGCCAGCTCGGTGGCAAAGAAGGGCAGCAGGCCAAAATGCCCGTCGTCCACCACGCGCTCAATCGGCTGGCCGCCCGGGCCAGCCGGGCGCAACCGGATGAATGGCGCCAGGCCGGTAGGCCACACATCCACCGGCGGCTCGGTGCGCGGGTCGCGGTGCACGCCAAAATGGCTCAACAGCCAGTCAGACCGGGTGACGGGGACGTAGTTGGAACACATGGGGCCAGTTTTATTTCACGTATTGGCAAAGTATGTCCCGATTCGGCGGGTGGGGCTGAAAACCGGCGATGGCCTCAGCGCCTGTGTCGCGCGCAAGGCGGGCCGCAGACTGCGCAACGCATGAACAGGCACGGCGCAGCTAAACTCCGGTCCATGCATCCCGCCATTGCCCAACACCGCGCCGGCATTTCCGCCATATGCCAGCGCTACCGCATCCACCGCCTGGAGGTGTTTGGCTCGGCCGCGCGTGCTGATGACTTTGACCCCGAGCGCAGCGACGCTGACTTTTTGGTGGAGTTTGCGCCAGACGTTCAGCCGGGGCTGGCCACGTTCTTTGGCGCCAAGTCTGCGTTGGAGGCACTCTTGGGGCGCGATGTGGACCTGGTGGAAGCAGGCTCGGTGCGCAACCCCTACGTGCTGGCCAGCATCAACCACAGCCGTGAAGCCATCTATGCAGCGTGACCCGCGCGCATTCTTGTGGGATGTGCGTGAATCCGCGCTGGGCGCGATTCAGGTGGGCGATGGGGTGCGGGTGGTGGTCTGAATCACACAGCGGGAACCTTGCCCCCGCCGCGCCGCTCCATAGCCCATGCTCAACACCCTTTCAGAACTTTTCAGCCGGCTCACGGCTCCGCCCGGCGCAGAGTCTGCCGCTGACCACGCCCACACGCTGCAACTGGCCGCTGCGGTGCTGATTGCAGAGGTGATGCGGGCGCAGTCTGGCGTGAGCCCGGCCGAGCGCGATGCGGCGCTGGCAGCACTGCAGCGCCGGTTTGCGCTGGACGCCAACGAACTGGCTCGCCTGCTGGCCCAGGCCGAAGCGCAGGCCGCGCAGGCGAATGACTTTTACCGCTTCACCAGCCAGCTCAACGACCGTTGCAGCCAGCCCGACAAGGTCGCGCTGATTGAAGCCATGTGGCAGGTGGCCTATGCCGACGGCCATCTGGATGCGCATGAGAACCACGTCATCAGCAAGGTGGCGGGCCTGCTGCATGTGACGCATGGCGAATACATCGCCGCCAAGCTGCACGCCCGGGAACAGGCGGGCTGAGCCGCGCAGGCGGCGCTCGCCCCCGGCCTTTCAGCCCTGCGCGTGCTTGCCCGCGCTCCAGCCGCGCTCACCCGCCGCGTCCACCGCCACCTGCTGGGGAACGGCTTCCAGCGGGGTGGCCATGGTGTCGTTCCAGCGGTTCAAAAAGCCGAACATCGCCACCACGCCCAACAGTTCCACCACCTCGCCCTCGCTCCAGTGCTCGCGCAGGCGGGCAAACAGTGCGTCGGTCACCTCATTGGGTTGGGCGGCGGCGGCCAGCGCAAAGTCCAGCGCCACGCGCTCACGCGGGGTGTAGTGCGGGCTGGTGGCATAAACCCACACGTCTGCCAGCTTGGCCTCGGTCACGCCAAAGTTTTTGGCACCCAGCAGGGTGTGGGCCTGGCAGTACAGGCAGCCAGCGGCCTTGCTGGCCACATGGCCCACCAGCCGGCGAAAGCCCAGGTCCACCTCGCCGGCAGGGTCCATCACCGCGCCATTGAGCTGGGCAAACGCCTGCACCAGGCGGGGTTTGCGCTGCATCGTCAGCACACTGTTGGGGGTGAAGCCCAGCGTGGAGAGAAAGAAGTCAAAGTGCGGCTTGAGCTCGGGCGTGGTCTCGGGCGGCAGCGGTTGGAGTCGGGGCATGGCGCAGGGACTTTCTGGCAAAAAAGCAAAGTATGTCTTGCTTCGATAATCCGGTCATGACTTTGCTGACCACCCCCGAATCCCTGCGCACCCTGTACGAGCCCACGCGTGAACGCTCCGCCGCCAAGGAGCTGCCGCAGCTGGACGTGCATGCCACGCGCTTCATTGGCCTGTCGCCCTTCGTGGTGCTGGCCACCGGCGGGGTGGACGGCATGGACGCATCGCCGCGCGGCGGCGCGCCGGGCTTTGTGAAGGTGGTCAACGCGCACACGCTGCTGATTCCCGATTCGCCGGGCAACAACCGGCTGGACACATTGCAAAACATCATCCACACGCCGCAGGTAGGCCTGATGTTCATGGTGCCGGGCGTGGACGAGACGCTGCGCGTCAACGGCACGGCGGTGCTGTCGGTCGACGAGACCGAGCGCACGCTGTGCCAGGACGCCCGCCGCGTGCCCAAGCTCGTCATTCGCGTCACGGTGCAGGCCAGCTACCTGCACTGCGCCAAGGCGCTGATGCGCTCCGAGCTGTGGAACCCCACCCACCACCAACCCCGCACCTGCATGCCCAGCATGGGTGAAATGCTGCGCGACCAGGTGGCGGGCAAGGTCAGCCCCGGCACGGTGTTTGAAACACAGGAGCAGATGCTGGAGCGGTACCGGCAGACGCTGTAGGCCAGGCGGCGCTCATCAATTTATTGCGCGGCCTTGTAAGGTTGGCTTGGCGGGTTCGACTACGCCCCTAGCAGTTGCTGAAAACCCCTTGTCGGCAACCAGCACTTTGCGTGTAGTAACCCCACTAAACCCAGGAGCCCCCTTCTATGAAAACGCTGGTCCTATCCGCCGTGGCAGCCGCCACCACTGTCTTGAGCCTGAACGCATTGGCGCAGTCGCCTGCCGCCGCACCGGTTGACCCCAACGCTTTTTTGAACCAGTTTGAAGCCACCTTCAGCAAGTTCGAGGGCTTTCGCCGATCCGGGGCCAAGGGCATTTGCGCCATGGGCGAGTTTGTCGGCACGGCGGATGCCCGCGCGCTGTCCTCGTCTTCGGCCTTCAGCGGCAGGCCGGTGCCAGTGGTGGTGCGCTTCTCGGTTGGCGGAGCCAACCCGAAGGCACCCGACAACGCCAAGAGCCAGCGCAATCTGGCGCTGCAGTTCAACCTGCCGGGCGGCGAGTCGTGGCAGATGGGCAATATCTCGGCCCCGGTGTTTGGCGCTTCTTCACCGCAGCAGTTCTTTGGCCGCCTGGCTTCGCTGCAACCCGACCCTGCCACCAAGATGGCAGACCCGGCCAAGGTCAAGGCCTTTGCTGACGCCAACCCGGAGGTGCTGCTGCAAGGTAAGCATTTCGCATCGCAACCCGTGCCGGCCAGCTTCGGGGCGGTCAACTACTGGGGCGTGCACGCCTTTGGCTTTGTCAACGCCAGTGGTGCCAAGCAATTCGGCAAGTGGATTTTTGAGCCGGTGGGCGGCGTTCAGGGCCTGAGCGACGACGAAGCCAAGGCCAAGGGCCCCAGCTTTCTGTTTGACGACCTGCGCCAACGGGTGAAAGACGGCAAGGTGGCCTTCAACTTCAACCTGGAGCTGGCCCAGGCCGGCGACAAGATCGACAGCGCCACGGTGCCGCTGCCCGAGGGCCGCAAAAAGGTCAACCTGGGGCTGCTCAAGGTGACCTCGGTGGCTGAAGACGCTGGCGGCGCGTGCCTGACGATCACCTTCAATCCGATGGTCTTGCCCAAGGGCGTGGAGCCGTCTGCCGACCCGATGATTGCGGCCCGCGCAGCCCCTTACGCCATCGGGCTGGGCCGCCGTCTCACAGAAGGCCCGAAGCAGTAACCACCCCAGCGCGCGGTGGTCAGCCCAACACAAAGCTGATCGCCGCGCACACCGCCACCGCCTGGGCGGCATTGCACTGCTGCGGCGTGACGCGCGGGCTGTCGGGGTACACCTCGGTGGTGGTGGTGTAGCGTGCGCCAGTAACGCTGGCGCACAGGCCCAGCGCCTTCAGCGGGTAGCGGATCACGCCGTGGCCCGCCACCGGTGTGCCAATCATTTCGCCCTGCGCGTCGGCCGGCGCAATCGGTGTCACCCGCTCCACCGCCGCAATGATGGCGCGCTGGAATTCAGGTTGCGGGTTCTCGGTGTCGTCCACCAGATAGAAGCCGTCGGGAATGCTGCCGGGCTCAAAGGCCTTGCCGTCACGCGCCGCCAGCGCGGGGCGGTATTCGGATTCATCGGTGTCGGTGGTTTCGTGCAGGTCAATGTGGGCCTCAAACTGGCCCTGCCAGCGGGCTACCAGCTGCATCAGCGCCCCCGCCTCCTGCGCCGGGCTGGGGTGGCGAAATGACCGGTTGGGGTCAACCGCGTCATGGTTCCAGCGGTGAATGCGCTCGTAAGCCCAGGGGCTGACACAGGGCACCACCAGCAGGTTCACACGCTGTGCAAATGCCTCAGCATGTTGATCCAGAAAAAGCAGCGCGCCATGCACGCCACTGGTTTCGTAGCCATGCACACCGCCTGTCACCAGCACGCCGGGCAGGCCCGGGTTCCAGCGGCCGACGCGAATGGCCTGCAAGGGGTAGCGCTCGCCGGCATAAGCGACCTCGCCATACGGCAAGACCTCAAACCGTGCGGCCAGCCGCGCAAGCGGGCCCAGCACATCGTCGGCGTAGCTGCGGTGGCGCTTTTGACCAGCCCGCCACAAATCAAGCTCGGCCGGGCCCCAGGGCAGGCCGGGGGTTCCAATGGGATAGGTCTTGGCGTGGCCGGTCATGGGGCAGCGCTCAGTCTTCTTCTGGCTGGCTGGGGCTTTTGCCCTTGCGCGCCTCTTTTTTGGCCTTGCGCTTTTCTTCCAGTACCAGGCCTTGCGCCAGCCACTGCGCATACTCGGCGGGTGTTTCCAGGGTGATGCGGCCCAGCGTGTTGGTACGAAACTCTGTGATGACGATTTCCGCAGCCTTCTGGGTGTTGATCCTGCCCTTGCCCAGCAGCGCGCCGCGCTGGCGGCCCACTGACTCCAGCACCTCTTCGTCTTTCATCTGCTGCACGTCCGCCAGCTTGAAGCGCGCCTCCAGCAGCGGCGCATAGTGCTGGCGCAGGTAGTCCAGCAGTTCGAGCGCCACCTCTTCTTCGTCGTAGGCGTTGCGCCCAATGGCACCGCTGGCCGCCAGGTTGAAGCCGCTTTGCGCCACGATGATGCGCGGCCACAGCATGCCGGGCGTGTCGTACAGATAAAAGTCGTCGGCCAGGGTAATGCGCTGCTCCAGCTTGGTGATGCCGGCTTCGTCACCGGTCTTGGCATGGCGCTTGTTGGTCAGCGCGTTGATCAGTGTGGACTTGCCCACATTGGGTACGCCGCAGGTCAGCACGCGCATGGGCTTGGCCAGCCCGCCGCGCCCGGGTGCCAGCTGCTGACAGGCCGCCGCCAGGGGCTGCACCGCCGCCGCATTGCTGGCCTGCAAGGCAATGGCCCGGGTGCCGGGCTGCGCGTTGTAGTGGGCCAGCCAGGCTTGGGTTTGCAGCGGGTCGGCCATGTCCTGTTTGTTCAGGATCTTCAAGGTGGGTTTGTGGCCGGTCATCTCGGCCAGCAAGGGGTTGGCGCTGCTGGCCGGCAGCCGCGCGTCCAGCACCTCGATGACGACGTCAATGTCCTTGATGCGCTCGGCAATTGCCTTGCGCGTGAGGTTCATATGGCCTGGGAACCACTGGATGGCCATGCTGTGCGTTACCTGAGTTGAGACGGTTGGGTGTGGGGGAGGATGCTAACACCGGTGCCAGGCCCCTATTCGCTATGCTTTTGATAGTGGCTCACGCAATCTACATGCGGGCTTGGGGCATATTTCACAGTTTCCCGCGCCGCTTTTGCCCTATATTGGCCCGCTTATGCGCCGCATTCCCCCAAACAGCCTGCCGCACCCCCGCGCGTGGCCATGCACTCGCCCACGTGTAGCCCCAGGCCGAGGTGGCTTATGACGCAGGGCGAACTTGCCATCTGGTCTGCCATGGCCGGTGTTCTGGGCCTGCTGATGCTGGCGGCTTTGAGCGAATTCGTGCAACGCCCCACGGTCCCCAGCCTGCGCGGCGTACTGTTCATGGGCGTTACCGGCGGTGCCTGCGTGTTGTTGTCTGCATTGCCGGAAGCACTTGCGCCGGGTTGGCAAGGTGAATGGCTGCCGCCCATCAAGGCGGCGATTGGTCCGCTCAGCGGTGCATTGGCGTTGGGCTACCTTGGCATCTGGACCGGTGCCATGGACGACGACACACTGGTGCGCCGTACCGTGCGTTGGGGTTGCGCCGGGCTGGTGCTGGCGGGCGTGGTGCTGGCCGGGCTGTCGCTGGCGCGCCCCAAAATGCCGGCAGAGGTGTTGGGGCTTTCCGCTGCGGTGAACGGGGTATCGGTGGTGCTGGCCACCGTGGTTGCGGTGCGCACCGCCTTGCTGGGCGACTACCTGGCGCGCTGGATGACGCTGGCCTGCGTGTGCCTCGCCGGCATGGTGGCTGGGCTGTATGCCAAGGGCTTGCAAATGTATGGCGGCGCATTGTGGGTTTGGGCGCTAACCGCCCTGTGCACTGTGGCCTATTTCCTGGTGGTGATTGCGCTCACCATCTCGCGCAACCGCGAGCAGCGCCGCCTGCAGCGCCTGGCACGCAATTCGCTGGAGGGGCAGGACACGGCAGGCGTGAGCAAGGGCGCGCAACTGGTTCGCCAAATTGACGACGCGATCTGGCGCAGTGCCCGGCTGCACCGCAGCTGCGCGGTGATCGCCGTCAGCGTGCCCAACCTGTACCAGCCAATAGACGCGTCCGGAGCCGAGGCAGACGAAGCCATCCTGACCACCCTGGCGGCGCGGCTGCGCCGGCAAGTGGGCTTTCGCAACGTGGTGGGGCTGTACCACCCGCGCTGCTTCGTGCTGGCCGTGTCCGCGGTGCAAGACGCAAACCGCAGCGCGGTGGTCGCCAGCGAACTGGCACGCCATATTGGTCGGCCCCTGCGCATCCGCGGGGGCAATTCCGACGTGTGGGTCACCCCGACCATCGGCATCGGGCTGGTGCATGTCAATATGCCTGGCGCATTGGCGGTAGACGTGATCAACCTGGCAGAGAAACTGGCGCTACAGGTTGCGGGCCACGACAACCGCTGCGCCGTCATCGACTGGCGTCAACACATCGCCAACATCAAGCAGCCGGGTATGGCTGCAGCATAAGTACGGTCAGCCAGGCCTGCCGGTGATGGCGGCAAGCGTCAGCGGGCACCCGCTGCCCGCAACAGGGCCGCCACCGCCGTCTGGTTGCGCTGCACGGCGTGCTGCAACGGCGTCACGCCCTGCCGGTCGGCCAGGTTGAGGTTGGCTTTTGCGGCAATCAGCTGGCGCACGATATCGGTATGCGCCGGGCCGCCGTCGCCCAGAATCACAGCCTCCAGCAGCGCCGTCCAGCCCAGGTTGTTGACATGGTTCACGTCAATCGTCGTGGTCAAAAGCAAACGCACGGTTTCCGCATGGCCGTAGTGGCAGGCCGGAATGAGCGCGGTGCCGCCATAGCGGTTGGTGCTTTTGAGGTTGGCCCCCGCCGCCAGCGTGGCGCGCAGTATGGCCGTGTAGCCGCGCGCGCCGGCCAACAAGAAGGCGCTGTCCTGAATGTCGTCTTGCGCATTGACGTCAGCGCCGCGGGCTATCAGCGCCAGCGCCACCTCCACATGATTGCCCTGGGTGGCGGCCAGCAAGGCGGTGCGCCCGCGCGCGTCGCGTTGCTCCAGCAGCGCGCCCCGCTCCAGCAAAGTGCGCGTGCCGCCCAAGTCGCCACGCGCCGCAGCCTCTACCAGCGCCGGGGTTTGGGCCCGCGCCATGCCGCCAACAAACAGCGCGAGCGCGGCAAGCGCGCCGCGCCGCTTCAGCATGAGTTTCTGCTTTGCTATATTTTTCATAGTGGCTCACGTCCATTCCATGCGGGCTAGCAGCCAATTTTGCCTCAAACCAGAGGGCGTGGGTGCAAGCCGCCGTCAGCGGGAATGGGCGCGCGCAATGGCGCACCGGCGGCACACATTGGCGCGCACCCAAGCCTGATTTACCATTGCCCATCGGCTACACACCGCGGCCGCACACAGGAGGCTTTATGGCCAAAGGCGAACAACGCAGCAACAAAATGACGAAGAAGCCCAAGAAGGACACTTCGGCACCCAAGCAGGGAACGTCCGACCGCCCCCTGCCGCCCACCACCACGGTGTTGCCACGCGGCAAAGAGAAAAACAAGTAACCAGCCCCCCCCGGGTCTCGCGTAGTTGCCGGGCCCGGCCTAGTCGGCTGCCAGAACCTGCGCCAGCCAGCGGTTGAGGTCCGCTACCTCTTGCTCGCACACAGAGTGCGGCATGGGGTATTCATGCCACTGCACGTGGTAGCCCAGCGCCAGCAGCGCGTCGCGCGACGCGGTGGCACGCGGCAGCTCGACGATGTCATCTTGCTGGCCATGGGCCATGAAAATCGGCGTGGCCTGGTTGGCCGGGCTGCGCTGGGCCGCCGTCATGCCCGCCAGCGGCAAGTAGCCCGACAAACCCACGATACCGGCCAGCCTGTGTGAATGCCGCAGGCCGGTCATGAGCGCCATGGCGCAGCCCTGCGAAAAGCCGGCCAGCACAATCCGGTGTGACGGGATGCCACGCGCCCGTTCGCGCGCCAGCAGTTCTTCAATGGCGGCCTGCGACTGGCGCAAGCCCGCCTCGTCTTCGCGGCTGCGGTCGGGGTGTATGTCGTACCAGGCGGGCATGCGGTAGCCGCCATTGAGCGACACCGCCATGACCGGCGCGTTGGGGAACACAAACCGCACCGGCCCGACGGCGGACAAGTCCATTTCGTGGGCAATCGGCACAAAGTCGCTGCCGTCAGCCCCCAGGCCGTGCATCAGCATCACGGTGGCGCGCGGGTCGCCGCCGGTTTCGATTTCAATAGTCTGTAGCGCCACAAATCATCCTTTGTCAAATGCCATATCCAGCGGTACCTGAATGGCCGTGGCCAGCTGGTTGGTTTTGCCAGCCAGGCCCACGATCGCCATCAGCTCGGCGTGCTGCTCGGGCGTCATGCCTGCGGCCCGGGCGGCGGCGGTGTGCGAATGAACGCAGTAGCTGCAGCTATTGACAATTGACGCCGTGATGTAGATCAGCTCTTTGGTCAGCGGGTCCAGCGACGACGGCGTGGCCATGATGCGCTTGACCTCGGCCCAGGTGGATTCGAGCAGCGCGGCGTCAAACGCCAGGTAACGCCACAGGTTGTTGATGAATTCGGTCTTGCGGGTGGCGCGGATGTCGTCAAAAACCGCCTTCACGCGCGGGTCTTTTTCGGGGTTGCCGGGGGGTTGAAGTGTGCTCATGACGCTGATTGTGCGCCGACGCCCGGGCGCGCCGGGTACCGGGCTGTGGCGCACGGGTTTAAATCGCGGCAATCGTGGCATCTGTCGTGATACATTTTGTAACTTCGCCAGACCGTTGCCACGAACCGAGCCACCAATGAGTCTCTTCGACCTGCTTTTTGGAACCCAGCGCAAGCACAAAAAGGCCCCGGCGTCGGTCTTGCGCAGTTCAACCCAATTGTCCGGGTCGCCCGGTGCCACACGGCGTGAGCTGATCCGTGTGGTACTGCGCGACACATTGAAGCTGCACGGTGTGCCAGCCGAATGGATTACCGCAGAACTGCTCAACACCACCTCGCGCGAAGGCAAACCCGGCATGCATGTGCGGCTTGTGCTGCTGCACTGGGAGCCGCGCCTGCTGGTTCATTGCGTCGCGCTACAAAACAGCCTGCAGGCACGCCTGGAGATGTTCGACCCGCTGGCGGGCAACTGGTATTCGGGCCTGTCGTGGCGGTTCGCGCTGGCGGACGAAAGCGCTTGCCCGCCGATGCCAGAGGCGGCCTTCTGGAGAGCTGCGCCGCCTGAAGCCGCACCGCCTGAAGCCGCGTCACCTGCCATTGCTGCGCAGCCCTCGCCGCCACAGGCCAGTGCGCATGTCGCGTCCCCGTTGTTGCAGCATTCACAGCCGTCTGCCCAGGAGCGGCGCGAGGCACTGGAAAAACTGCTGGCCGAAGGAGACCGTGAACATCACGCGGCGGCCGCCGGCGCAGACAACGGCCAGCGGGCGTTCCGTCCGACCGAGCCCGCCGGGCTGGTGTGAGCTGACCCAGGCCTGCGGCACCAGGCAGGCGTGCGATCTAGTGATCGAACTCTAGGAAAACACCGTGATTTAGGGCGCGAGCCCTAGGCCGGTTCAAGACAATCGTGGCATCAACCGAAAGGACTTTGCCATGACCACCAACGAATTTTCCAAGACTGCAACCGGCGTCATCGCCACTGTGGGCAGCACTGCCCACCAGATCATTGACGCCTACCGCGCCGGCGGCGAGCGCATCAACGACGCGTTCACCCAGCGCTGGAACAGCGCGCTGAAAGAATCCGCCCCCAAGCTCACGCCGGAGACCCGCAAGAACGCAGCCCACGCACAAAAGGTGTTCAGCGCCTACTACGCCAAGGGTATCGCCCTGACGGCTGACGGTGCCACTGTGGTAGTGGATACGCTGGTGGGTGCCGCACTGGCCACCACCGAACGCGCCACCGCGTTCGCCGCCGCCAACCTGAGCCGCTGAAAACCACGGCCCACGCCGGGCCGGTGGCAGAATGAGCCACCCCTGACTGAACAACAAAGGAGACAAAAATGGCGATCAGCGTCGAAATTGATCTGGGCTATGAATTCGAAGTCAAGGCCAAGGTGGCCGATGTGTTTGCGGTTCTGTCGGACGTGCCGACCTCGGTGAGCCATTTCCCGAAAGTAGAAAAGCTCACCGACATGGGTGACGGCGTCTACAAATGGGAAATGGAAAAGGTGGGCACTGCACAGGTGAACATCCAGACCGTGTATGCCAGCAAATACGTGAGTGACCAGGCCAAGGGCAGCGTCAAATGGACGCCGGTCAAGGGCGTGGGGAATGCACTGGTTGGCGGCAGCTGGAAGCTGACCGACAACAAGGGCAAGTCCACTGCCATCGAACTCAAGATCAAGGGAACCGTGGACGTGCCGCTGCCGGGCCTGATGAAGATGATCGTGGAGCCGGTGGTGTCCAGTGAATTCGAGAAGCTGGTCGACAAATACATCGCCAACCTCATCAAGAAGTTCGGCGGCGAAGTCTAGGCCCCGCGCCTGCTCAGGCGGTGGCTCCCAGTTGAGCCACCACCGCGCGCCGGTTGATGCCCAACCGGTCAGCCGACACATACTGCTGCCGGTAGATTTCAAACGGCAGGCTGTCGTTGGCCTCAATCTGTTTCTGGTCTTGCACCGACCGTGCGGCCATGGCCTCAAAGCGGGCCTGCAATTCTGGCGCAAATGGCAGGTTGCGCAGCACGTCACGGGTACGCACCGACTGCGCCCGCGTGAAGTTGATGAAGGAGTTGTCGTACTCGTTCGCCATAACCTTGAGCACCTTCGCCGACGGCAGGCTGTCGGCGTCAGCCAGGGCCGACTGCGCCGCCGCCACCGCCTGCCCATAGGCGGTTGTACCGTGCACCGCATCCAGCCGCCCGGCAATGGCACCGAAGCGGCTCACCAGCTCCTGCCCCCAATCAGTGAGTTTGACCTCGCGGCCCGCCCGCTGCAGCGTCAGGCCGGGCTCGCGCCCGCGCGCTGCGGTGAGGTGCTGGTTGTGCTTGAGCTCGGCAATTTCCTGCGGCGTGTCGGGCGGGCTGTCGGCCAGCAGGCAGTGCAGCAGGAACACGTCCAGCAGGCGCAGGCTCTGCGGCGTAATGCCCACCGGTACAAACGGGTCCAGGTCAAGTAGCCGCACCTCCACGTATTCCACCCCGCGCTCACGCAGCGCGTGCAGCGGGCGCTCACCCGGAAAGATGACGCGCTTGGGGCGGATGGTGCCGTAGAACTCGTTCTCGATTTGCAGCAACGTGGTGGCAAGCTGGTTGTAGTCGCCGCCCGGGTTCATGATGCCAATCGCCTCATACGCCGGGTAGGGCCGGGTCAAGGCCTCATGCAGCGAGGCGGCGTAACCATCCAGCCCGTTGTAGCTCACGGCCAGGCTGGCCTGGGCATCACTCTGGTAGCCAAGGCGGCCCATGCGCAGTGAGGTGCCGTGTGGCATGTACAGCGCGTGGTCACCGAGCTTTTGCAGTTCATGCTGACGGCCTGCAACAAAGGTCGGGCAGACAGCGGGCGACGCGCCCAGCAAATACAACAACAGGAATGCATGACGCCGGAAGTTGCGGATCAGCGCGAAATACTGGTCGCTGCTGACATCGGGCAGAGACCAGTTGTAGTGAATGCCCGAAATGGTCTGCATGCGCCGACCATAGCGGTGGCCCAGCCCCATGCGGTACACGCTCTTGGCCCGGCCCACATTCGACGCGCCATAGCGGCCCAGCGGAATGGTCTCATCGGTCGGCAAGCCACAGGGCATGCTGGAAACCCAGAGCATTTCGTCGCCCGCGTTGTGCAAGGCCCGATAGGTGAACTGGTGGACCTGGGTCAGCTCTTCCAGACAGGCCTCAACCCCTGCATGTACGCCGGTGATCAACTCCAGCTGGGACTCGCTGTAGTCGGTGGTGATGTGCGGGTGCGTCAGCGCCGAACCCAGAGCCTGGGGGTGCGGGGTGAGTGCAAGGCCACCGTCGGCCAGTGCACGCAGGCTTTCTTTTTCAATGCCGCGGCGCATGCCCTTGAGGCGCGCGGGCGACAGAGCATCCAGGCGTTGTTGCTGAGCCGTCATGAGGTTGAATCGCTTGGGATAGTCATTGACCCTAAAGTTAACACGTTGTTGCGACGGCCGCTGTGCGCCCCCAAAGGCCCAGCCGCGCGATGGGTTTGGGACTCGACGCACATCAGGCCTTTTTGTTTTGCGCTACGCCAGTGGCGTTAGACTGCTCTGGCCTGCACTGCCTGCAGAAGGAGACTTGTTGTGACGCAAACCCTCACACCCGAGGTGCTGCAATGGACCCGGGAGCAACTTGGCGCCGGCCACGCGCGGCACGAATTGCTGCAAACGCTGGTACTCAATGGCTGGGACAGCGCGCTTGCACGCCAGGCCCTTGATTCTGTTCCCCCACTTGCAGCCAAACCACCCAGGAAGCAGCCCGCCGCACGCACCACAGCGGGCAAGCCGGAGCGCCTGCCGGTTCCGCGCCTGGCACTGGACGACGCGCCCTTGCACCTGAACCTGGGCGACCGGCAGGTTGCGGTTCTGGGCACGGTGAAAAACCCCACCGTCACCATTCTGGGCGGGCTGCTGACAGACGAAGAGTGCGACGCGCTGATTGAGGCCGCCCGCCCCGCCATGAAGCGCTCGGGCGTGCTCGACATGGCCACCGGTGTCAGCAAGATCGATGAGGTACGCACCAGCAACGGGATGTTTTTCGAGCGTGGCCAAAGCGAGCTGATCAGCCGGGTCGAAGCCCGCATTGCACGCCTGACCGGCTGGCCGGTTGAGAACGGCGAAGGCATTCAGGTGCTGCAATACGGCCCGGGTGCCGAATACCGCCCGCATTACGACTACTTTGACCCGCGCGAGCCGGGCACGCCAAGCATTCTGGCGCGCGGTGGCCAGCGCGTGGCGACCGTGATCATGTACCTCAACGAGCCTGTGCGCGGGGGCGCAACCTCGTTCCCCGACATCGGGCTTGAGGTGGGTGCACGGCGTGGCAACGCGGTGTTTTTCAGCTACGACCAGCCGCACCCCGACAGCCGCACCCTGCATGGGGGCTGCCCGGTGCTTGAAGGCGAAAAATGGATCGCCACCAAATGGCTGCGTGAGCGCGAGTTTGCGCCGCGCCGGACCCCTGCCTGACCCTGTTGATTCAGGCGCGGCCCAGCGCCTTGCCGACTTCGTTGTTGCCCTGCGCACTGCCGCTTTGCGGCACCATTTCGCCGGTGCGGTCGGTCACTTCGGCCAGCCGCGCGGCCAGTTGCTCGGGCGTGTCGCGCGCCGAACCAATGTGGATGCCCTGTGTCAGCGTGATGTTGGCGGCCTCAAACGTACCCGCACCGGCGCACAGCACCGTGCGATTGGGCGCGTTTTCACTGGCCATGACCAGCATGGCCGGCACCACGGCCGCAGGGTTGAGTGCGCGCAGCACTTCGTCGGGCATAAGGCCTTCGGTCATGCGGGTGGCCGCGGTCGGGGCCAGGCAGTTGACCCGGATGTCACTCTTGGCACCCTCGATCGACAGGGTCTGCATCAGCCCCACCAGCGCCATTTTGGCTGCGCCATAGTTGGCCTGGCCAAAGTTGCCATACAGGCCGCTGGACGAGGTGGTCATGACAATGCGGCCGTACTTCTGCGCGGTCATTGCGGGCCACACCGCCTTGCTGCAATGCACAGCACCCATTACGTGAACATCCAGCACCAGGCGAAAGTCGTCCAGCGTCATCTTGGCAAAACTCTTGTCGCGCAAGATGCCGGCGTTGTTGACCAGAATGTCCACTCTGCCCCAGGCGTCAAGCGCCTGCTGCACCATGGCTTGCACCGCCGCATAGTCAGTGACAGACGCACCATTGGCCAGCGCCTCTCCCCCGGCCGCCCGGATTTCGTCCACCACGGCCTGCGCCGCACCCACCGAGCCCCCCGACCCGTCCACCGCGCCGCCCAGGTCATTCACCAGTACTTTGGCACCCCGCCGGGCCAACGCCAATGCATGTTGCTTGCCCAGCCCGCCGCCCGCGCCGGTCACTATGGCCACGCGTCCTTTGAAATCAATACTCATCGCCAAAGCTTTCCTGTGTTGTTGGTCCAGTGTCACGCGCCAAACCCCGGCAACCCGGGGCTCAGGCAGCCTGACTTTACCGGACGACTGCCCGGCAAGGTGCACCCCAGGTGACGCCATGACCCCCGGGTCAATGCTAAGTTTGCATATCAAATCCTGCTTCACAATCGCCCCATGAATTCACTCCAGGAGCCCGCGACGGGCACTGCGGCGGTCCGCCGCTTCAAGGACCCGGCCTATGTGCCGCAGGCTGGCACGCTGGGCGAACTGCGCCGGCGCATTGACGCACTGGACGCCCAGATCGTCGACTTGCTGGTGCAGCGCGGCCTGTGCGTGCGTGACGCCACGCGCTTCAAACTCGATGAATTCCAGGTCGCGGCGCCGCAGCGACAAGCCCAGGTGCTGGCATCGGTGCGCAGCCAGGCGGCGGCGCACGAAAGCAGCTTCCCCGGCTTGCCCGAAATTGTCGAATCAACCTATCGCACGCTGGTGGCTGGCTTCGTTGCCGGCGAGGCGCGCTGCTTTCAAGAAACCGAAAGGATCTCTTCATGACGCAACATCACTCCCCCACGACGCGCAGCTTGCTCAAGCGGTTTGCGGCCCTGGCCCTCAGCGTGGCATGCACGGCGAGCTGG
The DNA here is from genome assembly GCA_943369755.1 of Ramlibacter sp. 2FC. Lineage (GTDB taxonomy): Bacteria > Pseudomonadota > Gammaproteobacteria > Burkholderiales > Burkholderiaceae_C > CALROG01. The sequence continues at coordinate 97,897 of CALROG020000006.1, forward strand.
GCCCAGGCCTGGCCGAACAAACCGATTCGGGTGGTGGTTCCTTATGGTGCCGGTTCTTCGCCAGACGTGATCATGCGCATCGTCGCCGAGCGGCTGGCACCGCGCTTGGGCCAGCCGGTGGTGATTGAAAACCGGGTCGGTGCGGGCGGCAACACCGGTACCGGTGCGGTGGCCAAAGCCCCCGGCGACGGCTACCTCTTTGTCATCAGCACCAACGGCCCGTTGGTCTACAACACCCAGATATACAGCAAACTGGGCTATGACCCGTTCACCGAGCTCAAGCCAGTGGTACTGGCAGGCGGCCAGTCCAATATCTGCGCGGTGCGCACCGACTCGGGCATCAACTCGCTGAAAGACCTGGTGGAGGCCATGAAGAAGAACCCGGGCAAGTTCAATTTCTCATCCACCGGGGTGGGCAGCCTGTCGCAGCTGGGCGTGGAGTTGCTCAAGGTCAAGACTGACACTTATGCGGTGCACATTCCCTACGCTTCGTCACCGCTGGCGATCATGGCCATTCTTCAGGGTGATGTGCAGTTTGCCTGCGTACCGGCCGTGGCCGTGATTCCGCAGGTCAAGGCGGGCAAGCTTCGGCCGCTGGCGGTGTCCACCGGCAAGCGCAGCGCGCTGACGCCAGAGATTCCGACCATGATGGAAGCCGGCCTGCCCGAAATCAACAACCTGGCCTGGATGGCGGTGATGGCACCCGCCAGCACGCCCAATGACATCGTGCAGCGCATGAATCAGGAAATCAACGCCGTGCTGGCCATGCCAGAAGTCAAGGAGCGGCTGCACGCCCAGTACATGGAGCCCATCGGCGGCTCGGTGCTGGAGCTGCAGAACTTCATGCAGCAGGAGCTGCGCGTCATGACGCCGATCATCAAGCGCACCGGCCTGCGCATCGATTGAAGCTCGCACTGCAAGCGCACCTGCGCAACGCCGACGCAGCGCAGGTCGACGCCGCGCTGGCGCAGCTGGGCCATGTGCAGGGCATGTATTTCGGTGTTGACGCAGGCACCGAAGGCCTGCACCCGCGCCAGGCGGTGTTGCTGGATGCCCCCGCGCTGGTGCTTCAGGTGTATGGCCGTGGCCTGGCCGTCCAGGCGTCCACCGCGTTCGGCCAGGCGCTGCTGGCGCACCCGGCGCTGCAGCCGTGGTCTGCCTCGCTGGCTCAGGGCGGCCCGCCAGTGGCACAACTGCGCTCGCTGCTTGAGGCCTTCGAGCCTTCGCCCAACGTGATGCTGCTGGGGGCGTTGCGCTTCAATGCGTACCGGCTGGCCAACCACAGCGCCGCGCCGGATGAACTGTTCGGCGTGATGTTTTTGGCGCAAGGCTTCTGGCGGCGCAACAGTGCCAACCAGTGGCAGCGCGTCAGTCTCAGCCTTGATGGCGTAGCCGATGACCCGCCGCCCACGCCAGCCGTGGGCTGCGCAACTCAGAAAGCCGTTGCGCCGCAAGACGACTACCCGCCCGGTGGCCACGCCGACATGGTGCGCCGCGCCCTGGTGTGCCTGCGCCAGCAGCCGCTGGTGTCGCTCACGCTGAGCCAGAGCTTCCGGCGCGCCAGCACGGCCTCGGCAGTGCAGGCCTTCGACCGGCTGCGCCGCGTCAACCCGGCACCGGTGACGTTTTTCCTGAACGATGGATCGGGCAGCCTGCTGTTTGGCGCGTCACCTGACCTGCAGCTCGTGGTGCAGGGTGCCAGCGTGCAGGCGCTGCCGGTCTGTGGCACCGTGGCCCGCGGTCCCGGGCCGGTGGGCGAGGCGCAGGCATTTCGCGAGCTGGTCAATGAAGAGGTAGACGCCGCGTCGCTGGCAGTGTGCAGCGATGCACTGCGTGAAGACCTGGCACCCCTGTGCGAGCCGGGCTCGCTGCGGCTGCGGGAGCGCCGCCGACAGATGTCACTGGCCACCGTGGTGCATACCGTGGACCGCCTGGAAGGCCAACTGCGTGAGGGCTGCGATGCCTGGGACGCGATGTTGGCAACCACCGCCCCGGCCATGCTGACCGGCACGCCCCGCCAGCATGCGCTGGCAGCCATCGAGGCACTGGAAGCCAGCCCGCGCGGCTGGTACGGCGGCCTTGGGGTGCAGGTCAGCGCCGACGGCTGCGCGCTGGTGGGTACGCTGCTGCGCGCTGCCACACTGGGCGGCGGCGTGGCCGAGGTGCGCACGGGTGGCGACCTGATGGCAGATTCAGTGCCCGAACGCGAGGAGCAGGAGTCGCGCCTGAAGGCCTTGTCGCTGTGGCGCGCGCTGGGCCTGGACACCCCCCCCGCCGACCCCATCCCCGGGGACACCAAAGGCCCTGCGCTACCCGTGGCTGTTAGCCTGCAAAACCACGACGACCCGTTCCCACAGGCCGTGGCAGACGCACTGCGCGGCCTTGGCCTGCGCATTGAGGCCGGTGCAAGCCCGGCGGTGTTGCTGGGGCGCGACCTGCCAGACGGCCACTACAGCCATGCCCTGGCCCTGGGCGACGCCGGGCTGCGCCTGTTGGCCCACGCCGGTTTTCAGGTTCAGGCCATTGCGCCCGAGCATGGCCGCCTGGTGCAATGCAGCGCCACCGCCCAGGCACCCTGGGCCGCCGCTGGCAAGTTCCAGGCTGCGCGCTATGCCAGCCTGGCGCTGGCAAAGGCGGCTGCGCTGCCACCGGGCTGGCAGGTCTGGGCGACCGACGACGCCATGCAACCGGTGATGCTGGCCCACCCGGGCCGTCGCCTGGTGTGCATGCTGGTGCGCCCGGAGTCGCTGCTTTCATCGGCACAGGCATTGCGGGCCCTGCATGCCGCTTTGGCCTTTTGCGCGCAACTCAGGCCGCCGCCAAGCGCCACAGAGAGGTAAGTTCCCGCGCACGTGCGGCGTGCAGCGGGTCGGCGGTGTCCGCCGCCTTGGGGTGTTGGGGCCGAACCTTGGCCCTCCCCAGCACCTTCAGGCCGCCCGCCTGAATCCACCCCAACAACTCTTCGCGGGTGCGCAGGCCAAGGTGCTCGGCAAGGTCCGACAAAATCAGCCAACCCTCGCCGCCGGGGGCCAGGTGCGCCGCCAGCCCGGCCAGAAAGCCGCGCAGCATGCGGCTGCCTTCGTCATACACCGCATGCTCGATCGGAGAACTCGGCCGCGCGGGCAGCCAGGGCGGATTGCACACCACCAGGGGGGCCTGCCCCGGTGGGAACAGGTCGGCCTGCAACACCACAACCGGTGCCCCAATTTTCAGGCGCGCCATGTTGTCGCGTGCACAGGCCAGCGCGCGCGGGTCGGCGTCGGTGGCCAGCACCCGCTGCACACCGCGGCGCACCAGCACTGCGGCCAGCACCCCGGTGCCGGTGCCAATGTCAAACGCCAGGGTGGTGGACGGCAGTGGCTGGTTGGCGACCAGTTCAATGTATTCCCCCCGGACTGGCGAAAACACCCCGTAGTGGGCATGAATGCTGGCCCCCAGCGCGGCAATCGGCACGCCTTTTTTGCGCCATTCATGGGCCCCCACCAAACCCAGCAGCTCGCGCAGCGAGGCCACGCAGGGTTCGCCGCCCGGCCCCCAGGCTTCGGTGCAGGCCAGGCGCAGGTCAGGGGCCCGGCGCAGGGAAATGGCGTAGTCGGCCTGCAGCGGCACCAACAGCATGGCCAGCACCCGGGCGCGCTGGCCCTGGGCCTGGCGGTGCAGGTGAAACGCCTGCGCCGGGTCTGCTGGCGCGGCTTTGGCCGGCGTTTTGCGCGGCTTGCGGTCAACCCGACGGGCCAGCGCCTGCAACAGCTGGCGCGCGTTGTGAAAGTCACCGCGCCACAGCAGCGCCGTGCCTTCACAGGCCAGCCGGTAGGCTGCGTCGGCGCTCAGTGTGTCGTCGGCCAACTGCACACGGGTCGGGGCCGGCAGGCCGGCCTCGCTGCGCCAAACGGCGCTGCACGCCAGGCCGTCTTGCAGCCAATTGATGCGGGTATCGCTCACGCGGCGGCCTTGCGCGGCACGACACGTTTGAACAGCAGCACACCACCCAATACCCCAGCGCCGGCCAGCAGGCCAACAACGCCGTCCAGCACCAGCGGTGCCAGCGCGCCCAACACCCCGCCCACGCCAGGCACAGCACCCGCCTGCAGCGCTGCGGCTTCAATCGCATGGTGCAGCGGCGCGATGCCATGCGTCAGAATGCCGCCGCCGACCAGGAACATGGCCGCTGTGCCCGCCACCGACAAGCCTTTCATCAACCAGGGCGCCGCGCGCAAAATTGCGCGCCCCACGGCTTGGCGGGTGGCACTGGCCTGGCGACTCAGGTACAGGCCGAAGTCGTCCAGCTTGACGATGCCCGCCACCAGCCCGTAGACGCCGATGGTCATGATGATCGCTATGCCCGAGAGCACCGCCAGTTGCGTCCAGAACGGGCTAGTGGCCACGGTGCCTAGCGTGATCGCAATGATCTCCGCCGAGAGGATGAAGTCGGTGCGCACCGCGCCCTTGATCTTGTCTTTTTCAAGCTGCACCAGGTCAACTGCGGGGTTGGTCAGCGACTGCGTCAGCGCTGCGCGGCGGGCCTGTTCTTCGGCGTTGTTGTGCAGGTATTTGTGGGCAAGTTTTTCAAACCCTTCAAAGCACAAAAAGGCACCGCCCACCATCAGCAGCGGCGTCACGGCCCAGGGCGCAAACGCGCTGATGGCCAGCGCCGCCGGCACCAGAATCAGCTTGTTCAGCACGGAGCCGCGCGCTACGGCCCACACCACCGGCAGCTCGCGGTCAGCCTGCAGGCCCGCAACCTGCTGGGCATTGAGCGCCAGATCGTCGCCCAACACACCGGCTGTTTTTTTGGCAGCCACCTTGGTCAGAACCGACACGTCGTCCAGAATGGACGCAATGTCGTCAAGCAGGGCAAGCAGGCTGGAGGCCATCGGTATCCTTGTTCAGTCGAGTCGGCGCTTGAGGCGAATTTCTTCAAGTTTGACACCGCCCACCGTGGTCGTCCGTGCGGTGTTCAGCTCGCGCTTGAAGCCGGCCAGCTCGTAAAAGCGCAGGGCGCGCTCGTTGCGCAACAGCACCCACAGCGTGACTTCGGTGCAGCCTTCTTCAATCAGGCCTTCGCGGGCGGCGTCCCACAGGGCCAGCCCGGCCCCTTTGTCCCATTGGTCAGGGTGCACATACAGCGCCCAGATTTCACCGGTGGTGGCCTTGGACTTCGGGTCCCGCGAGCGGTCATAGCCGACAAAGCCCACAATGCCGGCGGCGTCGTTGGCCACCAGCACTTGCGGCTCGGCAAACTCAATGGCTTCGCGCCACAACGGCAGGCGCTTTTCGGCCGTCAGGCCACTCAGGTGTTCGTCAGGCATCAGGCCCTGGTAGGCGGTCTGCCAGGCGATAACGTGGATTTCGGCAATGGCGCGGGCGTCGCTCTTGGCGGCACGGCGCACGGTGTGACTGGACATGGTTGGCGTGTGGATAGCGGTTCAGGAAATGGGCGACCGGCCTGCATTGTCGCCCGGGGGCGTGATTATGATGGCCGCGCCAGCCATGACCGCCACCGCCCCCACCCCTGCTCCCATGCCGCGACCCGGCTTCCAGGCCCGGCTCGCCCCTGGCGGCCAGACTTTCGACGCCCCTGTCGACCTGCCCTTGCTGATGGCCGCCGAAGCGGCGGGGCTGCTGCTGCCAAGCTCGTGCCGCAACGGTACCTGCCGCACCTGCATCTGCCAGCTCGCTGCAGGCCAGGTGAGTTACCGGATTGAATGGCCCGGCCTGAGTGCCCAGGAAAAGGCCGACAGCTTCATCCTGCCGTGCGTGGCTTACCCCCAAAGCGACGTGGTGCTGCTCGCCAGCCCGTCCGATTCGCTATAAATTTCATAGTGGCTCACGCTGCTAGTACGCGGGCTACAGCCGTTTTTATCGGTTTTCAGGGGCTGCAACCGGGTGCGGGGCACGCGTCAGCGTGGCTTCAGTCTCGGCGTTTAACATGCTTGCAATGCAAAGTGCCGAACCGGCTCCCGCCCTTGAGTCTGCTCAACCGGCCTCCCCACCTGTCAAGACCGGCCCACAGGCCTGGCTGCTCGCCGTGGGGTCGGCCGCGCTGTGGCAAATCGACCCGGCCCTGATCGAGCTGGGCGAACTGGCGTGTTCGGTGGCTTGTGCTTCGACCCAGGGTGCGGCGCGCGATGCCGTCAACCAACTGCACGACCAGGCGGCCATGCTGCGCAAGCGCCTTGCCCCCATGGGCGCACGCCATGTGGACCGGGTAGTGCGCCGCGCCGAGCGCGCCAGCGGCAGCGTGCTGGATAAACGCGCCCGGCTTCACGAGCTGCAGTCCAGTTGGGACGATCTGATGACCTGCCTGCGGCTTATCCGCAAGTAAGCCCGGTACCGGGCGAATTCAAAATTCCTCCATATTTGCGTTCATAGAATGGTTCCATCGTCAGGAGCCATGCCATGAAACGCCTCACTCACCTGCTTTCATTTGTACTGCTGGGCCTGCTGCTGGCCTCTTGCGGCGGCGGCTCGGCTGACGCCCCGGCGCTGCCATCGCCCCAGACGGCGGTGGTCGAAACCACCCAGTGCGACGACCCCACTGGCGCCAGCGCCCAACTGGTCAATGGCCAGTGCCTGCGGGCTTCAAACGCGCTGCGCGCCGCCCAGGCACCGCAGGCCACGGCAACCATTGACGCCACCGCCCTTTTCAACTGGGCCGAACTAACCTACCCGCAGTTCTTTCCGACCCGAAACAGCAACCTCACCGCAGCGCCCTACACCTACCGGGTGTACGCCGGTGCCTCGGGGCCCACCTACCTCGGTGTGGCTGGTGACGGCGTGTTTGTACTTGGCCCCACGATCAGCGGCAACCAACTGGCCTATGTGGGCAGCCTGGCCACTTTCAGTTGCCTGGTGGTGCCGGCCAACTGTGTCGTGCCGGGCGCGCCCACCATCGGCGTGGCCACAGCGGGCAACGCCAGCGCAGCCATCAACTTCACCGCCCCTGCCAGCAGCGGCGGCGCGGCCATCAGCAGCTATACCGCAGCCTGCGTGGCGCTGGGCTCCACCCGCACCGCCACCGGCGTGACAACGCCCATCACCGTGCTCGGGCTGACCAACAACGCGCCCTACGGCTGCACCGTCAGCGCAACCAACGCCTACGGCACGGGCTCGCCCTCAGCCGTGGTGTCGGTTACGCCCAGCGGCACGGCCAGCACGTCCACACTGGGCGGCACCAGCACGACCGGTGGGACAAGCACAACCGGAACCACCACCGGCAGTTCAGGTACCAGCTCCACCGCTGGCGTGATGTGCAGCTTCAGCCAGAGCCTGACCAATGCCTTCCTGAACCTGCTGAGCACCGCAGCCATGAGCTGCACCGGCACCACCCGCAACCTGACGGGCAACGGTGTGCCCGACCACACGCCTGGCACCTTCCCCAACGCAGGCAACCCCAACAACATTGCCGCCAACAATGTGCGCTTTGCCAACACCACGGAGCCTGCCGTGGTCAGCAGCAACGGCACGGCGGTGGCCAACACCATCGGTTTTGCCAACAACAGCGTGAAGTTCGACCCGGCCACCGCCGAGAGCTACCAGAACGCCGGCGTCTGGAAGATCGAGGCCCTGAACCAGAGCTACTTTGCCTTTGGGGTGGACTCCAGCAACGCCCATGTGCAGCCCGGCGGCATCTATCACTATCACGGCATGCCCGAGGGCTACATTACCCGCCTGAACAAGGGCACCGCCATGACCCTGGTGGGCTTTGCGGTCGATGGCTTTCCCATCTATGCGCGCTACGGCTACAACACCGCCGCCAACGCCGCCAGCGGCACCAGGGTCATGACCCCCAGCTACCGCATGAAGACAGCCCCCAGCAGTGGCCGGCCGTCTACCGCCACGGTACCCATGGGCACCTTTACGCAAGACTACGAATACGTGGCCGGTCTGGGCGACCTGGATGAATGCAATGGCCGCACCGGCGTCACGCCCGAGTTCCCCAACGGCATCTACCACTACTACATCACCGACGGCTACCCCTACATCCAGCGCTGCGTGAAGGGCACGGCTGCGTCCACGCGGTAAGTGATGCGCAGCCTGAACCGACTGTGCTGCGCCGCGGCACTGCTGGCGGTGCTGCTGCCCGCACCCGCAGCAGCGCACCTGATGCCCACCGGCCAGGGCACGCTGCGGGTGGCGGGCAATGAGGTCTATGCCGTGATCTCAATACCGGTGTCGGTGCTGTCCGGCTTTGACGACAACGGCGACGCCCGCATGAGCCTGGAAGAGTTGAACCGCCATCGCGACGCCTTGCAGCAACAGGTGTCGCAACGCCTGGACCTGCGTGACGGTGAGCGCCCCGGCACCCCGCTGCTGGCGGACTTGCTGATCCCCCACCTGCACGACCCCAACGCCCCGCCCAGCACCGACCAACTGGTGGTGATGCGGCGTTACCAGTGGCCCACGCCGCCGCTCAACTTGCGCTTGCAAGCCACTGCGTTTGGCGCAGACGCGCCAACCCTGCTGCTGCGCGCCGAGCGCGGGGCGGAGTCTGAGCTGGTGGTGCTGACGGCCAGCTACCCGCAGCATCGCTTTTTTGCCGGGCCCTGGCCTGCCCTGCTGCGCTTTGTACTGCTGGGGGCCGAACACATCCTGGCGGGCTTTGACCACCTGCTGTTTCTGCTGACGGTGCTGGTTGCGGGCGCGGGCTGGCGCTACTGGCTGGCCGTGGTCACCAGCTTTACCGCGGCGCACAGCCTCACGCTTTCGCTCTCGGTGCCGGGCTGGGTCAGCCTGTCGCCCGCCATTGCCGAGCCCCTGATTGCGGCCAGCATCGTGCTGATGGCATTGGACAACCTGCGCCAGCGCAATGCAGGCCTGGCGCGGCGCAGTGTGCTGGTGTTTGCCTGCGGCCTGGTGCACGGCCTGGGCTTTGCCACCGCGCTGCAGGAACTGGGCGGCGCGGGCAGCGGCCGCTGGCTCAGCCTGGTGGGCTTCAACCTGGGGGTGGAGGCCGGGCAACTGCTGTTTGTGGCCAGCCTGCTTGGCGCGGCGGCCCTGTGGCAGCGGCTGCGGCCCGCCAGCAAGCTTGAAGTGGCGTTGCCCGCCGTGTCAATTGGCGCGGCGGTAGTGGGTGCCGCCGTGTTGATACAGCGCCTGGTAGAGCTGTCATGATTGGCTACCGTGAACCCCATCCTCGCCGCCATTGCAGCGCTGGCCCTTTGGCTGCCGCTATGCACCCGTACCAACGCACAGACCCTTGACGACAGCATCGCCCAGCGCACCCAGGCCTGCACCATTTGCCACGGCAAGCAAGGCCGCGCCGGGCCAGACGGCTACTACCCGCGGCTGGCGGGCAAGCCGGCCGGGTACCTTTACAACCAGCTACTGAATTTTCGCGATGGCCGCCGCCACTACGGGCTGATGACGCGGCTGCTGGAGCCGCTGTCTGACGCCTACCTGCTGGAAATGGCGCAGTACTTTGCCGCGCTGGACGTGCCCTACCCCGCGCCAGCGCCACAAGCCGCGCCCGCCGATCTGCTGCGCCGTGGCCAACTGCTGGCAACCCAGGGCGACGCCAGCAAGAAGCTGCCAGCTTGCGCCAGCTGCCACGGCAGCGCCCTGACGGGTGCCCAACCCGCCACCCCCGGCCTGCTGGGCCTGCCGCGCGACTACCTGAGCGCCCAGCTCGGTGCCTGGCGCACCGGCCAGCGCCGGGCCCACAGCCCCGACTGCATGGCCGACATTGCCCAGCGCCTTGAGCTGGCCGACGTCAACGCCGTGGCGACCTGGCTGGCGGCCCAGCCGGTGCCCGCCAACAGCAAGCCCGCCGCCCGGCTGGCCCAACCCGCGCCCTTGCGCTGCGGCACTGCGCCGAGCGCCACCGCGACTGCCGCCGCCGCGGCCCCGCGCAGCGAGCAGGTGGCCCGCGCCGAGCTGGTCACCCGCGGCGCCTACCTGGCGCGCGCGGGCAACTGCGCCACCTGCCACACCGCACGTGGCGGGGCTGCCTGGGCTGGTGGCCGTGCGATTGAAACGCCGTTTGGCACGGTCTACGCCGGCAACATCACGCCCGACCGCGCCACCGGCATCGGCGGCTGGAGCGCCAGCGAATTCTGGCGCGCCCTGCACGAAGGCAAGTCCAGAGACGGGCGCCTGCTCTACCCGGCATTTCCGTACACCAGCTACACGCAGGTCAGCCGCGCTGACGCCGACGCGCTGTATGCCTACCTCATGAGCCTGCCGCCCGTGGCACAGGCCAACACACCGCATGCGCTGCGCTGGCCCTACAACACGCAAGCCGCGCTGTGGGCCTGGCGCGCGCTGTACTTCAGCCCCGGCGGCTATGCGCCAGATGCAAAGCAAAGCGCCGAATGGAACCGCGGTGCCTACCTGGTGCGCGGCCTGGGCCATTGCGCGGCCTGCCACACGGCGCGCAACGCGCTGGGCGCGTCAAGCAACACGCTAGACCTGGCGGGCGGACTGATTCCCGCACAGAACTGGTACGCCCCATCATTGACTTCTACCAGCGAGGCCGGGGTGACGGACTGGCCGCAGGCAGACATTGCCCGCCTGCTCAAGACCGGCAGCGCGCCCCGCGCCTCGGTGCTGGGGCCCATGGCCGAAGTGGTGCAGCACAGCACCCAGCACCTGAGTGATGCAGACCTCAATGCCATGGCCCACTACCTCAAAACCCTGCCCGCCGCACCGGCGCGCCAATTGGCCGAGCCGCCCGCGCCAAGCGCCAGCATCGCCAGCCGGGGGGCCAAGCTGTATGAACAGCACTGTGCCCAGTGCCACGGCGAGCAAGGCGAAGGCGTAGCCAACGCCTACCCGCGCCTGGCCGGCAACCGCGCCGTCACTTTGCACAGCAGCGCCAACCTGGTGCAGGTGGTGCTCAACGGCGGCTTTGCGCCCGCCACACCAGGCAACCCGCGCCCTTATGGCATGCCGCCCTACGTGCTGGTGCTGAACGACGCCGACACCGCGGCCGTGCTCAGCCACATCCGCAACGCCTGGGGCAACCGCGCCGCGCCGGTGAGCGAGCTTGACGTCAGCCGCCAGCGCAGCAGCGCGCGCCCCTGAGGGCACTGGAATGCTATCGTTTTTATAGTGGCTCGCGCAATATCTACGCGGGCTACAGGCCGTTTTTATGCAAACGGGTTGGCAAACACGAACATCATGGCCACGCCCACGCCAATCAGGAAGTTGGCGTCAATCAGCCCGGCCAGCAGGAACATCTTGGTTTGCAGCGGCTCCATCATCTCGGGCTGGCGCACCGCGCCGTCAATGAAGCGCCCGCCCATCAGGCCAATGCCCAGGCAGGCACCGATAGCTCCCAGCCCGATGATGAGCCCGCAGGCGATGGCGATGAGTCCGGTGTCTGTCATGAAAATCTCCAGTCGTTGATGAAGTGTTGATGAACCTTGGCGTTGGGCTCATCTTCTGCGCACTGCGTCATGCGGGCAATTACCTGTGAGGTAACTGCAAAGCTAGCGGCGCGCAGCCACACTTGGGCCGTCATCCACTCCCGCACGCACACACCATGCACCGCACCCTGATTGTTCTGGTCCTCATCCCCTTTTCTGCGCTGAGCCTGCTGGCGCTGTGGCAGCACGGCTACTGGGGCCTGTTCGCCCCCGCCTTGCAAAGCACAGCCGCCGCCCAGGTGCTGGTGGACCTGGTGATCGCGCTCACGCTGTTCACGCTGTGGATGTGGCGCGACGCCCGCACCACCGGTCGCAACCCCTGGCCCTGGGTTGTGCTCACGCTGGCGGCGGGGTCGTTTGGGCCGTTGTTGTATTTGCTGACGCGCAAGGGCGCAACGGGGGCCGCGCGCTAGGCGTCAGGATACGACGCGGACGCGCAGCGCCTCCTGGGCGAGCGTACTGATGCTCTTGCCTTCGGCCTGTGCAGCAATGGCCAGTTGCTCGTGCATGTCAGGCGGAATCCGCAGGTTGAATTTGCCTGAAAAGTGCCTTCTGGACTCAATGCCTTTTCGGCGCAGACCTTCAGGAACACCTGCAAGGACTTCTTGAACTCCGCGCGCAACTCCTTGGGTTTCTTGCCGTAGAAGTCCGCCCCGCCATTGAGCCCGAGAATTCCACCGCGAAAGAGAGTGTGTGCCGCGCGAAGCACGTCCGAACGAGCAAGGCGTTAGGCGCAGCTACTCGTGCTGCTACCGGGCGGTGGTTCTTGTACATGACATGTACTCGTCCTGGAGGCGTTGTTCTTCGCCTCTGCGAACGGTCTGTTCCTGAAACGTGAGCGTGCGGCCGCTGTATCGGCGCTGTAGTTCGTCTCCACGGCGGCGAACGTCGGCCAGGCATTCGTCGATTTTCGCGATGACAGCAGGCGAGGGTTTCGGTGTGTTCGCCCGTGTGCAGTCTTCAAAGCGCTTCGTAATAGCGGCCAGGGCAGCATATAGATCGTTCGACCATTTCACCGCTGCGGCCGTATCGCCCTTGGCGGGACGCTGAATCGTGAAGTCCCTTTCAACACGACGCTGTTCTGCGTCAGCTTGGGCAGTGCACTTGTCTTGAGCAGCGCTCGCCACTGGAAGCAGGAGGGCTAGCAGGAGAAGAATCGCGTAATGTGGCGTCATGACAGTGCTTCAAAAGGAAGTGAGAAGGCTTTGGCGAAGCCTAACAAATGGCGTTTATCAGCCGCGAGACCGTGACACGAGGATGCAAAGGGGCCTCCTTTGCAGCTTATAAACCTTGTTGGACTGAGCCGCCCGGAGGGCGGCTCAGCGCTATTGGGCAGTGTAAGGTTTTGGGGGCTGATCGGACAACCCTGGCGCACGCGAGCACGAGTTGCCGCCGGCACGCTTGTCGAGATGGCGAGACCGCGCTTGCGAAAGGCAGCGCCCGTTACCTGTTTGCCCAGCGCTCAGGTCGATGAAAAGCCCGCAGACGATGGCAATGAGTCCGGTGTCTGTCATGACAATCTCCAGTCGTTGACACGGCCACACTACCGAACGCGTTGATAGAACCCAATGCTGGATGAGTCCTCTTCAATCTTCTCAAGGTAGGCAAGGCATTGCGTGGCAAACGGGCCGGTGCCCCACTTGCCGCACAGCTCACGCGCGCCCTGCGCGCTGGTGGCGAACACAACATCCACATAGCTGCCGCCCTCGCCCTTCAGAACCGCATGGCCCAGAAACCGGGGGTCGCCTTCATAAAGGCCATTGACCATCTGCTCTACTGCCGCAAACAAGGCCTCTTCAGCAATGCCTTGTTTGAGCTTGAACGGCGCGAATTCCATACCGGCAAAGTCTGTGATGCCGGGAAGTGAAGAAATTGTCATGGTGCTTCTAAGAAAAAGAGGGAGGGCTTGCACAGTAGCCAGCCCCACTGACAGCGTTATGGCAGCAGGCGCGCCAGGAAATTTTTTAACCGCCATCCTGTTCGCGCTTGAAGCGCCACCGGATGGATTTCGATACAGCATCTGCATCCGCAATTCGCGCAACCTGCATACGCTATCAATTCAATAGTGGCTCACGCAATCCCCATGCGGTCTACAGCCTGAAAATGTCTTGACCCCGGACGTTTTCCAGTTGCTGCGCCGTTACCAGCTCTGGTGCAATCTCCCGCAACGGCACCAACACAAACGCCCGCCCTTGCATGCGCGGGTGCGGCACGGTGAGTGTGGTGCTGTGGATGCTGGCGCTGCCATACAGAAGCAAGTCCAGGTCCAGCGTGCGCGGGGCATTGCGGTAGGGGCGCACGCGGCCGGCGGCTTGCTCCAGGCCCTGCAGTTCAGCCAACAGCGCGGGCGCAGTGAGGGTGGTGCTGATTTGCACCACGGCGTTGATGTAGTCGGGGCCACTGGCCTCCAGCGGCGCGGTGCGGTAAAGCGATGAACTGCGTAGCACCTGGCTGCCGGGCAGCTCGCCCAGGGCGGCCATCGCCCAGCGGATGGTGGCGGGGGCGTCGCCCAGGTTGGCGCCCAGTGCCACCCAGGCATAAAGCGGCTCGCGCCCGGTCATGCGCGGCTCGCCGTCATGGCGGGCGCTTGGCCAGCGCGGCCTGGTAGGCGGCGGCGCTGAAGCCGCGCAGCTGGACGCCGGGGCCCATCAGCAATGGCACGCCGCCTTTGCCGCCGCTGACGCGCAAATATTCGGTCATGCCTTGGGGCGTATCGATGTCCAGACTAACGTAGGCAACGCCCTGCGCGGCCAGCCAGGCCTGCGCCTGGCGACAGTAGCCACACCATTTGGCATTGAACAGCTTGAGCTGGTCGGCCGCAACCGGCGCTGCGGGTTGTTGCTTGAGCGCGATGTTGCGCTGCATTTCAGCGCGAAACTTCAGCACATAGTCGGGCAAGTCCGTGGTGGGCAAGCGTTCAAATGAAAACTGCTTGTCTACCCGGCCTTCATCGGGTGGCGTCTGGCTGTAAACCACTTTGCCATCGGGCCCGACTGACCTGTACACCTTGTCGTTGCCCACAGCGGTAACCGGCAACGCCAGCGCCGCACTCAGGCATGCCGCAAGACAGCCCCAGCGCACGGCTCAGCCTTCAGGCCCGGCTGAATCTGCCGGCCCAGTGCCGCCAGCACCGCTGCCGCCCGGCTTGCGCCGCCTGCGACGGCGCTTCTTCGGTGCGCCTTCGCCTTCACCTTCGGGCGTGTCGTCGTTGCGTTCACCGGGTTCAGGCGGCGCCACCGCAGCAGGACCACCAGCAGGGCCAGCAGCGGCACCGGGCGCGGGCTGCGGGCGCGCTACGCGCACCCGGCGCGCGCCGCCCTTGCCTTGCTCGTCGCGGGCCTGGGCAATCAGGTCTTCACGCCCGGCGTCGCTGGCCAGGCTGAACTCCTGCCACCAGTCGGCCAGCACCACGTCCACCTCGCCCGCATCGGCGCGCAGGCGCATGAAGTCGAACCCGGCGCGAAAGCGTGGCTGCTCCACCAGGCCCCAGGGCGTGCTGCCCACGCGCTTTTCAAAGCGCGGCTGCATCATCCAGATCTCGCGCATGTCGGCGGCCAGCTTGCCGCGGCCCGACACGTCGCCAATGCGGGCGTTGAACACGTCGTCAATCGCGTCTTGCAGCGCCGGGAAGGGGTGCTGTTTTTGCGCCAGGCGGTTGGCCCAGCCGTCGCGCACGTCGGCCCACAGCACGCAGGCCAGCAGGAAGCTGGGGGCCACGGGCTTGCCCTCGCCCACGCGGCGGTCGGTGTCTTGCAGCGCGGCCTTCACAAACTGCTGCTCGGCGCGCTCCACCACCACGTCCAGCAGCGGGTAGATGCCGCGCGCCAGGCCCAGCTTTTTCAGCTGCTCGATGGTGGCCAGCGAATGGCCGGTTTGCAGCAGCTTGAGCATTTCATCAAACAGGCGGCTTTGCGGCACGTCGGCCAGCAGCGGCTGCGATGGCACCAGCGCGGCGGCGGTTTTTTTGTCCAGCGTAAAGCCCAGCGGGCTGAGCTTGGCGGCAAAACGCACGGCGCGAATAATGCGCACCGGGTCTTCGCGGTAGCGGGTGGCCGGGTCCCCGATCATGCGCAGCAGGCGCTTTTTGGTGTCGGCAATGCCGCCGTGGTAGTCCACCACCACCTGCGTTTGCGGGTCGTAGTACATGGCGTTGATGGTGAAGTCGCGCCGGGTGGCGTCTTCGTCTTGCGGGCCCCACACGTTGTCGCGCAGCACCCGGCCGGTGGAGTCCACGGCGTGCTTCATGCCGGCCAGCTCGCCCTTGCTGGTTTTTTCGTTGCCGGCCACTTGTTCGGCGGCGGCGTTGTCCATTTGCGCCCGGAAGGTAGAGACCTCAATCACCTCATGCTCGCGCCCGCGGCCGTACACCACATGCACGATGCGAAAGCGCCGCCCAATGATGAAGGCGCGCCGAAACAACCCCTTGACCTGCTCGGGCGTGGCGTTGGTGGCCACGTCAAAGTCTTTCGGCCGCAGGCCCACCAGCAGGTCGCGCACCGCGCCGCCCACGATGTAGGCCTTGTAGCCGGCTTGCTGCAACGTCTGCACCACATTGACGGCACGTTCGTCCACCAGTTGGGGGTCGATGCCGTGCACCGCGTGGCCCACCTCTTCACGCTTGCCGAAACGGGGTTTTTTGCTGCTGGTGGTACCGAACAGCTTGTCGATGAATTTCTTGATCATTTATTTTTTGTCAAACAGGTCCAGTATGCGCCAGCCGCGCTGCTGGGCGATGGCACGCAGGCGCGCGTCTGGGTTGGTGGCCACCGGGTGGTTGACCTTTTCCAGCAAGGCCAGGTCGTTGATGGAGTCGGTGTAGAAGGTGCTGCTTACGTCGGCCCAGCCGATGCCGCGCGCCGCAAGCCACTGCTCCATGCGTGTGACTTTTCCTTCCCGCGCCGACGGCACACCTTTTATTTCGCCGGTGATCCAGCCGTCTGGCCCGCGCTCCAGCTCCACGGCAATCAGCTCGCGCACGCCAAACAGCTCGGCAATCGGGCGCGTCACAAACTCGTTGGTGGCGGTGATGATCACCACCTCGTCGCCCGCCGCCTGGTGCTGCGTTACCAGCGCTTTGGCTTCTTCATTCATGGCTGGCAGCACGGCAGCCCTCATGAAATCTGCGTGAGCCGCTATTGATTTTGTAGCGCCGTGGCGCCGGATGGCATCCACCGCAAAGCGCACGTAGTCATGGATGTCCAGCGTGCCGGCCTTGTAGTGGGCGTAAAACTCGTCGTTTTTCTGCGCAAACACCACCGGGTCGGTCCAGCCGATATGGGTGGTGAACACACCCCAGGAATAGTCGGAGTCAATTGGCAGCAGGGTGTGGTCCAGGTCGAACAGGGCCAGTTTTGGTTTTGCCGTCGGCTTCACTGTGCTCACTCGCTCTCCAGCATCGACTTGATCAGCGGAATGGTGATGGCGCGCTTGGTTTGCAGCGCGTAGCCGTCGAGTTGCTCCAGCAACTGCATCAGGCTACCAAGGTCGCGTGAAAACCGGGTGAGCATGAAGTCCATGACCTCGTCACCGAAAAATACGCCGCGCGCATCAGCAGCCTTGCGCAGCACCGAGCGGCGCTCGGGCTCGCTGAGCACCTGGAGCTGAAACACATGGCCCCAACCCAGGCGGGTGCGCAGGTCTTCGCGCAGCTTCAGGCCTGTGGGGGCCAGGTCACCCGCCGCCAGCACGCCGCGCTGGTGCGTCTGGGCGTTCACAAACCAGTTAAAGGCCGCGTGCTGCTGCACCGCCGTGTACAAATGCACCTCGTCCAGCAGCACCACCGCCCAGTTTTCATTGAACTCCGGGGGCTCCATCACGCTTGCATCCAGCCAGCCGGCGCTGGCACCTTGTTCACGCAGGGCCTCGCGCACGGCCTTGAGCAAATGGGTTTTGCCACTGCCGCTGTTGCCCCAAAGATAGGTGGGCACCGGCGAGCGTGTCGGGCTGCCCACCCACAGTTGCAAGTGGCGCAACGTGGCCTCGTTCGGTCCGGCAAAAAAACCGGCGAGCGTGGGGCCGGTAGCCAGGCCGATGTCCAGCGCAATTTGCTTCATGCCACGGGTGTCATGCCAAAGTGACCTTCAGTCCTGGTAGAGCTTGCTGGCCAGGTAGCTGTCGCGCGCCCGGCGAATGGCCACCAGCAGCACGGCACTGGCAGGCAGCGCCACCAGCACACCCACAAAGCCAAATAGCTGGCCAAAGGCCAGCAACGCAAAAATCACGGCCAGCGGATGCAGGCCAATGCGTTCGCCCACCAGGCGCGGCGTCAGGTACAGGCTTTCCAGCACCTGCCCGGCCCCAAACACCACGGCCACCATCACCAGCGCCTTGACCGACGCAAACTGCAGCAGCCCGGCCAGGGCGGCCAGCACCAGGCCCAGGCCAAAGCCCAGGTAGGGCACAAACATGGCCAGGCCGGTGAACAGCCCAATGGGCAACGCCAGGTCCAGCCCAAACAGCGCCATGCCCACGCTGTAGAACACCGCCATGAGCAGCATCACCAGAAGCTGGCCGCGCAGGTACTGGCCCAACACCTGGTCGGCCTCCTGGGTAAAGCGGTCCACGCTGCCGCGCAGACGCACCGGCACAAAAGCCTGCACCTGGGCCACGATGCGGCTCCAGTCCATCAACAAATAAAACAGCGCCACCGGAATCAGCACCACATTGCCCAAAATGGCCAGCGCCACGCTGCCGCCCAGCTTGATCGAAGACAACAGCGGGCCCATGGCGTCTTCAAAATTGGCGTTGAGGTACTTCAAAACAAAATTCTTGATGCTGGCCACATCAAACGACGCGGTCACACCAAGCTGCGCCAGCAGCGGCTGCAGCCAGGTGTTGAGCTGGTCAAACAGCACCGGTACCTGTTCGCGCAGCAGCGGCACTTCTTTGGCCAGGATCGGCACGATCAACAGCAGCACGCTAAGCAAGGCCAGGATGAACAGCAGCTCCACCAGCAGCACCGCCACCACGCGCGGCAGGCGGCCGCGGCCCAAGTCGTCCAGCCAGTTGACCAGGGGCGTCAGCGCATAGGCCAAAACCGCAGCCACCACAAAGGGCGTGAGCACCGGGCCCAGTGCCCACAACACCAGCACAAACAGCGCTGCAATCAGCAGCCAGGCGGTGGCCCGTTTCTGGGAAGAGGTGAATTGCATACAGAGGGGGGGTGAACAGGGCAGCAGGGCCAACCCTTAAAATCGGTGGCAAATTCTAGTCCGCCCGCCCTTCAGCCTTGTATTGCCTCCCTTTGGGTGGCCACCCCATGACCCAAACTCCCCTTTCCTACAAAGACGCCGGTGTTGATATTGATGCCGGTGACGCGCTGGTCGAACGCATCAAGCCATTGGCAAAAAAGACCATGCGCGAGGGCGTGCTGGCCGGCATTGGCGGCTTTGGCGCCCTGTTTGAGGTGCCCAAGCGCTACAAAGAACCGGTGCTGGTCAGCGGCACGGACGGCGTGGGCACCAAGCTCAAGCTGGCATTTGAATGGAACATGCACGACACCGTGGGCATTGACCTGGTGGCCATGAGCGTCAACGACGTGCTGGTGCAAGGGGCCGAGCCTTTGTTCTTTCTGGACTACTTTGCCTGCGGCAAGCTCGACGTGGATACCGCTGCCGCCGTCGTGGGCGGCATTGCGCGTGGCTGCGAGCTTTCGGGTTGCGCACTGATTGGCGGCGAAACCGCCGAAATGCCCGGCATGTACCCCAGCGGTGAATACGATCTGGCCGGCTTTGCGGTGGGTGCGGTAGAA
Organism: Ramlibacter sp. 2FC; assembly: GCA_943369755.1. Taxonomy (GTDB): domain Bacteria; phylum Pseudomonadota; class Gammaproteobacteria; order Burkholderiales; family Burkholderiaceae_C; genus CALROG01. Next base: position 117,016 of record CALROG020000006.1, read on the forward strand.
AAGTCAAAAATCCTGACGGGTGCCAGCGTGGCACCCGGCGACGTGGTGCTGGGCCTGGCCTCCAGCGGTGTGCATTCCAACGGCTTCAGCCTGGTGCGCAAGTGCATAGAACGCGCGGGCAGCAACCTGCCCGCCACACTGGACGGCAAGCCGTTCCGCCAGGCGGTGATGGAGCCGACCCGGCTGTACGTCAAGAACGTGCTCGCAGCGCTGGCCGCCCACCCGATCAAAGCCCTGGCCCACATCACCGGCGGTGGCCTGCTGGAAAACATCCCGCGGGTGCTGCCCGACGGCACCGCCGCGCATTTGAAAAAGGGCAGCTGGCCACAAACCGAACTGTTTGCCTGGCTGCAAAAGACTGCCGGTATCGACGACTTTGAGATGAACCGCACCTTCAACAACGGCATTGGCATGGTGGTGGTGATTGACGCCGCCCACGCCGACGCCTGCGCAGCGACCCTGCGTGCCGCAGGCGAGACGGTGTACCCCATTGGCACCATTGCCCAGCGCGGCGACGGTGCGCCAGTCATCGTCGCCTGAAGGCCCGGCGCGGGCCAAACCGCGTCGCTTAACGTTGCTTTGCTACAAAAAGACTAGCGTGTCAGGCACGTCTGGTCTGGACTTACCGGCATTTTTGTACCAAACTGTATCGTTCCGTACCGATTCATTACGCAACGAGGGTCAAGCATGCCGGTCATCGCAGTCGTCAACCGCAAAGGCGGCAGTGGCAAAAGCACACTGTCGGCCCATATTGCGGCCTGGTGCGCCCGGCAAGGCCATTCGGTCATGTTGGGGGACGTTGACCGCCAGCAGTCCAGCCGCGCCTGGCTTCGACGCCGGGCCCCCAACCTGCCCGCCATAGCGCCCTGGGCGCTGGACCAAAAGAACGTGCTGCGGGTGCCCACCGGCATCACCCATGTGGTGCTGGACACGCCTGGCGGCATTCACGGCTTTGAACTCGCCCGGGTGGTGATGTTTGCCGACGCCATCATCATGCCGGTGTGCCATTCGGTGTTTGACCGCGAATCAGCCGCCGCCTGCCACGCCGAACTGATGGCACTGCCGCGTGTGGCCAGCGGCCGCTGCCGCCTGGCCACGGTGGGCATGCGCATCGACGGCCGTACCAACGCCGGCGAGGTGCTGCGCAACTGGTCGAACGAACTGAACCTGCCCTTTTTGGGGGTGCTGAGGGAAACCCAGCTCTATGTGCGCTGCCTTGAACGCGGCTTGACTGTTTTTGACCTCACCCCCAGCCAGGGCGCAACCGATCTGGCGCAGTGGCAACCCATCATCAACTGGATGACGCCACTGCTCAACCCGGCACAGGCCGCCAATGACCCATCACCCGGTGCCCGTGCCACCACCCGCCCCGGCACGCTGGGCAGCTCAAGGCCCAACAGCCTGAAGCCCGCGCAAGACTCGCTGGTGCATGGTGGGCGCCTGTCGGCCTTTGCAGCGGCCACCCGGCCCGCCGCCGTGCCGGCGCAGCCGGTGAACAAGCCCTCATTGCCGCGCCCGTCCAACCCCGGTGAAGCCTCGCAAATTCCGCAGTTTCTCAAGCGCGGTACCTGAGCACGCGCAAGCCAAGAAGGCGCAGCGGCAACCCATGTAGAGTGGCCGCCTGAACGGGAAGCCCTGCAAAGGGGCAGGCCTCACTGGCGCACAAACTCCATGATCCAGTTGACTTCCCAGGACTTGCCACCGTCTTGTGAGAACGCCTGCTCCCAAATTGGGCTCTGGCCGGGGTTCATCTGCCAGGTGAAGCGGATGCTGATTGGCTTGCCATTCAAAGCATCTTGCGCGTAGAACGTCCCCACTGTGCCGCAGAACTTGCCAACAACTGGCACTTCAAGTTTGTGAGGGGCGCGATGATCCAGCCACCAGATGGCCCATTCCTGTGATTCTTGGTCATAGGAGCGCAAAGCCACTGCCTTGACATCCCCATCAGGGAAATGCAGTACGTTGTCTTCAACATTGCCAAACCCACCAAGAATCTTGCGGGTGGACGAAGTACCTGTGAATTCTGTCCAGTCGGTGCAATCTGTCAGCCTCGAGTTGAGACGGCGATGGCGGACCTTCCAGTCTCCGATCATGAAGTCGAAGTCAGTTGGGGCGACGAGTGAGGTGGAAGACGACATTTACTTTCGGCTGCGCGAGCCCCGGATGATCGTGTGTGAGGCCCAAAGTAGAAGGCACCGGCGCGCGGCCGATGACCGTTGCAAAGCACCGCCGCTCGCGCGCGTGCGGTGGGCTGCCGGGCTAGAGCGCATTTTGTAGCTCGGCTGAGGAGACGATTGTTGCGTACTCACCCTGCAAGTTCGCGAGCGCCATGGCGTGAACCTCATCGGCCGTGCGATGAACCCCGTTGTAGTCGGCCTTGGCGAAGGCATACGTTGCGTCTGAGGCGACATAGGTCTTAAACCCAAGGTTTCCGGCCGTGCGGGCCGTTGCCTCGACCGAATTGTTGGTACTGACCCCAACGATGGCGAGTGCGCCTAGGCCTCTGGCGTGGAGCCAACGTTCAAGCCCTGTATTGACAAAGGCGTCGGGTACGTTTTTCTCGACGACGTGCTCGCTGTCGAGTGGCGCAAGTTTGGGCTGAAACTCAACCCCCGCTTGGCCCGGCCAGAACGGGGAACCTGGTGTTCTGGAGATGTGGCGCACGTGAACGATGGGCGCCTTGGCTGCACGCCAAGCGGAAAGCAGCTCAGCGATGGCTTTCTCAGCGCCGACATTGTTTCTCGCGCCAGCGGTTGGCTCGCTCATGCCGCGCTGCATATCGATGATGACTAAGGCGGGTCGATTCATAGGACGGCAATGCGCTCCAACGTTTGAATTCAGCGGCCGCCAAAGGCAGTCCGCTGGCATGACGGGTTGGGCGTCACTTCGCGCCCGCCGTACTTCTCTTCTTCAAGTGATACGTGAGCGACGCCACTACGCACATTGTCAGGGAATCGTTTGGTAATTTGTCTTCCAGCCCGAACACGAGCGCCCGGTTTCCTTCGAACTTGAAGTCATTGGGAAACAAGGTTCTGAAGGTTTCGACCAAGTTTGTCTGGCAGTTGAAGTACATCGCGTATTGATTTGGACTCTTCTTCTTCCAGTCGATTCGAACCGTGCTGCCGCTCTTGTTTCTTGTGACGTAGGCAGGCTCGCCCCACTTCAGTGACTCCTCAATTTCTCCCGTGCCTTGCGCAGTTGACGCCGATTGGAGGATGAGTTCTCTGAGGGCGAGTAGCTTCGGGCGCACGTGGGGCGGATACGCGTTGAACTTTGCGGCAACTTCTGCACTGGCGAAAGGCGTCATGTGAACCCCACAATTTAGTAATCCTGTGACGCCCAACGTGATGTAGACGAGCACCTATCTTGGCATTCCCAAGCCAGGCAACGAAACAAACTGGGCAAGCGCCTTTCCGCTCCGCAGTGCAACACGGCGCAACGCCGTTTGCGGCCTGCATTGTCGGCGCTTTTGCTGCCCATAAACAAGGTCATCAGCTTGCCCACCAAACCGGTTTTCCATATTCCAGGTGCTATAAATTTAATAGTGGCTCCCGCAGCATCCATGCGGGCCAGGGGCTGTTTTTGCCTGAAACCAGGCTCTAGCTGCGGGCCCGGCGCCATTGCGCTACCCGGTCGGCAATGGCGTCAATGTCCAGTGCGTCCAGTGCATGGGCAAGGTAGGTTTCCAGGTCTTGCACGGCCTGCGCCATGTGGCCCTGTTCGGCGTGGGCCAGCCCGCGGTCCCGGTACTCTGCCCACACCTCGGGCAGCAGCACAATCAGCCGGTCTTGCACCGCCACCACCCGCGCCCAGTCTTTCTGGGTGCGATGGATTTCCTTCAGGTTGCGCAGCATGCGGGCAATGATGTCGCGCGGCGGCGCGGCTTGAAGGTACAGGCCCATGGGCACCTCAAACTCATCGACCGGGCCGCTGCGCCGCCGAAACGGCTCCAGCCGCTCAGACAGTTCTTCGCGGCTAAGTGACTGGCCAGAAAACGGGTCGATCACCACCTGGCCCTTGGGCAGATTGGCTTTCACCATAAAGTGCCCCGGAAACCCGACCCCGCGGGCATGCAGCCCCAGGCCCTGCGCCAGCTCTATCCACAGTACGGCCAGAGAAATCGGTATGCCCCGGCGGGTGCGCAGCACCGCGTTCAGGTAACTGTTGTCGGGGTCGTAGTAGTCGTTGACGTTGCCGCCAAAGCTGAGGTCTTGAAAGAAGAACTGATTCAGCGCGCGCAGCCGGTGCAGCGGCGAGGCGTCAGACGGCAGCCGCCGCTTCAGGCGCGCCAGAAGCTGGTCTACATCGCCCAGCACCTGCTGTACGTCCAGGTCGGGGTATTCGTCGTGCGCCAGGCTGATGGCGGCTTCCAGCAGGGGGAAGTGGTCGTCGCTTTGCACCAGCGATGCAAAGTACTCCAGCGGGGTTGGTGCAACAAAACTGTATTGCATGAATCTTTGTAACGGACAGGCCCGCTAGCGTCAACCGTTGGGCACCCGCTTTCACGGCCGCTGTGGCAGCCAGCCTACCTTCTTGCAAATTGCCGCAGCTGCAAGCCCGACGCCAGCAGCGCCACAAAGTAGATGGCCATGCCGCCGCCCACCATCATGGCCAGCAGACCGATGCGCTTGAAGCTTTCGCCGCGCAAGCCAGTCCAGTCAAAACCATTGGCACCCCACATTAAAAACACCGCCAGCAGCGCGCTGGCGGCCACAACCTGCAGCCCGAACACCCACCAGCCGGGCGTGGGCCGGTAGGTGCCGCGGCGCAGCAGGCCGATCAACAGCCACAGTGCGTTGATCATTGCGCCCAGGCCAATCGACAGCGCCAGGCCGGCATGCTTGAGCAATGGCACCAGCGCGATGTTCAAGAGCTGAGTGATCACTAACACCGCGATGGCAATGCGCACCGGCGTGCGAATGTCCTGGCTGGCATAAAACCCGGGTGCCAGCACCTTGATGGCCACCAGCCCGACCAGGCCCACGCCATAGCCCACCAGCGCCAGCGAGACTTGCGCCACGTCGGTGTCCTTGAAGGCACCATAGTGGTACAGCGTGGCCACCAGCGGCTTGGCAAAGGTCAGCAGCGCCACCGAGGTGGGCACCGCCAGCAGCACCACCAGGCGCAGGCCCCAGTCGATCATGTCCGAGTAGCGCTGGTCATCGTTCGCCGCCTTGGCAGACGCGAGCTGAGGCATCAGCACCACGCCCAGCGCCACGCCCAGCAGCGCCGTGGGGAACTCCATCAAGCGGTCGGCATAACTCAGCCAGCTCACACTGCCAGGCGTCAGCCACGAGGCAATTTGCGTGTTGATCAGCAATGAAATATGGGCCACCCCCACGCCCAGCAAGGCGGGCAACATCAGCCGGGCGATGTTGCGCACGCCTGCGTCTTGCCAGGCGGCCCGCACGGCCGGCCAGGCCAGGCCAATGCGGGGCAGCAGGCCCAGGCGCGCCAGCGCCGGTATTTGCACCGCCAACTGCAATACACCGCCAACCATCACGCCGCCCGCCATGGCGTAAATGGGTTCGATGCCCATCGAGGCAAACCAGGGGGCACCCTGCCAGGCGGCCACAATCATGGACAGGTTCAGCAGCACCGGGGTGGCGGCCGGCACCGCAAAACGCCGCCAGGTGTTGAGCACACCCGCAGACAGCGCCACCAGCGACATGAAAGCGATGTAGGGGAACATCCAGCGCGTCATCAGCACGGCGGCCTCAAAGCCCTGGGCCGATTGTTTCAGGCCACTGGCCAGCATCCACACCAGCACCGGTGCCAGCGCCACCCCCAGAACGCAGGTGGCCAACAGCACCCATACCAGCACGGTCGCCACGGCGTCAACGAGCTGGCGCGTGGCCTGCTCGCCGTTTTTCTCTTTGGAGGCCGCCAGCACCGGCACAAAGGCCTGGCTGAAGGCACCTTCGGCAAACAGGCGGCGGAACAGGTTGGGGATGCGAAAGGCGACGTTGAAGGCGTCGGTCAGGGCACTGGCACCAAAGGCCGACGCCATCAGCAGCTCACGCGCCAGCCCCGTGACGCGCGAGACCAGGGTCAGCAGGGAGACGGTAGACGCGGCTTTGAACAGGCTCACCCGCCAGAGTGTAGCTGGTCTATAATGGAGGGCTTTGCTGGCATCATCCTCAGACACAAGGAACACACATCATGGCATCAGCCAAACCCAAAAAGAAGAACCCGCGCCTGGCGTCGGGCCGCAAACGCGTCCGCCAGGACACCAAACTGAACGCCGCGAACACCTCGCTGCGCTCCAAGTACCGTACCGCTGTCAAGAACGTGGAAAAGGCCGTTGCCGCTGGCGACAAGGTCAAGGCCACCGAACTGTTCGCCAAGGCCCAAAGCGTGGTGGACATGGTTGCTGACAAGCAGATTTTTCACAAGAACAAGGCCGCTCGCGACAAGAGCCGCCTGTCGGCCAAGGTGAAAGCCCTGGCCACCGCCGCCGCCTGACGCTTCAGGCAAACAGCCCGGGCTGACTTCAGCCCGCCGTTTGAAACGGGTGCGCTGCCAGCAAAGTGAGACACCGCCTTCGGGCGGTTTTTTCATTTCGGCGGGGTGTCTGGCACCAGGCAAGCCTCGGCCACCTGAAGATTGTTGTCGCGGGCAAAGTTCAGGCAGAAGTCCCAGGCCATGGGTTCGTGGTCACGCAGTTCGCGGTTGACCACCACGCATTTCACACCGTTGACAACGGTTGGCACACACCAGGGCGAATAACCCAGGTGGCTGCCGGGCTGGGCCCCGCCGGGGCGAAAGGAGCTTAAAACACCGGCCAAACGCTCGGCCCAGTCGCTCGGGCGGAAGGTCTTGCCGTCCTGGGTCAGGCCCTGGATAAAGACTTCTTTGGCGGTTGGGGAGACCATCGGGTGGGGACGTCTTGTACGGGGCTGGCACCAGGATCGCTGGATGTTGCAGTGCACAAGTATTGTATCTTATATAAGACTTGGGGCGGCTGTCAGGGGGCTGTCACGGGCCGCATCGCTGTGATGCGGAATTGTCAAAAAACCATGCAAATACTGCGCCTAAAATTGCGCCTCAACGGCCCCACTTTCGTTGGGCCGCTTTGTTTTTCCTCCGGAGTACTTGCATGACCGCGCTGATCGAAGCTTCATCGCCCCACACCATGAACACCTATGGCCGCGTGCCGATCGCGCTGTCGCATGGCCAGGGGGTGCGAGTCTGGGACGTCAACGGCAAGCAGTACCTGGACGGCCTGGGCGGCATTGCGGTCAACACGCTGGGCCACAACCACCCCAAACTGGTGCCCGCGCTGCAAGACCAGATCAGCAAGATCATCCACAGCTCCAATTACTACCATGTGCCCAACCAGGAAAAGCTGGCGGCCAAGCTGGTGGAACTGTCGGGCCTGACCAATGTGTTCTTCTGCTCCACCGGGCTGGAGGCCAATGAGGCAGCGCTGAAGCTGGCGCGCAAGTTTGGCCACGACAAGGGCATTGAAAGGCCTGAAATCGTGGTGTTTGAGAAGGCCTTTCATGGCCGCAGCATTGCCACGCTGAGCGCCACCGGCAACCCCAAGGTACAAGCCGGCTTTGGCCCGCTGGTGGAGGGCTTCATCCGGGTGCCGGTAAACGACATTGCCGCGCTGAAACAAGCCACCGAAGGCAACCCCAACGTGGTGGCGGTGTTTCTGGAAGCCATTCAGGGCGAAGGCGGCGTCAACCCCTTTCACATGGACTACCTGCGCCAGGCCCGCGCGTTGTGCGACGAAAACGACTGGCTGCTGATGATCGACGAAGTGCAGTGCGGCATGGGTCGCACCGGCAAGTGGTTTGCCCACCAGTGGGCCGGCATCTTGCCCGACGTCATGCCACTGGCCAAGGGCCTGGGCTCGGGCGTGCCGGTGGGCGCGGTAGTGGCCGGGCCGAAAGCCGCCAACATCTTCCAGCCCGGCAACCACGGCACCACCTTTGGCGGCAACCCGCTGGCGATGCGCGCCGGGGTGGAGACCATCCGCATCATGGAAGAAGACGGCCTGCTGGCCAACGCCGCCAGCACGGGTGCCCATCTCAAGGCGGCCCTGGAGCGCGAACTGGGCGGCCTGAGCGGCGTGAAGGAAATCCGCGGTCAGGGTTTGATGATCGGCGTGGAGCTCACCCGGCCCTGCGGCGTTTTGGTTACGCGCGCAGCCGAGGCTGGCCTGCTGATCAGCGTGACCGCCGACACCGTGATCCGCCTGGTGCCGCCGCTGATCATCACACCGGCCGAAGCCGATGAGCTGGTGGCCATCCTCGCACCTCTGGTCAAGGCCCTGTTGGCGGAGCCGACATGAGCACCGCGGTAAGGCACTACCTGCAGTTCAGCGACCTGACGGCCGCTGAATACGCCTGGGTGTTTGAACGCGCGGCGATCATCAAGAAAAAATTCAAGGCTTACGAAAAGTACCACCCGCTGGCCGACCGCACGCTGGCGATGATTTTCGAAAAAGCCTCCACCCGCACGCGGGTGAGCTTTGAGGCCGGCATGTACCAGCTGGGTGGCAGCGTGGTGCACCTGACCACCGACGGCAGCCAGCTGGGCCGGGCCGAGCCGATTGAAGACAGCGCCAAGGTGATCAGCCGCATGGTCGACCTGGTGATGATCCGCACCTTCGGGCAGGACAAGATCGAGCGCTTTGCGCAACACTCGCGCGTGCCGGTGATCAACGGCCTGACCAACGAATTCCACCCCTGCCAGATTCTGTCCGACATCTTTACCTACATCGAGCACCGCGGCTCGATCAAAGGCAAGGTCGTGGCCTGGGTGGGTGACGGCAACAACATGGCCAACACCTGGCTGCAGGCCGCCGAGCTGCTGGGCTTTACCGTGCATGTCAGCACGCCCAGCGGCTACGAGGTGGACCAGGCCGTGGCGGGGCTGCGCAGCGCAGACAGCTACAAGGTGTTCAAAGACCCCATGGACGCCTGCCGCGGCGCCGACCTGGTGACCACCGATGTCTGGACCAGCATGGGCTACGAAGCCGAAAACGAGGCCCGCAAAAAGGCTTTTACCGACTGGTGCGTGGACACCGACATGATGGCAGTGGCCAAGGCAGACGCGCTGTTCATGCATTGCCTGCCCGCGCACCGCGGTGAAGAGGTGCAGGCTGAGGTGATCGACGGCCCGCAGTCGGTGGTGTGGGACGAGGCCGAGAACCGCATGCACGCGCAAAAAGCCTTGATGGAGTTCCTGCTGCTGGGCCGCGTCTGAGGGCTTGCCAGGCAACGACATGCTTTAAGCCTCAAGTATTTTTGCGGCTTGTTGGAAATAACCGACACCACGGTTTTTGGGGCAGGCGCAAACTTCCCGCCCATGCAACGCCTGCCAGTTCAACGCCTCTGGGACATATCGCCCCCGGTCTACCCCGGCGCACCGGTGTTCCCGGGTGACACGCCCTACCAGCAGCAATGGTCTGCCAGCATCGGCCCGGACTGCCCGGTCAATGTCAGCGCCATCACGCTGTCGCCCCACACCGGCGCGCATGCCGACGCGCCGCTGCATTACGACCCGGCTGGCGCTGCCGCAGGCGGGCTGGAGCTCTTGCCCTTCATTGGGCCGTGCCGGGTGATACACGCCATCGGCTGCGGGCCGCTGATCGAGTGGCACCACATCGCCCACGCCACCCAGGCACTGCCACCCCGCGTGCTACTGCGAACCTACCAGCGCATGCCGGCGAACCACTGGGACGCGGCGCTCACGGCGTACGCGCCCGACACCGTGGCCCGCCTGGCCGACCTGGGCGTGCAACTGATCGGCATCGACACCGCCAGCATCGACCCGGCCGACAGCAAAACCCTGGACAGCCACCAGGTGATCCGCCAGCGCGGCCTGCGGGTGCTGGAAAACCTGCTGCTGGACGATGTGCCCGAAGGCGACTACGAACTGATTGCCCTGCCCCTGAAACTGATGACGGCCGACGCCTCCCCGGTTCGCGCGATCCTGCGCGAACTGCCCGACGCCCGCGCTGCAATGAGATGAGATGAGATGAGAAGCCCATGACGACCCAACAAGACTGCCGCGTCCTTGACGCGCAAGACCCACTGCGCGAACTGCGCCACCTGTTCACCATCCCGCCCGGGGTGATTTACCTGGACGGCAACTCCCTGGGCGTCATGCCCAAAACTGCCCCGGCGCGTGTGGCCGCGGCCGTCACTGAAGAATGGGGCAACGGGCTGATCCGTAGCTGGAACAGCGCGGGCTGGTTTGCGCTGCCGCAAAAACTGGGCGACAAAATCGCGCAGCTTGTGGGAGCCAACCCCGGCGAAGTGGTGGCAACCGACAGCACCTCGATCAACCTCTACAAAGTGTTGAGCGCGGCATTGAACATCGCCGCCCAAGACGCCCCGCAGCGCAAGCTGATCGTCAGCGAGCGCAGCAACTTCCCCACCGACCTGTACATCGCGCAGGCCCTGTGCAAAGAGCGCGGCCTGCAGCTCAAACTGGTCGAGCCCGAAGAACTGGGCAGCGCGCTCACGCCTGATGTGGCCGTGCTGATGCTCACCCATGTGAACTACCGCACCGGTGCCATGCACGACATGGCGGGCGTGACCGCAGCCGCCCATGCGGCAGGCGCGCTCACCGTGTGGGACCTGGCGCACAGTGCCGGCGCTGTGCCGGTAGACCTGAGCGCGGCCAAAGCCGACTTCGCGGTGGGCTGTGGCTACAAGTACCTCAACGGCGGCCCCGGTGCGCCAGCCTTCGTGTGGGTGAACCCCCGCCACGCCGAACGCTTCTGGCAGCCGCTGGCCGGCTGGTGGGGCCATGCGGCCCCGTTCGAGTTCACGCCCGACTACCAGCCCGCCCCAGGCATCACCCGCTACCTGTGCGGCACCCAGCCGATTTTGAGTATGACCGCGCTGGACTGCGGGCTGGACACGCTGCTGGCAGCACAGCCCCTGGGCGGCATGGCGGCACTGCGCGCAAAGTCGCTGGCGCTCACCGACTTGTTCATGGCGCTGGTTGAAGAGCGCTGCGCCGGGCATGGGCTCGGGCTGGTGACACCCCGTGAACACGCGCAGCGCGGCTCGCAGGTTTGCCTGTCTCGCGCTGACGCCGCTTACGCCGTTGTGCAGGCGCTCATCGCGCGCGGGGTTATTGGCGACTACCGCGCGCCAGACGTTCTGCGCTTTGGCTTCACCCCGCTGTACATCGGCTTTGAAGACGTTTGGAATGCTGTCGAGCACCTGAAACAGGTGCTCGACAGCGGCGAATGGCAGCGCCCCGAGTTCAACCAGAAACATGCGGTGACGTGATGACCGGCAAACCCGAACACATCGTTCACGACGAAAAGGCCAAGCTCGACTTCAGCCAGGACATGAGCTACGGCGACTACCTGCAGCTGGACGCGATCCTGAACGCGCAAAAGCCGCTGTCGCCCGACCACAACGAGATGCTGTTCATCATCCAGCACCAAACCAGCGAGCTGTGGATGAAACTGATGCTGCACGAGCTGCGCGCAGCCATTGCCTGCGTGGCGCGCGACGAGCTGGGAGACGCCTTCAAGATGCTGGCCCGGGTCAGCAAAATCATGGAGCAACTGGTTCACGCCTGGGACGTTCTGGCCACCATGACGCCGCCCGAGTACAGCGCCATTCGCCCCTATCTGGCCAGCTCCAGCGGCTTTCAGAGCGCGCAGTACCGTTGCATTGAATTTGCGCTGGGCAACAAGAACGCCGCCATGCTCAAGCCCCACGCCCACCGCCCCGACCTGCTGGCCATGGTGCAGGCCGCGTATGAAGCGCCGTCGCTGTACGACGAGGCGCTGCGCCTGCTGGCCCGGCGCGGCCTGGCCGTGCCCGCCAGCCACACCCAGCGCGAATGGACCCAGCCGTACGCCGAGAACGACGCGGTTGAGCAGGCCTGGCTGGTGGTCTACCGCAACCCCAAACAGCACTGGGACTTGTACCAGCTAGGTGAGGAGCTCACCGACCTGGAAGACGCCTTTCGCCTGTGGCGCTTTCGCCATGTGACCACGGTGGAACGCATCATTGGTTTCAAGCGCGGCACCGGCGGCACCGGCGGCGTCAGCTACCTGCGCAAGATGCTTGACGTGGTGCTGTTCCCCGAGATCTGGAAGCTGCGCACCGATTTATAGGCAGTTTCAAGCCAAAAATCGGCTGTAGCCCGCATGCAGACTGCGCGAGCCACTATTAATTTGATAGCAATTCAGCGCCCGGCGTAGCCATACAACCAGGGCATGTCGAGCAGGCGCGCGCCCAGCAGCCGCAGTGATGCATCGCGCGCCAGGCGCAGCGGGCCGCCGGCGTGGAAGATCTGGCCGTTACGCAGCGCGCGCTGCTGCACCCGCGCCACCCGCTGCCAGCGGTTGAGCGCGTAGCGCTGCAGGCGCTGCGGCAGTTCGGTGCCGCCCAGCCCCAAGGCGCGGGCCAGTTCGTCGGCGTCTTCTATGGCCATGCCTGCGCCCTGTGCCAGATACGGAAGCATGGGGTGGGCCGCGTCGCCCAGCAGCGCCACGCGGCCCTGCACCAGCGCGTCGGCGCTGGTGACCGGGGCGCGGCCACACAGCGCCCACAGCCGCCAATGCGGCACCGCTTCGGCCAGCGCTCGCAGCGGCGGCGCGGCGCTGCATAGCGCGGCAGGCAGGCCGCCGTGGTGTGCTGGCAAATCGCCAGGCGCAATATCCCAGTTGGCCATGTCGGGCGGGCGCGGGCCTTCAATGAAGCCGGCGATGTTCAACCACTCGCCGCCGCGCACCGGGTAGTGCACCACATGCAAGCGCGGCCCCAGCCAGGCCGTCACGTCCTGCGAGCGCAGCGCGGCGGGCAAGTCAGCCTGGCGCACCAGCGCACGCCAGGCCAGGTGGCCGGTGTAGCGCGCGGGCTCGTCGGCGGGCCAGGCGCCGCGCACCCGGCTCCAGACGCCGTCAGCACCGACCAGAGCATCGCCTTCGACCGTGAAATCATCGAGCTGCAATTGCACTGCATCTGCGGTCTGCGCGACCCCTCGCACAGCGCAACCGGTGCGCAGCGTCACAGCGCTCTGGCCCTGCACCGCAGCCAGCAGCAACAGGTGCAAATCAGCCCGGTGCACCGTGAGGTAAGGCGCGCCGTAGCGGCGCTGCATGGCCGCGCCCAGCGGCAGCACGGCCAGCCGCTCGCCGCTGTCGGCCCGCATCACATGCAGGGCCTGCGGCCGGGCGGCCACGGCGTCCAGCCCAGCGCCCAGGCCCCAGCCTTGCAGCAGGCGCACCGCGTTGGGCCCGAGCTGGATGCCCGCGCCCACCTCGCCAAAGGCTGCCGCCTGCTCGAACAGCCGAACCCGCACCCCGCCGCGCGCGCAGGCCAGCGCGCAGGCCAGCCCGCCAATCCCGCCGCCAGCGATCAACGCTTCCACGCCCTGTCCTGAGCCGGTCGAGGGGGGGGTTGTCGTCACGCTGCCAGAAGCTGCCGCAGCACAAACGGCAGGATGCCGCCATGGCGGTAGTAGTCCACCTCGATCGGGGTGTCAATGCGCAGCGTGACCGCAACCGTACGGCGCTGGCCGTTGGCGCTGGTGATCAGCAGGGTGGCCTGGCTTTGCGGCTTGAGGTCTGGCGCGGGGATCACGTCCACCGTTTCGTCGCCCTTCAGGCCCAGCGTTTCCCACGACTCACCCGCCTTGAACTGCAATGGCAGCACGCCCATGCCCACCAGGTTGCTGCGGTGAATGCGCTCGAAGCTGCGCGCCACCACCGCCTTGATGCCCAGCAATTGCGTGCCCTTGGCGGCCCAGTCGCGGCTGGAGCCGGTACCGTATTCTTCACCCGCAAAAATCACGGTGGGCACACCGGCGGCCTGGTACTTCATGGCCGCGTCGTAGACAAACATTTTTTCCGGCTGGCCCTGCGGGTGGCGGTACAGCGTCAGCCCGCCCTCTTCGCGCGAACCATCCGGCCCGGCGGGCAGCATCAGGTTTTTGATGCGCACATTGGCAAAGGTGCCGCGCATCATCACCTCGTGGTTGCCACGGCGGGCACCGTAGCTGTTGAAGTCCTGCTTCATCACGCCATTGGCCAGCAGCCACTGGCCCGCGGGCGAGCTGGCACCGATGGAGCCGGCCGGGGAAATATGGTCGGTAGTGATCGAGTCACCAAACAGCGCCATGATGCGGGCATTTTTTACCGAAATCTGATCGTTCTTGGCCGCAGCCCGCATGGCGCCTTGGGGAGCCACTATCAAATCAATAGCAAAGTCCTTGAAAAACGGCGGCTCGGCAATGTAGGTGCTGGTCGGCCAGGTGTAGGTGGCACCCCGCACGCCCTTGATTTTTTCCCACAGCTTGCCCGGCTCGGTGCGCACCTTGGCATAGTTGTCGCGGAAGGCCTTGCCGTTCATGGCGAACTTCATCAGCGCGTGAATTTCGTCGCTGCTGGGCCAGATGTCGCCCAGGTAAACATCTTTGCCACCCTTGCCTTTGCCTACCGGCTCGGTCATGAGGTCTTTGAGCACGGTACCGGCAATCGCGTAGGCCACCACCAGCGGCGGGCTGGCCAGAAAGTTGGCCTTCAGATTGGGGTGGATGCGCGCTTCAAAATTGCGGTTGCCCGACAGCACGGCCGCGCAAACCAGGTCGTTGGTGGTGATGGCCTGGTTGATTTCGGGGGTCAGGTCACCAGCATTGCCAATGCAGGTGGTGCAGCCGTAGCCGGCCAGCGCAAAGCCCAGCTTTTCCAGATAGGGCAGCAGGCCGGTTTGCGTGAGGTATTCGGTGACGATGCGCGAGCCCGGTGCCAAAGAGGTCTTGATGTGCGGCTGCACCTTCAGGCCCGCCTCTACTGCCTTCTTGGCCAGCAGGCCGGCCGCCAGCAGCACGCTGGGGTTGGAGGTGTTGGTGCAGCTGGTGATGGCGGCAATCAGCACGTCGCCGTTGCCAATGGTGATGCCCCTGGAAGCCTGGGTCTGCGGCAGCGCCGCGGAGTGCGCGGCCGCCAACGTGGGCTTGTTGCCCTCCATCTCCACCATCATGCGGGCGGCGCCGGCCGGCGTGGACGGGTTGCCGGGCACGGGCGCTTGTTGCAGCGGGGCACCGCCGGGCTGGATGCCATGGCGTGTGTGCAGCAGTGCGGCGGGCCGGTTGAAGCCGTTTTCGCTGTTGGGCTTGCTGAACAACGATGTGAACTGCTTCGCCACACTGCCCAGCTCTATGCGGTCTTGCGGACGCTTGGGGCCGGCCAGGCTGGGCGTCACGGTGCCCAGGTCCAGGGTGATTACCTGCGAATAGTCGATATCACCGGCAACGGGCACGCCAAACAGCCCCTGAGCCTTGAAGTAAGCCTCAAACGCTTCAATCTCGGCCTTGCTGCGGCCCGTGCCCTTGAAGTAGTCAAGGGTCTTTTCATCCACCGGGAAGAAGCCCATGGTGGCACCGTATTCAGGCGCCATGTTGGCGATGGTGGCGCGGTCGGGCAGTGCCAGTGTGCGAGTGCCCTGGCCAAAGAACTCCACAAACTTGCCCACCACCTTGTGCTGGCGCAGGATTTCGGTCACGCTGAGCACCAAATCGGTGGCGGTGCAGCCTTCGCGCAGCCGGCCCGTTAGCTCAAAGCCCACCACGTCGGGCGTGAGAAAGTACACCGGCTGGCCCAGCATGGCGGCCTCGGCCTCGATGCCGCCAACGCCCCACCCCACGACGCCAATGCCGTTGATCATGGTGGTGTGGCTGTCGGTGCCCACCAGGGTGTCGGGGAAGTACACGCCCGCTGGTGTTTTGTAGACGCCGCGGGCCAGGAACTCCAGGTTGACCTGGTGCACGATGCCAAAGCCCGGGGGCACCACGCCAAAGGTACTGAAGGCCTGCATGCCCCACTTCATGAACTCATAGCGCTCGCGGTTGCGCTGAAATTCCAGCTTCATGTTCAGGTCCAGCGAATTCTTCTGGCCGTAGTGGTCCACCATGATCGAATGGTCAACCACCAGGTCCACCGGCACCAGCGGCTCGATGGCATTCACATCCTTGCCCAGCCGTGCAGCGGTGCTGCGCATGGCGGCGAGGTCGGCCAGCAAAGGCACGCCGGTAAAGTCTTGCAGCACCACCCGCGCCACCACAAACGGAATTTCGTCGGTGCGGGCAGCGTTGGGCCGCCAGTGCGCAATTTGCTTCACATGTTCGGCAGTGACCTTCTTGCCGTCACAGTTGCGCAGCACCGATTCGAGCACGATGCGGATCGACACCGGCAGGCGCGATACCTCGGGGTATTGTTTGGCCAGTGCAGGCAGCGAATACAGCTTGCCCACCTTGCCACTGGCGGTTTTGAAGGTCTTGAGGGTGCTGGCAAAGGCGTGGGTCATGTCGGGCTCCGGGTGGCAAACAGTGCTGCCGCCATTGTGAACCCGCCACGCTTTACCGTGCAGTAATCAGGGTTGTGGCAGGTAACGCACAGCCAGCACGCCATTGATGCCACGCAACGCCGCCAGTACCGTGTCAGCCACCGGGCTTTCGACATCGACCAGGGTGTAGGCCATGTCGCCACGCGACTTGTTGACCATGTTATTGATGTTCAGCCCGGCCTGGGCCATGGCGGTGGAAATCTGGCCCAGCATGTTGGGCACATTGGCGTTGGCAATCGCCACCCGGTGGGCTGACTCGCGCGCCATGCTCACATTGGGGAAATTTACCGCGTTGACCACGTTGCCGTCTTCCAGGTAGTCGCGCAATTGGTCGGCGACCATGATGGCGCAGTTTTCTTCAGCCTCGCGGGTCGAAGCGCCCAGGTGCGGCAGCGCAATCACGCGCTCGTGGCGGATGATTGTGGGGGACGGGAAGTCGCACACATAGGCCCCCAGGTGCTTGCTGTTGAGCGCCGCCAGCACGGCTTCGTCATTGACGATGCCTTCGCGCGAAAAATTGAGCAGCACGGCACCGGACTTCATGTGGCCGATGTTGTCGGCGTTCACCGTGTTACGGGTGACCTCCAGCAGCGGCACATGCAGCGTGACGAAATGTGCGTTCTTCAGCACCTCGCTCACGCTAGCTGCCTTTTTGACTTGGGAGGGCAGGCTCCAGGCGGCATCGACGGTTATCTCCGGGTCGTAGCCCAACACGTTCATCCCCAGCTTGATCGCGGCGTCAGCCACCAGGCAACCGATCTTGCCCAGACCAATCACGCCCAAGGTGTGGCCCGCCAGCTCAAAGCCGGCAAAATTCTTCTTGCCGTCTTCCACGGCCTTGTCCATATCGGGCATGGCCGGGTCCAGCGCGGCAACAAAACGCAGCGCCCCAGACAGGTTGCGCGCGGCCATGAACATGCCGGTGAGCACCAGTTCCTTGACTGCATTGGCGTTGGCTCCGGGCGCATTGAACACCGGCACGCCACGCGCACTCATGGCTTTCACCGGAATGTTGTTGGTGCCCGCACCGGCGCGGCCAATGGCCTGCACGCTGGGCGCAATGGTCATGGCGTGCATATCGGCTGAACGCACCAGCACAGCGTCGGGCGCAGCGATGTCTTTGCCGGTTGTATAGCGCTGCGCCGGCAGCCGCTTGAGCCCGTTGGCGGATATCTGGTTCAGCACCAGCACCTGGAATGGCTTGGTCATGCGCTCAGCCATTGCGTTTTTCAAACTCTTGCATGTAGGCCACCAGGGCCTTCACACCTTCAAATGGCATGGCGTTGTAGATCGAGGCCCGCATGCCACCCACCGAGCGATGGCCCTTGAGCTGAATCATGCCCGCCGCTTGCGCGCCCTTGAGGAAGGCGTCGTCCAGCGAATCGTCCTTGAGCTTGAAGGGCACGTTCATCAGCGAGCGGTCGGCCGGGGCCACCGGGTTGCGGTAGAAGCTGCTCGCGTCCAGGTAGTCGTACAACACCGCGGCCTTGGCCTTGTTGTGCGCCTGCATCGCCGCGATACCGCCAAGCGACTTGATGTGCTTGAGCACCAGCCCGACGATGTAGATCGCGTAGGTTGGCGGGGTGTTGTACATCGAGTCGTTGTCGGCCTGCTGCTTGTAGTCAAAGGCACTGGGCGTGATCGGCAGCGCGTGGCCAATCAGGTCGTCGCGCACGATCACGATGGTCAGGCCCGACGGGCCCATGTTCTTTTGTGCCCCGGCGTAGATCAGGCCGTACTGGCTGACGTCAATGGCGCGGGACATGATGTTGGACGACATGTCTGCCACCAGCGGCACGCCACCTGTCTGCGGCGTCCAGTGGTACTCCACACCGCCAATGGTTTCGTTGGAGCAAATGTGCACATACGAGGCGTTGGGGTCGAGCTTCCACTCGCTTTGCGGCGGAATGGCGGTGAAGTTGCTGGCCTCGCCACTGGCGGCCACATTGACCTTGCCGTAGTTTTTGGCTTCCTTGATCGACTTCTTGGACCAGTCGCCCGTGCTGATGTAGTCGGCGCTGCCGGTGCGCCCGATCAGGTTCATCGGCACGATGGCGTTTTCACCAATGGCACCGCCCTGCATGAACAGCACCTTGTAGTTGGACGGAATTTCCATCAGTTCGCGCAGCAGGCTCTCGGCCTCGGCATGAATGCTGATGAACTCCTTGCCCCGGTGGCTCATCTCCATGACCGACATGCCGCTGCCATGCCAGTCGAGCATTTCCTCGGCGGCGGTGCGAAGCACTGTTTCGGGCAGGGTGGCGGGGCCGGGGCTGAAATTGAATACGCGTGTCATGGGGCTTTCTCTCAAGGCGTGGGAGCGGGAACCAAAGCCGTACAGCATACAAGAGAACGATGGCCCTACAGGGCCCACCGGCCTGACCCGGTGCGGGCTCAGGCCCTGTGGCAGGTCGATTACCTGCAAGGTTATGGCCTGCAAGCCGTTACCGCTTTAGGATGCAGCCATGATTGCCACCACCGCACCCGCTTTGCCTGCCGGGCCGAAGTCGTTTGGCGAGCAGCTTCGCCTCTGGCGCCAGCACCGCCGCCTGAGCCAGCTGGACCTGGCCGACGAGGCCGCCATCTCTACCCGCCACCTGAGTTTTATGGAAACCGGCCGCGCGGCACCCAGCCGCGAGATGGTGCTGCGCCTGACCGACCGGCTGCATGTGCCACTGCGCCAACGCAACGCCTTGCTGGTAGCGGCGGGCTATGCCCCGATGTACCGGGAGCGGGCCCTGGACGACCCGGCCCTGGCGGCAGCGCGCCAGGCGGTCGAACTGCTGCTCAAGGGCCATGAGCCCTGGCCGGCGCTGGCAGTGGACCGCCACTGGAACCTGGTGAGCTACAACGCGCTGGTGCCAAACCTGATGGCCATGGCCGACCCATCGCTGTTGCAGGCACCTGTCAATGTGCTGCGCCTGAGCTTGCACCCATTGGGCCTGGCCCCCCATATTGCCAACCTGGGGCAATGGCGCAGCCACCTGTTTGAACGCTTGCGCCAACAGATCGCGGCCACGGCTGACCCGGTGCTGGCCGCCTTGCTGGACGAACTGCGCGCCTACCCGGAACTGCCCGACACCGACCAGCACCTGGACGGCGAACACCCCGGCGTGGTGATGCCGTTCAAGCTGCGCACGCCGCACGGGGTGCTGAGCTTCATCAGCACCATCACGATATTCGGCACGCCCGTTGACGTAACCCTGCAAGAACTGGCCCTGGAAACGTTTTTCCCGGCGGACGACTTCACCCGCGAAGCCTTGCGCCAAATGGCAACCCGCCCCGTTACTTCACAATCGGGTGTCACTCCATAAATTTATGCCATGCAAGACTTGCCCATCGAAACCGCCACGCCATCAAAAATCCACCTGATTGGTGGCGAAAAAGGAGGTGTTGGCAAGTCCATGGTTTCGCGCCTGCTGGCGCAGTACTTCATTGACCATGCGCTGCCTTTCACCGGCTTTGACACCGACCGCTCGCACGGCGCGCTGCTGCGTTTTTATGCCGGCTACGCCTCGCCGGTGTTGATCGACCGCTACGAGGCACTTGACCACATTGTGGAAGCCGCGCTGGCTCAGCCCGGCACACGGGTGCTGGTGGACCTGGCGGCACAGACGCAAGAGCCGCTGGTGCGGTGGATAGAAGACTCGGGCGTTATCGACATGGCGCAGGACGCCAGCTTCACGCTGAACTACTGGCATGTGATGGACGCGGGCCGCGATTCGGTAGACCTGTTGGGCCGCCTGCTGGACCGTTTTGGCAACCGGCTGCGCTATGTCATTGTGCGCAACGCGCTTCGGGGCGACGACTTCAGCCAGCTTGAAAAGTCGGGCCTGCAAGAGCGCGCCATCAGCCTGGGGGCCAGCGTCATGACGTTGCGGCATTTGCATGACAGCGTGGCACTGAAGATAGACGCCGGCAACAGCAGCTTCTGGGCGGCCCGAAACAACCCCGCCACCGACGGCCCCAGCCTGGGCCTGATGGAGCGCCAGCGGCTGAAGATGTGGATCCAGAACGCCTACGAGAGCTTTAACAAAGTAGGCGCCTGAAAAGCAAAAGCGGCCCGAAGGCCGCTTTTGTCATGTCAACTGCGAAGCCGGCTTACACCGCGACGCCATCCGCCACTTCGCGGTACTCGGTGATCTGGTCAAAGTTCATGTATTGGTAGATCTTGCTGCCATCGGCATTGATGACGCCCATGTCAGCCTGGTACTCGGCCACTGTGGGAATGCGGCCCAGCTTGGAAGAAATGGCTGCCAGCTCGGCCGAGGCCAGGTACACGTTGGTGTTTTTGCCAAGCCGGTTGGGGAAGTTGCGGGTGCTGGTGCTGACCACCGTAGCACCTTCACGCACCTGGGCCTGGTTGCCCATGCACAGGCTGCAGCCGGGCATTTCGGTGCGGGCACCGGCTGTGCCAAACACGCCGTAGTGGCCTTCTTTGGTGAGTTCGGCGGCGTCCATCTTGGTGGGCGGGGCAATCCACAGCTTGACGGGAATGTCGCGCTTGCCTTCGAGCAGCTTGGAGGCTGCGCGGAAGTGCCCAATATTGGTCATGCATGAGCCAATGAAGACTTCGTCAATCTTCACGCCCTCAACCTGGCTGAGCAGCTTGGCGTCGTCCGGGTCGTTCGGGCAGCACAGCACCGGCTCTTTGAGGTCGGCCAGGTCGATCTCGATCACGTGGGCGTATTCGGCGTCCTTGTCGGCCTCCAGCAGCTCGGGCTTGGCCAGCCAGGCTTCCACCGCCTTGATGCGGCGCTCCAGGCTGCGCTTGTCCAGGTAGCCCTCGGCAATCATGTTCTTCATTAGCACGATGTTGCTGTTGAGGTATTCCTTGATCGGCTCCGGGTTGAGCTTGACGGTGCAGCCCGCTGCCGAGCGTTCGGCCGAGGCGTCGCTCAACTCGAACGCCTGCTCGACCTTCAGGTCTGGCAGGCCCTCGATTTCAAGAATCCGGCCCGAGAATTCGTTGATCTTGCCCTGCTTGGCCACCGTCAACAGGCCTTGCTTGATGGCGTAGTAGGGAATGGCGTGCACCAGGTCGCGCAGCGTGATGCCGGGCTGCATCTTGCCCTTGAAACGCACCAGAATGCTCTCGGGCATGTCCAGCGGCATCACGCCGGTGGCCGCGCCAAAGGCCACCAGGCCAGAACCCGCGGGAAAGCTGATACCGATAGGAAAGCGGGTGTGGCTGTCACCGCCAGTGCCCACGGTGTCGGGCAGCAGCAGGCGGTTGAGCCAGCTATGGATCACGCCGTCACCGGGGCGCAGGGCCACGCCGCCACGGTTGCTGATGAAGGCAGGCAGCTCGCGGTGGGTCTTCACGTCCACTGGCTTGGGGTACGCGGCGGTGTGGCAGAAGCTTTGCATCACCATGTCAGCGGAAAAGCCCAGGCAGGCCAGGTCTTTCAGTTCATCACGGGTCATGGGGCCGGTGGTGTCTTGCGAACCCACTGTGGTCATTTTGGGCTCGCAGTAGGTGCCGGGACGAATGCCCTGCTGCACGCCATTCACCACCGGCAAACCGCAGGCCCGGCCAACCATTTTCTGGGCCACGGTAAAGCCCGCCTTGGTAGCGGTAGGGACGGTTGGCAGGCGGAACGCCGTGCTAACGCTCAAGCCCAGAAACTCACGGGCCTTGGCCGTCAGGCTGCGGCCGATGATCAGGTTGATGCGGCCGCCGGCGCGCACTTCGTCAAACAGCACGTCACTTTTCAACTGGAACTGCACCGCCAGCTTGCCGTCTTTCTCGATCTTGCCGTCATAGGGGTAGACGTCAATCACGTCACCCATGTTGAAGGCCGACACGTCCACTTCAATCGGCAGCGCACCCGAGTCTTCCTGGGTATTGAAAAAGATCGGCGCGATCTTGCCGCCAAGGGTAATGCCGCCAAAGCGCTTGTTGGGTACGAAGGGGATGTCTTCACCAAAACCCCAGACGATGCTGTTGGTGGCCGACTTGCGGCTGGAGCCGGTGCCCACCACGTCGCCCACATAGGCCACCAGGTTGCCCTTGGCCTTGAGCTCTTCAATGAACTTCATGGGGCCGCGCTTGCCGTCTTCTTCGGGCGTGATGCCGGGGCGGGTGTTCTTGAGCATGGCCAGGTAGTGCAGCGGAATGTCGGGGCGGCTCCAGGCGTCGGGTGCGGGCGACAGGTCGTCGGTGTTGGTCTCACCCGCCACCTTGAACACCGTCACCGTAATCTTCTTTGCCACTTCGGGTCGGCTGGTGAACCATTCGGCGTCGGCCCAGCTTTGCATCACGTCCTTGGCGAAGGCGTTGCCGGCCTTGGCCTTTTCCGACACGTCATGGAAAAAGTCGAACATCAGCAGGGTCTTTTTCAGCGCAGCGGCGGCCACAGCGGCCACGTCTGCGTCGTCCAGCAGGTCGATCAAGGGCTTGACGTTGTAGCCACCCACCATGGTGCCCAGCAGCTCGGTGGCCTTGGCCTTGGAGACCAGGCCTACGGCGATGTCGCCATGCGCAACTGCGGCCAGGAAGCTAGCCTTGACTTTGGCGGCATCATCCACGCCCGGCGGAACACGGTAGGTGAGCAGTTCCATCAGGAAGGCTTCTTCGCCAGCAGGCGGGGCTTTGACGAGCTCGATCAGGTCGGCCGTTTGGTGGGCCGACAGCGGCAGCGGCGGGATGCCGAGCGCGGCGCGTTCGGCGGCGTGTTCACGATAGGCTTTCAACATGGTTTTCTCTCCGTTCAATCAGGGGCAATCGGTTATTTGGTCGGCGCGGGGGCGTCAAGCAAGCTTGGTGCCGGGTTCTTTTTCAGGGCTTCGTTGACGGCGTGCTGGGCCGGGTTCATGCAGTCATCCGCCAGGCGCTGGCCCAGCTTCTGGCTCATCAACATCGACTTGTTGCCCAGTTGCAACCACAAGGCACCGCGCTTTGGGTCTTCCAGGCGAATGGCGCCGGTACGGCTCTCAACCGGGTGCATGTAAAAGCGCGCGGTCTTGGTGCGCACAATGAAGAACCCGTCGCGCTTGGCAGG
>CALROG020000007.1:0-116918 GCA_943369755.1 Ramlibacter sp. 2FC
AAGGCATGGCGCTGTGCATGTTGCTGCGCAGCGCGGGCAATCAGGCCGTACGTGGTCTGCGCGGCAATCGCCTGCGCATATGGCGTGCGCTCCAGCGCTTCGATATCGGCCAGTGTGTGAAACGGCTGTAACCGCATGGCGCGCGCCACAACGCTCAGGCCAGGCCCAACAACCGCACCGCGTTGTCCTTCAGGATGCCGGGCATCACCTCGGGCTTGAAGCCGGCCTCTTCAAAGTCCTTCATCCAGCGCTCAGGCGTAATCAGCGGGTAGTCCGAGCCGAACAGCACACGGTCTTTCAACAGCGTGTTGGCGTACTGCACCAATTGCTTCGGGAAGTACTTTGGGCTCCAGCCACTCAGGTCGATCCACACATTGGGCTTGTGTGTGGCGACGCTCAAAGCTTCGTCTTGCCACGGGAAGCTGGGGTGCGCCATAACGATCTGCATGTCGGGGAAGTCAATCGCGACATCGTCCAGATGCATCGGGTTGCTGTACTCCAGCCGCAGGCCACCGCCGCAGCGCATGCCGCTGCCAATCCCGCTGTGGCCGGTGTGAAAAATGGCTGGCAATTTATGGGCGTTGATCACTTCGTAGATCGGCCAGGCCATTTTGTCGTAGGGGTGAAAGCCTTGCACCGTGGGGTGAAACTTGAAACCCTTGACGTTGTGCTGCTTGATCAGTCGCTCCGCTTCACGTGCACCCATCTTTCCCTTGTGCGGGTCGATGCTGGCAAAGCACATCATCATGTCGCTGTTTTCGTTGGCGGCCTGGGCAATCTCTTCGTTGGGGATGCGGCGGCGGCCTAGCTGCGACTCGCTGTCCACCGTAAACATCACCAGGCCGATCTTGCGCTCGCGGTAGTAGGCAATGGTCTCGGCAATGGTAGGGCGGCGGCTGTTGCGGAAGTACTTGTCGGCCGCGCGGTCGTATTCCTCCCCGTAGTTGTCAAACGGGTTCCAGCAGCTCACCTCCGCATGGGTGTGGATGTCAATGGCGACCAGATTCTTGTAGTCCAAGGGGAATGTCTCCTAGGGTAAGTCCTTATCAATCAGGACTTCGGGTTTCTTGAATTGGTTATTATTTATAACAATAATTCACGCACTTGGCAAACATCAACATGACTGAAAAAGACATCCACCTTGATATCCGTGGTCCGGTAGCCGTGGTCCGCCTGACCCGTCCGGCCAAGCGCAACGCGTTGTCCGACAGTCTCATTTTGGCCGTGCGCAACATGTTTGACACGTTGCCAGACACCGTGCGCGCCGCTGTGCTGGATGGTGAGGGCGAACATTTCTGCGCTGGCCTCGACCTGAGCGAGCTGAAAGAGCGCGACGCCGGGCAGGGCCTGCACCATTCGCGCATGTGGCACGCCGCGCTCGAGCGCGTGCAGTATGGCCCCGTGCCGGTCATTGCCGCGCTTCATGGTGCCGTGGTGGGCGGTGGGCTGGAGTTGGCCAGCGCCTGCCACATCCGTGTGGCTGACGAAACCACTTTCTACGCGCTGCCCGAAGGCTCGCGTGGCATCTTTGTGGGCGGCGGGGGCGCGGTGCGCATTCCGCGCCTGATCGGTGCGGCCCGAATGACTGACATGATGCTCACAGGCCGGGTCTACAACGCCGCAGACGGAGAGCGCGCCGGGTTCGCGCAGTACCTGGTGCCGCAGGGCCAGGCCTTCGACAAGGCCTTCGAGCTCGCCAGCCGCGTTGCCGAAAACGCACCCCTGACCAACTATGCACTGATGCATGCCCTGCCACGCATTGCCGAGCAACCCGCCGACCAGGGCTTCCTGACCGAGGCCCTGATGGCCGCAATTGCCCAGAGCGCCCCGGAGGCCAAGACCCGCGTCAAAGCCTTCCTGGACGGCAAGGCCGCCAAGGTCAAGAAGGCCTGAACTGCGACCCACACCACGAACAACATGAGCGAAACACGCACTCTTCCCCGGTACCGTCCCCTGAAATTCGGCGTGACGCGTGTGGTGTTGCGCGACGCCGCCAGCGGCACACGCTACCTGAAGGCTGACCAGCCACTACAGCCGCACGCGCAGCGCCTGACAGACCGCTTGCTGCACTGGGCCCAAACAACACCCGAGCGCACTTTCATGGCGCGGCGCGAGCGGCTGCCGGATGGCCGTACCGGCGACTGGCGCCCCATCAGCTACGCCCAGGCGCTGGCCAGTGCCCGCAGCATTGGCCAGGCGCTGCTGCACCGCGGCCTGAACGCCGAGCGGCCGGTTGCGATCCTGAGCGAGAACGACCTCGAACATGCCTTGCTCGCACTCGGCTGCCTTTACGCGGGCGTGCCGTACTGCCCCGTGTCCCCGGCCTATTCCACCGTAAGCCAGGACTACGACAAGCTGCGCCACGTGCTGACCACGCTGACGCCTGGCCTGGTGTTCGCGGCCGACGCCGCACGCTACGGCAAAGCAATTGCCGCCACCGTGGGCCCGGATGTGGAAGTGGTGCTGGGCGACACCTTTGAGGCGCTGCTGGCCACGCCGCCCACAGCGGCGGTCGACGCCGCGATGCGAGCCACGGGCCCTGACACCATCACCAAGTTCCTGTTTACTTCGGGCTCCACCAAGCTGCCCAAGGCCGTGATCAACACCCACGGCATGTGGTGTGCCAATCAACAGCAGATGCGCCAGAGCATGCCGGTACTGGCCGAGGAGCCGCCGGTGCTGATCGACTGGCTGCCCTGGAACCACACCTTTGGTGGCAACCACAATTTCGGCCTGACCCTTTACAACGGCGGCACGCTGTACATTGACGACGGCAAGCCCACGCCAGCATTGATGGGCGAGACCCTGCGCAACCTGCGCGAGATTGCGCCCACGGTGTACTTCAATGTACCCACCGGCTTCGAGACGATCGCCAATGCGATGAAGACCGACGACGTCCTGCGCAGAAATCTGCTGTCCCGCGTGAAGATGTTTTTCTATGCCGGGGCCGCGCTGGCGCAGCCGGTGTGGGACACCCTGCACGAGGTGCAAGAGCGCGAGCTGGGCGAGCGCATCGTTATGGGCACGGGCCTGGGAATGACGGAATCGTCCCCCTTCGCCATCTTCATCACCAACCCGAACGTCAAGGCTGGCTACCTGGGTGTGCCCACACCGGGACTGGAACTCAAGCTCGTGCCTACCGAGGGCAAGACCGAGGTTCGCTACAAAGGCCCGAACATCACGCCCGGCTACTGGCGGGCGCCCGAGGCCACGGCCGAGGCCTTTGACGATGAAGGTTTCTTCCGCACCGGTGACGCGGTGCAATGGATTGACGACAACGACGTCCACCAGGGCCTGAAGTTCGACGGCCGCATTGCCGAGGACTTCAAGCTCGCCACCGGCACCTTTGTGAGCGTGGGCCCGATGCGTGCGAAGATCATTGCAGCTGGTGCCCCCTATGTGCAGGACGCTGTCCTCACGGGTATCAACCTCAAGGAAGTGGGCGCACTCATCTTCCCCACCGCGGCGGTACGCCAGCTGGCCGGGCTGTCGGCCGATGCGCACCTGCAGCAAGTGCTGCAAAGCGCGCCAGTGCAAGCCCATTTTCAGCGCGTGGTGAACGAACTGGCCCGCACCGGCACTGGCAGTGCCAACCGCATTGCACGCCTGCATTTGATGCACGAGCCGCCTTCCATCGACAAGAGTGAAGTCACCGACAAGGGTTCGATCAACCAGCGGGCTGTGCTCAAGCATCGCGACGCGCTGGTGCAGGCCCTGCATGGCGGCACCCTGCCCTTTACCCTCTTGCCCCAGGACTCGCAGGCATGAACATTCAAGGACAAGCGGCGCTCGTGACCGGCGGCGCGTCAGGTCTGGGCGAAGCCACCGCTCGCGAACTCGCCCGCCTGGGCGCCAAAGTGGCCGTGCTGGACGTGAACCTAGCGCTCGCCGAAAAAGTGGCGGCCGATATCCATGGCATTGCCTGCCAATGCGACATTACCAGCACCGACAGCGTAGTGGCCGCGCTTGCCCGCGCCACGGCTGCGCACGGCCCGGCGCGCATCCTCATGAACGTCGCCGGCATCGGCACCGCCAAACGCATCGTCGGAAAAGACGGCAACGCAGCGCCGCTGGAAGACTTTGCGAAGGTAATCAATGTCAACCTGATCGGCAGTTACAACATCAGCCGCCTGTTTGCGGCCGACTGCGTGAAGCTGACGCCGCTGGACGATGGCGAGCGCGGCGTGATGATTTTCACCGCCTCGGTGGCAGCCTTTGACGGCCAGGTCGGCCAGCAGGCCTACAGCGCCAGCAAAGGCGGGCTGGTCGGCATGACGCTGCCAATGGCGCGCGACCTGGCTCAGCACGGCATCCGCGTCTGCACCGTCGCGCCAGGCCTGTTTGCCACGCCGCTGATGAAGCAGTTGCCCGAGCCGGTACAGGCCTCGCTGGCCGCTTCGATCCCGTTCCCCTCACGCCTGGGCAAACCCGAAGAGTTTGCCCAGCTCGCATGCCATATCGTGACCAATAGTCACCTGAACGGCGAAGTGATTCGCCTGGATGGTGCACTGCGCATGGCACCGCGCTGATTTCCAACCCAAACCAACCTGAAGGAGACATCACCATGACCAACCGCCGCCAATTCGTCCAGGCTTCTGCCGGTGCCGCCCTGCTGGGCGCGCTAGGGCAGTCACCCGCCTTTGCCCAGGCACTCGAACAGGTGAAGATCGTCAACGGATTTCCTGCCGGCGGTACCGCCGACGTGACCAGCCGACGCGTGGGCGACAAGCTCGGCGGCTCGGCGTACACCAAAAACGGCGCAGTCGTGGAAAACAAGACCGGCGCAGCCGGCCGCATCGCGGTGGAGACCGTGAAGAACGCCGCGCCTGATGGGGCCACGCTACTGCTGACCCCGTACTCCATGATGGCCATCTATCCGCACATCTACAAGCAGCTCAGCTACGACCCTATCAAGGACTTCGCACCCGTATGCCTGGGCTCCATGCTCACGCACGGCCTGGCCGTCGGCCCGCTGGTACCCGCCAGCGTGCGAACGGTGCGCGACTACCTGGCCTGGGCCAAGGCCAACCCCAAGGACGCCAGCTACGGCTCGCCGGCCGCTGGCTCCACGCCACACTTTCTGGGCGCGTTGCTGGGCCTGAACAACGGCGTCGACCTCAAGCATGTACCCTACCGCGGTTCCATCCCCGGGGTGGCTGACATGATCGGCGGCACGCTGGCCAGCATGTTCACGCCGCATGGCGACTTTTTGGCCAACCACAAGGCTGGCCGTATCCGCATACTTGCCACCTCAGGCACGGCCCGCTCGCCCTTCGTACCGGAAGTGCCGACCTTCGCCGAGCAGGGCTTCACCGACCTGGTAGTGGAGGAGTGGTTCGGCTTTTTCGCGCCAGCCAAGACGCCAGCCAGCGTAGTGGCCAACGCCAACGCTGCCATCAACTCCGCATTGAAAGACAAGGCAGTGATCGACAGCCTGGCCATCTCGGGCCTGGTGCCGCTGGGCGGCACACCCGAAGCCATGGCGGCGGACCTGAAGCGTCAGACCGATGCGTGGGGCCCGATCGTCAAGAAAATCGGATTCACTGCCGAGTCCTGAAACCGAGCCCACCATGTCATCACGCCTGCTCGCCGCCCTGTGCGGCGTGGCCACGCTTTGCCTGGCCGCATGCTCAACACCCGAGCCAAAAGTGGTTGCAGCCCGCATGGATTGCGCCCAAGCCGCTACAAATTTTGTAGCGCCTGGCACGCGCATCACCGCGTCCGAGTCGGTCCCTGCGGGCCTGACGGTCAGCGGCATGGCCCAGCCTTACCCCATGCCTGCACACTGCAAACTCACCGGCCGCATGAACGAGCGCACCGGCACCGATGGCCAGCCTTACGCCATCGGCTTCGAGATGCGGCTGCCCACGCAATGGAACGGCCGCTTTCTGCTGCAAGCCAATGGCGGCAACGACGGCGTGGTGCAGCCGGCCTTTGGCAATGTGGTGGCCGCAGGTGCCACCACCAATGCGCTGATGCAGGGCTTTGCCGTTCTGTCCAGCGACGCCGGCCACACCATGCTGCGCACACCTGAAGTCGGCCTTGTGGGTGGTAACCTGTTCGGCTTGGACCCGCAGGCGCGGCTGGACTACGGCTACCAGGCCAACGGCAAGCTTGCGCCCATGGCGCGCCAACTCATCACCGCCTACTACGGCGAGGCACCGAGGCGTTCGTACATGATGGGTTGTTCCAATGGCGGGCGGCATGCCATGGTGGCCGCGTCGCGCTATGCCAGCCAGTTCGACGGCGTGATCGCCGGCAACCCCGGTTTCAATCTGCCCAAGGCCGCAGTGCAGCATGCGTGGGACATCCAGGCCTTCAGCAGCGTCAACCCCGACATCAAAGCCGCCTTCCCGCCCGCCGACATGAAACTGGTGGCCGACAAAGTGCTGGCAAAGTGCGACGCCCTGGATGGCATGGCCGACGGGATGGTGGGCAACCTGCCCGCATGTCAGAAAGCCTTTGACCTCAAAGCACTTCAGTGCAGCGCTGAAAAAGCCGCGCACTGCCTGAGCGCGCCGCAGGTTACCGCACTGGCCAAGGTGTTTGCCGGCCCTGTCAATGGCAAGGGTGAGAAGCTCTACAGTGACTGGCCCTGGGACGCAGGTATAGGTGCCTCGCAGATTGGCTTTGGCAGTTGGCGCGCCTGGAAGCTGCAGGGCCCGATTGCCGGCCTGCCGATCATTGGCGCCTTGGGCGCAGGCTCGCTCGCGTATGTGTTTTCTACACCACCCAAGCCAGTAGCGGGCAACCCGCCCGCGCTCATAAAGAGCCTGCTCGACTACAACTTTGACACCGACGCGCCAAAGATCTTTGCCACCGATGCGAATTACACTGAATCGGCCATGCAGTTCATGACGCCGCCCAACGCCACCGACTTGTTGCCCTTCAAGGCGCGTGGCGGAAAAATGATCGTCTACCACGGCAATAGCGACCCGGTGTTCTCCGTCAACGACACCATCAACTGGTATGAGGCGTTGAATCGCAATCACGCGGGCAAAGCCGCAGATTTTGCCCGCCTGTTCACTGTGCCCGGCCTGAACCACTGTCAGGGCGGTCCAGCCACAGAACAGTTCGACATGCTGACCGCGCTGGTCAATTGGGTTGAAAAGAACCAGCCACCCGACAGCGTCCTGGCCACCGCGCGCCCTGGCATCAACCCTGATGTGCCTGTTCACTGGCAACGCAACGGCACGCCGCGCAGCCGCCCGCTTTGCGCCTGGCCGCAGCAGGCCCACTACAAGGGTACGGGTGACGCGAACGACGCGGCCAGCTTTAGCTGCCGATAAACTAGACGCAAGCAGTGGGCTTGCTGCTGCACGCTTGCGAGGCTCCACCGATACCTATGTCCACGCGAAAAGTCCCCGTCCCGTCTGTCCAGAAAATTGACACCAGCTACCTCGAAAGCCTGATTGGCTACAACGCGCGGCGTGCCGCTTTGTCAGTCATAGAGGTTTTCCTCGAGCGCATGGCAGTCTATGAACTGCGACCGGTCGACTTTTCGGTGCTGTCACTGATTACCCATAACCCCGGGATCACATCGCGCCAGTTGTGCACCAGTTTGGGCATACTGCCGCCCAACCTGGTGGGCATGATCAATCAATTTGAAAAGCGCGAGCTGGTCATTCGTCAGCCCCATCCGCATGACGGCCGCGCCACCGGCCTGCACCTCACAGCTGCGGGGCTGAAGCTGATGCGCGCCGCCGAACAAACTGCAACCGAACTAGAACAGGAAGTCGGTGCCCGCCTCACAGCCAACCAGAACAAAACCTTGATCCGGCTGTTGCAGAAAATCTACCTTTGGCAGCAGTGACTCAGGGTAAACTCGCTGCCTGGTAGAACAAAAAAGGGCTCCAGCCCCTGTCCAATGTGCCTAAGCCGCTATGAAATCTGTAGCACGCCACCCGTTGCGCTATAGTCAGGTCGCTATTGTTTGTGTAGCAAATCATGCGTACACTGCCTGACCCGCAGTCAATAATGCGCCGCAGCTATGAGGAGATCCCCGAATGAGTTCCAAGGAAAACGCCGCCGTCAGCCAATTGCTCACCCAATTGGAGTCCCGTTACGCGATGCGCGTGCTGTGGGCACTGAAGGACGGCCACGCCCAGACATTCCGGCTGCTCCAGGACAGCGTGGGCGGCATCACCCCCAACACCTTGAATACCCGCATCAAGGAGTTGCGTGAAGCTGGTCTGATGACCCATGGCAACGACGGCTATAGCGTCACGCCCAACGGGGCCGACTTGCTCAAGCGCCTGAGCGACCTGCAAGCTTTTGCCATCAAGTGGTCGGCCTCGCAGGCCAAAAAGAAATAGTCGCTGTCTATCGTCGGCAAAATCAAGGGCAGGTTCTCCTGTCCTTTTTTGTTGCCTGCCCATCAACCGAATCAACCAAAGGAACCACCATGATCACCACCCCCTCCGGCTTGCAGTACGAAGACTCTGTCGAGGGTGACGGCGCGCAAGCTGCACCAGGCCATGACGTCACCGTGCACTACACCGGCTGGCTCTACACCGATGGCGTGCAAGGCACCAAGTTTGATTCCAGCAAAGACCGCAACGACCCGTTCCAGTTCTCGCTTGGCGCGGGAATGGTCATCAAGGGCTGGGACGAAGGCGTGGCCGGCATGAAGATCGGCGGCAAGCGCACGCTTATCATCCCCGCCGCGCTGGGCTACGGTGCACGCGGGGCCGGCGGTGTGATTCCTCCCAATGCAACGTTGAAGTTCGACGTCGAGCTGCTGGGACTGAACTGAGTCAACCTCCCGAGCCGCGCCGGGCCGTTACTTCGATCTCGATGCGCATGCGCGGGTCGGCCAGGCCGGCGGAAATCATCATCGCGGCTGGCCGGATATCACCAAAATAGCGCCGCAGCACCGGCCAGCATGGCGGGAAGTCGTCGGCCTTCGGCAGCACGTAGGTGACGCGGACCACGTCGCGCAGGCTGGCACCGGCCTGTGCCAGTGCCGCCTCGATGTTCTTCAGGCATTGCTCGGTCTGCGCCACCACCTCGTCGGCGATCGTCATGGTGCTGTAGTCGAAACCGGTGGTGCCTGAGACAAAAATCCAGTCGCCGTCCACCACGGCGCGCGAGTAGCCAATTTCTTGCTCGAAGCTGGAGCCCGAGCTGATGAGTTGTCGTGCCATATCTAACTTTGCATTTGCATTGTGCAACCAGGATAGTGTCGGTGCCGTGGACACCCCAATTACAATCCCGGCTCAAATTGCCCCAGCCGACGTTGACTGCCCACAGGGCCGCAAAACCCGATTTTCCTGCCTTGAAAAGGGGTTTCCAGCCCCAAGCTGCCTCGCAGCCGTACCAGAAAACAATTATCCCAGCATGAGCGAAAACCACCCTGCCTCCCAAAACCCGCCCGAGAAGCCTATCACCCCCGGTGCCCCCATGAGCGCCGAGGAGCTTGAAGCTGCGCAGGGTGCCAATGAAGCCGACGCGCTGGCAACGGCCCAGGCCGAGCTGACGACGCTGAAGGCCAAGTCGGCCGACCTGGCCGACCAATTTTTGCGTGCCAAGGCCGAGGCCGAGAATGCCCGTCGCCGAGCCGAGGACGAAGTTTCCAAGGCCCGCAAATTCGCGGTCGAGTCCTTTGCCGACAGCCTGCTGCCCGTGGCCGACAGCCTGGAAGCAGGGCTGGCCATCAAAGACGCCACGCCTGAGCAAATTCGCGAGGGAGCGCAGGCCACCTTGCGCCAGCTCAAAAGCGCGCTGGAGCGCAACAAGGTGCTGGAAATCAACCCGGCGGCGGGCACGAAGTTCGATCCGCACCAGCACCAGGCCATCAGCGTGGTACCGGCAGAACAGGAAGCCAACACCGTGGTGAACGTGCTGCAAAAGGGCTATCTGATCGCAGAACGGGTGCTGCGCCCCGCGCTGGTCACCGTCACAGCCCCCAAATAAATGGCCTTGAATCCGGGTCACTTATCCACAAGTAACCCACATCTGAACTTCATTTGCATCTGGAGAAAAAAACATGGGAAAAATCATTGGTATCGACCTGGGCACCACCAACTCGTGCGTCTCCATCATGGAGGGCAACACGACCCGGGTGATTGAAAACTCCGAAGGCGCGCGCACCACCCCGTCGATCGTGGCCTACCAGGAAGACGGTGAAGTGCTGGTTGGCGCGTCTGCCAAGCGCCAGGCCGTGACTAACCCGCGCAATACGCTGTACGCCATCAAGCGATTGATCGGGCGCAAGTTCACCGAGAAAGAAGTCCAGAAGGACATCGACCTGATGCCCTACAAGATCACCGCCGCCGACAACGGCGACGCCTGGGTCGAAGTACGCGGCAACAAAATCTCGGCCCAACAGGTCAGCGCGGACATCCTGCGCAAAATGAAGAAGACGGCTGAAGACTACCTGGGCGAGCCAGTCACCGAAGCGGTGATTACGGTGCCTGCCTACTTCAACGATGCCCAGCGCCAGGCCACCAAAGACGCCGGCCGGATTGCCGGTCTGGACGTCAAACGCATCATCAACGAGCCCACCGCAGCAGCCCTGGCCTTTGGCCTGGACAAGCAGGAAAAGGGTGACCGCAAGATTGCGGTGTATGACCTGGGTGGCGGAACCTTTGACGTGTCGATCATCGAGATCGCCGACGTTGATGGCGAAAAGCAATTTGAAGTGCTCTCGACCAACGGCGACACCTTCCTGGGCGGTGAAGACTTCGACCAGCGCATCATTGACTACATCATTGGCGAGTTCAAGAAAGACCAAGGCGTTGACCTGTCCAAAGACGTGCTGGCCTTGCAGCGCCTGAAAGAAGCCGCCGAAAAGGCCAAGATCGAGCTTTCCAACAGCGCGCAGACGGACATCAACCTGCCGTACATCACGGCCGACGCCTCGGGCCCCAGGCACCTGAACATCAAGCTCAGCCGCTCCAAGCTGGAAGCCCTGGTGGAAGAACTGATTGAGCGCACCATTGCTCCCTGCCGTATGGCCATCAAGGACGCCGGCGTGTCCGTGGGCGACATCCATGACGTGATCCTGGTGGGTGGAATGACCCGCATGCCCAAGGTGCAGGACAAGGTGAAAGAGTTCTTTGGCAAAGAGCCGCGCAAGGACGTGAACCCGGACGAAGCTGTGGCCGTCGGCGCGGCCATCCAGGGCCAAGTCCTCTCAGGTGACCGTAAAGACGTTTTGCTGCTGGACGTGACGCCGCTGAGCCTGGGCATTGAGACGCTGGGTGGCGTGATGACCAAGATGATCACCAAGAACACCACCATTCCGACCAAGTTTGCCCAGACTTTCTCTACCGCTGACGACAACCAGCCTGCTGTCACGATCAAGGTTTTCCAGGGCGAGCGCGAAATTGCCAACGGCAACAAATTGCTGGGCGAATTCAACCTTGAAGGCATTCCGCCGTCGGCCCGCGGCACGCCTCAGATCGAGGTGTCTTTTGACATTGACGCCAACGGCATCCTGCACGTCGGGGCCAAAGACAAAGGCACCGGCAAGGAAAACAAGATCACCATCAAGGCCAACTCGGGCCTGAGCGAAGCCGAAATCCAGCAAATGGTGAAGGACGCCGAGCTCAATGCCGCCGAGGACAAGAAAAAACTTGAAGTCGTGCAGGCCAAAAACCAGGGCGAGGCGCTGGTGCACAGCGTCAAGAAGAGTCTGGGCGAATACGGTGACAAGCTCGAAGCCGGGGAAAAGGAAAAAATTGAGGCTGCGGTCAAAGACGTCGAAGAAGCCCTCAAGACTGAGGACAAAGCGGCGATTGACGAGAAGAGCAATACCCTGATGACGGTGAGCCAAAAGCTTGGCGAGAAGATGTACGCCGACCAGCAGGCTGCGCAAGCGGCTCAGGCGGCAGCGGCCGGTGCCAGCGGTTCGGAAGCTGCGTCGGGCAAACCAACCGACGACAATGTGGTTGACGCCGAAGTCAAGGAAGTGAAGAAGGGTTGATCGCGGATACTGCGTGCCGCGTTCACTCGCCGCGTTCGACAGGTCCCTGCGGATCGTCGACGCGGCGTTTTCACTGAAACGGTTGACGGAACATCATGGCCACCAAAAGAGACTTTTACGAAATTCTGGGCGTCCCGAAAAACGCCTCGGAAGAAGAGATCAAGAAGGCATATCGCAAGCTGGCGATGAAGCATCACCCGGATCGCAACCAAGGTGATGCGGCCAAGGACTCCGAGACCCGCTTCAAGGAGGCAAAGGAAGCCTACGAGATGCTGTCGGACGCGCAGAAGCGCGCGGCCTATGACCAGTACGGCCATGCCGGCGTAGACCCAAACATGCGCGGCCCGGGTGCTGGGGGCGCTGAAGGTTTTGGTGGCTTTGCGGAAGCTTTTGGTGACATTTTTGGCGACGTGTTCGGGGGTGCCCGTGGCCGCGGTCAGGGTGGCCGACAGGTCTACCGTGGCAGCGACCTGAGCTACGCCATGGAAGTCACGCTGGAAGAGGCGGCTCATGGCAAGGACGCGCAAATTCGCATTCCAAGCTGGGACGAGTGCGGCACCTGCCATGGCAGCGGGGCCAAGCCCGGTACCAAACCCATTGTTTGCACCACCTGCCATGGGCAGGGCGCAGTGCAGATGCGACAGGGCTTCTTCAGCGTGCAGCAGACCTGCCCACAATGCCACGGCACCGGCAAGATCATCCCCGAGCCCTGCACCACCTGCCAGGGTCAAGGCAAGCTCAAAAAACAGAAAACGCTGGAGGTGAAAATCCCCTCCGGAATCGACGACGGCATGCGTATTCGCAGTACCGGCAACGGCGAGCCGGGCACCAACGGCGGCCCCCCCGGCGATCTGTACATCGAGATCCGTCTCAAGAAGCACGAAATATTCGAGCGTGATGGTGACGACCTGCACTGTGCTGTGCCGATCAGCTTCACCACCGCAGCACTGGGTGGCGAAATTGACGTTCCTACACTTGCAGGCAAGGCGGCCATTGACATCCCTGAAGGGACGCAAGCCGGCAAACAGTTTCGCCTGCGTGGCAAAGGCATCAAAGGGGTGCGCTCCAGCTACCCCGGCGACCTGTACTGCCACATTACTGTGGAAACACCGGTCAAGCTCACCGAACACCAGCGCAAGTTGCTGAAAGAGTTTGAGGATTCGCTCAAGAAGGGCGGTGCCAAGCACTCGCCCACGGAACAAAGCTGGACCGACAAGCTAAAGGGCTTCTTCAGCGCCTAGAGCAAGGCTCAGTCTTGGGCGTCGGGGATCGGGTTCAAAAAAGCCGGGTCTGCCCTGCGGGCGACGGGCGGAGAAACAATGAAGTGTCCAGCTCAATGCGCTGGCGGTTCAAACCCAGCCGTGCGCAGGCCTTCTCAAAGCGCTGACGAATCAACTCCGCCCATAGGCCCGCGCCCTTCATGCGGGTGGCGAAGTCGGCGTCGTAGTCCTTGCCGCCGCGCATCTCCTGAATGCGCGCCATCACGCGGTCTGCGCGCTGCGGGTAGTGCAGCGCAAGCCATTCACGAAACAGCGGGCTCACCTCCCAGGGCAGGCGCAGCACGGTGTAAAACGCGCTGCGCGCGCCTGCCTCCCAGGCGGCTTCCAGTACCTGCTCCATGTCGTCATTGATGAAGGGGATTTGGGGCGCGACACTTACGCCTACGGGCACCCCCTGCGCGGCCAGCTCCCGGATGGTGCGCAGCCGACGCTGGGGTGCGGCGGCGCGCGGCTCCAACTTGCGTGAAAGCGTTGCGTCCAACGTCGTCACGGTGATGTACACCACCGCCAGCCGTTGTGCGGCCATCGGGGCAATCAGGTCCAGATCGCGCTCCACCCCGCTGGATTTGGTGACCAGTGCAAACGGGTGCTGCGTCTCTTGCAACAGCTCGATCACGGCGCGCGTCAACCGCAGGTCGCGCTCGACCGGTTGATAACAATCGGTCACGGTGCCTATTGCCAGGCTGGTCGGCCGATAGGCTGCACGAGACAGCTCAGCACGAAGCAACGCCGCGATGTTGCGTTTAGCGATCAGCTTGGTCTCAAAGTCCAGCCCAGGCGACAAGCCCAGGTAGCTGTGGGTGGGCCGTGCGTAACAGTAGATGCAGCCGTGCTCGCAACCCCGGTAAGGGTTGAGCGACTGCCCGAAGTAGATGTCGGGCGAGCTGTTATGGCTGATTGCGCTGCGCGCATCTTCAAAGCTGAGCGTGGTGGCTGGCGGCGACGAGCCTGAGTTGTGATCATCTTCCTGCGTACCCCAGCCATCGTCATAGGCGTCCCGGGCGTCACGCGCGAAGCGATTCGCAATAAAGGTGGCTGCACCCCTCCCTTTGATCGCCGAGACCGGGATAATACTGTTCATAAAAACAGTATATCGACTGCCGCGAGTTGCACAACATCGGTGACGCCTTGGAGTCAGCTCTTCAATAACACTGTGCTCATCCTGAGTTTTCAGTAGTTTCTGAAAATTCAGAAATTTTGACATAATCTAGCCATGTCGCAGCCAAACCCGCTCCCATCCCTCAACCGTCAGTTCATTGCGCATTTCGGTGAAATGGGCAGTCGATGGGGTATCAACCGCACTGTAGGCCAGATCTACGCGCTGCTCTATATCTCGCAGACCGCCCTGAACGCTGACGACATCGCAGAAACTCTGGAGTTCTCGCGCTCCAACGTCAGCATGGGCCTGAAGGAACTGCAGGCCTGGCGACTGGTGCGCCTGCGCCATCAAGCAGGGGATCGGCGCGAATATTTCGAGGCGCCGGCCGACGTCTGGGAGATCTTCCGCGTGCTGGCCGAGGAACGGCGTCGGCGTGAAATCGAGCCAACCTTGTCGATGTTGCGAATGGCCCTGCTGGAAGAGCCGGTTAACGATGCCGAGCGACACACCCAGGAGCGCATGCGCCAGATGCACGACCTGATCGACCGTCTGATGACCTGGTTTGACGATGTGCAGAAGCTGGCACCTGAAACGGCGATGCAGCTCATGGGTATGGGTGCCACAGTCACCAAAGTGCTCGAATTCAAGGACCGGGTCACAGGCAGGTCGTCCGGCAACAAGCACCGGGAACCCTGAACATGGACGTACTCCTTCTGTCGCGAATCCAGTTCGCCGCGAACATCAGCTTCCATATCCTGTTCCCGACGATCAACATCGCGCTGTGCTGGTTTCTGGTTTACTTTCGGCTACGCCACCGTGCGGCAAAAGGCACAGCGGCGCAACAGGCCTGGGAAGAGGCCTACTACCTCTGGACCAAGGTGTTCGCGCTCAGCTTCGCACTTGGCGTGGTATCGGGCATCACCATGAGTTTCCAGTTCGGCACCAATTGGCCGGGCTACATGGAAAAAGCTGGCAACATCGCCGGGCCGCTGCTCGGCTACGAAGTGCTCACTGCCTTCTTTCTGGAGGCCACCTTCCTGGGTGTGATGCTGTTTGGGCGCGGCCGGGTTTCAGACCGGGTCCACATGATTGCCACGCTGATGGTGGCAACCGGCACCACGCTATCGGCCTTCTGGATTCTGAGCCTGAATTCGTGGATGCAAACTCCCGCAGGTTACAAGATCATCGACGGTGTGATGCATGCCGACAGCTGGTGGGCCATCGTCTTCAACCCTTCCTTCCCCTACCGCCTGGCGCACAAGCTGCTGGCCTCCACTCTCACCGCGTCGTTTCTCATCGCCGGGCTTTCTGCCTGGCAATTGCTGCGTAAAACCGCAAATGCCGGCACCCACCGCGCGTTGCATTGCGCCGTGATGGCGGCGGCGATCACCATCCCGATCCAGATCCTGGCGGGCGACTTGCATGGCCTGAACACCTTGCACCACCAGCCGGCCAAGATTGCGGCCATCGAAGGCATTTGGCACACCGAGAAGAGTGCGCCGCTTACGTTGTTCGGCTGGCCCAATGAAAAGGAACGCCGAACCGACTACGCCATACAGGTGCCCAAGCTGGCCAGCCTGATCCTGGCGCACGACATCAACGCTGAGATCAAAGGCTTGAATGAGTTCCCCAACGCGCATCCACCGGTGGCACCGGTTTTCTGGAGCTTTCGCGTGATGGTCGGCATGGGCCTGCTGATGCTGGCCGTTTCGTGGTGGACGGCCTGGACACTGTGGCGCAATCGCAAGGCCAAGATTGCCCAAGGCGCAGCGTTCTCGCGTTGGCAATTGCGCGGACTCGCGGCCATGACCTTCTCGGGCTGGGTAGCGACGCTCGCCGGCTGGTATGTGACGGAGGTCGGCCGTCAGCCGTTCCTGATATATGGCGTGTACCGCACCGCTGACATGGTGGCCGACCATCCCGCAGGCATGGTGCTGGGCACACTCGTTGCGTACCTGGTGGTCTATGCCTTCCTGCTGGTCTCCTATGTGCTGGTTCTGCTGCACATGGCGCAACACCCAACCATGCCCACGACCGAGGCAGCGCAAAGCGGCACGACCGTCACGCCCATCGGCGCGCCGGTCTGAACGCGAGGACAACACATGGAAATGCAAATGACCTGGGCTTCGATCCTGCCGCTGATCTTCATGGCCGTCATGGGCCTGGCACTGTTGGCCTACGTGGTACTGGACGGCTACGATTTGGGGGTGGGCATTTTGCTGCCGTTTGCCACCGATGCTGAAAAAGACATCATGGTCTCCAGCATCGGGCCGTTCTGGGATGCCAATGAAACCTGGCTGGTTCTGGGAATCGGCGTGCTGCTGATCGCCTTCCCAAAGGCACACGGGCTGGTGCTGTCGGCTCTGTACCTGCCGGTGGCAGTGATGCTGATCGGCCTGACGCTGCGCGGGGTGTCGTTCGACTTCCGGGTCAAGGCACGCGCCGAGCACAAAGCGCTGTGGAACGGCTTGTTCGCACTAGGCTCGCTGATGGCAGCAATGGCGCAAGGCTGGATGCTGGGTGCCTACCTCACCGGGTTTGATAGCGGCGTCTGGCCGCTGGCGTTTGCCACCGGTATCGCGCTCACGCTGCCCACCGCCTATGCCATGCTTGGCGCGGGCTGGCTGGTGATGAAGACATGGGACAGGTTGCAACAAAAAGCGCTGGGCTGGGCAAGGGCGGTGATTCTGCCCATGGGTGTGGCACTGGTCGGCATTTCAATGGCGACACCGCTGGTCAGCACCACTGTATTTGAGAAATGGTTCAGCATGCCGCAGTTCATCGGCCTGCTGCCCATTCCCCTGGCATGCGCTGTGGCGTTCTTCGCAGCCTTCCATGTCATCAGCAATCCCAAGGTGGTGGCAGCGGGCTACGGCTGGGTGATTTTTGCCAGCACCGTACTGATGTTCATGCTGGCCTTCCTGGGCCTGGCGTACAGCATCTACCCCTACATCGTGATCGACAGGCTCACTGTCTGGCAGGCCGCCAGCGCGCACGAGTCACTGGTCGTGATCTTCATCGGCCTGGCCATCACATTGCCAGCGATCATCATTTACACGATCTTCATGTACCGGGTTTTCTGGGGCCCAGCGCGGGTATTGAGCTACTTGGCATCAGTGCAGCGCGACACTTGAGTTGAACAGCTTTGCCCTCTCTTTGCGCGTATTGGGCACCGCCTGACCCCGAAGAGTCACAGGCGTGAAGAACGTCAACCAGCTACAAACTACAGTCCGAGCCGCTCACGCGCTTCAAAATATTCGCGCTTGAGCCGCGCCACCAGGTCCGCCGTGGTGGTGACTTCTGTGACCGCACCAATGCCCTGGCCACAGCCCCAGATGTCCTTCCAGGCCTTGGTCTTGCTGCCCTCGCCGCCGCCGAAGTTCATGGTCTTCACGTCGCCTTCGGGCAGATTGTCCGGGTCCATGCCGGCGGCGATGATGCTGGACTTGAGGTAGTTGCCGTGCACACCCGTGAACAGGCTGGAGTAAACGATTTGGTCCGAGTCACCGTCTACGATGGCCTGTTTGTAGGCGTCGCTGGCGCGGGCTTCATGCGTGGCGATGAAGGCCGAGCCGATGTAGGCGAAGTCAGCGCCCATCGCCTGGGCCGCAAGCACCGCGCCGCCGGTGGCAATCGAGCCGCTCAGCGCCACCGGGCCGTCAAACCACTGGCGGATTTCCTGGATCAGCGCGAACGGGCTCTTGACGCCTGCATGGCCCCCGGCGCCCGCCGCCACGGCAATCAGGCCGTCAGCGCCCTTCTCAACTGCCTTCTTTGCAAAAAAGTTGTTGATGATGTCATGCAGTACCACGCCGCCGTAGCTATGAATCGCCTCGTTCACGTCGGTGCGCGCCCCCAGGCTGGTAATGATCACCGGCACCTTGTACTTGACGACCATTTCCATGTCGTGCTCGAGCCGGTCGTTGCTCTTGTGCACGATCTGGTTGATGGCAAAGGGCGCGGCGGGCTTGTCCGGGTTGGCCTTGTTGTAGGCCGCCAGCGTCTCGGTGATCTCGGCCAGCCACTCGTCGAGCTGCGAAGCCGGACGCGCATTCAGCGCGGGCATCGAGCCAATGATGCCGGCCTTGCATTGCTCGATCACGAGCTTGGGGTTGCTGATGATGAACAGCGGCGAACCAATGATTGGCAATGGCAGGTTCTGCAGGGGTTTGGGCAGATTGGACATGGAGTCTCCGTTAAGGTCCCGTTCGGGCGGCAATCAGAAGGATTCAAGGGCGAGCGCGGTAACGCTGTCTGCCCCCTCAACAATGCTGTCACGTATGCCGGGTGTCTTGGCCAGCAGGTGGTCTGCGTAGAACCGCGCGGTGATGATCTTGGCCTGCATGAAGGCGGCATCTTCGTTGCGCGCCAGCGCATCTTCGGCCACCAGCAAAGCGCGGGCCAACTGCCAGCCCGCCACCAGATTGCCCGCCAGCATGAGGTAAGGCACGCTGCCAGCGAACACAGCGTTGGGGCTGGCCTTGGTGTTGCCTGCGACAAAATTCACCACCTCCACAAAAGCCTCGCGTGCGGCTTTCAGCCGCTTCAAGACAGCGCGCGCGTTCTCGCTGCCGCGCTGCGCCAGCTCGGCTTCCGTCGCCTCGATCTGCTGGGCAATGCCTTTGGCGGTCTGGCCCCCATCGCGGGCGGTCTTGCGGCCCACCAGGTCGTTGGCCTGGATCGCTGTGGTGCCTTCGTAAATCGTCAGGATCTTGGCGTCCCGGTAGTGCTGGGCCGCGCCGGTTTCCTCGATAAACCCCATGCCGCCATGTACCTGTACGCCCAATGAAGTGACTTCCAGGCTCATCTCGGTGCTGTAGCCCTTGACCAGTGGCACCATGAATTCATAGAACGCGGCGTTTTGCTTGCGCACGTCGGCATCCGTGTGATGATGGGCTGCGTCGTAGGCCGCCGCCGCCACAGATGCCATTGCGCGGCAGCCTTCGGTATACGCGCGCATGGTCATGAGCATGCGCTTTACGTCGGGGTGGTGAATGATGGGTGCGCTGGCGTTGATGCTGCCGTCCACCGGACGGCTCTGCACGCGGTCCTTGGCGTAGCCAACCGCTTTTTGGTAGGCCCGCTCGGCAATCGCGATACCCTGCATGCCCACCGCGTAGCGCGCGGCATTCATCATGATGAACATGTATTCAAGGCCGCGGTTTTCCTGGCCTACCAAGTAACCCACAGCACCCCCGTGATCTCCATACTGAAGCACAGCGGTGGGCGACGCCTTGATGCCCATCTTGTGTTCGATGCTGACGCAATGCACGTCATTGCGCGCACCCAGAGAGCCATCGGTATTGACCATGAACTTGGGAACCACAAACAGGCTGATACCCTTCACACCCTCGGGCGCGCCGGCTACGCGGGCCAGCACAAGATGGACGATGTTCTCGGCCATGTCGTGCTCACCATAGGTGATATAGATCTTGGTGCCGAAGATCCTGTAAGTGCCGTCGGGCTGCGGCTCCGCGCGCGTACGCACCAGTGCCAGGTCGCTGCCGGCCTGGGGCTCGGTCAGGTTCATGGTGCCGGTCCATTTGCCACTAACCAGGTTGTCCAGGTAAGCCGCCTTGAGTTCGTCGCTGCCTGCGGTCAACAACGCTTCAATGGCCCCGTCGCTTAGCAATGGGCACAGCGCAAAGCTCATGTTGGCGGAATTGAGCATTTCACCGCACGCTGCGCCAATGGTCTTGGGCAGGCCCTGACCACCAAAGTCCACCGGGTGCTGCAAACCCTGCCAGCCGCCTTCAGCGTACTGCTTGAAGGCCACCTTGAAGCCCGGCGTGGTTGTGACCACACCATCCTTGAACGAAGACGGGTTTTTGTCGCCGTCCCAGTTCAAGGGGGCAATCACACCTTCGTTGAGCTTGGCGCATTCCTCCAGCACAGCCTGCGCTGTCTCGAAGCCCGCCTCTTCAAACCCGGGCATCTGTGCGATCTGGTCAATCCTGGCCAGATGCCTGATGTTGAACAGCATGTCTTTCAACGGTGCGACGTAACTCATTTTTGTCTCCTTGGCAGATTCACATGCCGCCGCGCAACCGGCTTTGCCGGGCCGCTGGCGGTGCCCCCTTGCGGGAGAGGCGGCCGCAGGCCGCTTCGGGGGTGGGATTGGTTAAAGCGCTGCGATGAGCTCGGGCACAGCGGTGAACAGGTCTGCTTCCAGCCCATAGTCGGCC
Organism: Ramlibacter sp. 2FC; assembly: GCA_943369755.1. Lineage (GTDB taxonomy): Bacteria > Pseudomonadota > Gammaproteobacteria > Burkholderiales > Burkholderiaceae_C > CALROG01. The sequence continues at coordinate 20,494 of CALROG020000007.1, forward strand.
ACGCTGAAAATCGGCGCTTCCGGGTCCTTGTTGATCGCCACGATCACCTTGGAGTCCTTCATGCCGGCCAGGTGCTGAATGGCACCCGAGATACCGGCCGCAATGTACAACTGCGGCGCCACGATCTTGCCAGTCTGGCCCACTTGCCAGTCATTGGGCGCGTAGCCTGCGTCTACCGCAGCGCGGCTGGCACCAAGCGCTGCGCCCAGCTTGTCGGCCAGCGGCGTCAAGACTTCATTGAACTTTTCGGCGCTGCCCAGGGCCCGGCCGCCCGAGACAATGATCTTGGCCGCCGTAAGTTCGGGGCGCTCGCTCTTGGCGATCTCATTGCCCAGAAAGTTGCTCTTGCCGCTGTCGGCCGCACCGGCCATCGATTCCACTGCGGCGCTACCACCCGCAGCAGCCGCGGGGTCAAAGCCAGTGGTGCGCACGGTGATAACCATGACAGCGTCGGTGGCCTGCACGGTGGCAATCGCGTTGCCAGCATAGATCGGACGCTCAAAAGTGTTGGGGCTCTCGACCTTGGTGATGTCGCTGATTTGGCCCACATCCAGTTTGGCCGCCACGCGTGGGGCAATGTTCTTGCCACTGGCCGTAGCCGGAAAAAGAATGTGGCTGTAGTTCGATGCAAGTGCCAACACCTGAGCCGCCATGTTTTCAGCCAGGCCATGGGCGAAGTGTTCGCCTTCGACATGGATCACCTTGCCAACCCCAACAATCCCTGCGGCGGCTGTAGCCGCCGCACTGGCGTTGTGCCCGGCCACCAGCACATGCACCTCGGCCCCGCACTGCGCGGCGGCGGTCACGGTGTTGAGCGTCGCGCCCTTGATCGACGCGTTGTCGTGTTCGGCAATTACCAGAGCAGCCATTTAGATCACCTTCGCTTCATTCTTGAGTTTGGCCACCAGAGTGGCGACATCAGGCACCTTGATGCCGGCGCTGCGCTTGGGCGGTTCACTGACTTTCAGTGTCTTGATTCGCGGCGCAACATTCACGCCAAGGTCTTCGGGCTTGTACACGTCAAGCTGCTTCTTCTTGGCCTTCATGATGTTGGGCAGCGTCACGTAGCGCGGCTCGTTCAGGCGCAAGTCAGTGGTTATGACTGCGGGCAGGCTGATTGACAGCGTCTCAAGGCCGCCATCGACCTCACGGGTGACCTTGGCTTTGCCATCAACCACTTCAACTTTGCTGGCGAAGGTGGCTTGCGGCAAGTCCGCCAGCGCGGCAAGCATCTGGCCGGTCTGGTTGCAGTCGTCATCAATCGCCTGCTTGCCCAGGATAATCAGGCCCGGTTGCTCTTTGTCCACCAGCGCCTTGAGCAGCTTGGCCACCGCCAGCGGCTGTAGCTCTTCAGTGGTTTCCACCAGAATGGCGCGGTCGGCCCCGATGGCCATGGCGGTGCGCAGGGTTTCCTGACACTGCGTGACACCACAGGACACAGCGATCACCTCGGTCGCGATGCCCTTTTCCCGCAGGCGTACAGCCTCCTCGACGGCGATCTCGTCAAACGGGTTCATGCTCATCTTGACGTTGGCAATGTCCACCCCGCTGCCATCCGATTTGACTCGGACTTTCACGTTGTAGTCCACCACGCGTTTGACAGGGACAAGGACCTTCATGCTTGGCTGGCTCCAGAGTTGTTGAATTGACGTTAACGTAAAGCAGACGATTCTATGCGGCGGTGCATCAACGAACTGTCTTCACGATGATAAGTTCGGGAAATGCAAAAAATCGAACGGTCGTTCTTTTTTGAATTATAGAACGCGCAAATCCCGCGTTTAGACGCTGCTGCCGAAATCAATGTCCGCCTCACGACAATTTCCCGACCGGACGGTTGGTTAATTCGGGTAACTCATAGGACGGCAACTAACCTTACAACCCTATAGTCGGGCAAGTTCAATCCTCGTCCACCTCCAGGAGCCCCCATGTATCGTCGTCTTCTCGCCCTAACCGCCATTGCGGCTGCCACCAGCGCCAACGCCCAGACTGTCCTGACAGCATCTAGCTGGCTGCCGCCAACCCACACGCTGAGCATGGCGCAAAAAGAGTGGTGCGACCTGCTGGAGAAGAACACCTCAGGCAAGATGAAGTGCAACATCCTGCCGCGTGGTGTAAGCCCCGCTCCGGGCACGCTGGATGCCGTAAAAAACGGTTTAGCCGACATTTCGTACACCGTGCACGGCTACACGCCCGGACGCTTTGTGCTGACGCAAATGGCTGAACTGCCCTTCCTGGGCGACAAGGCAGAGCCGCTTTCTGTCGCATTCCACCGAGTGGCCGCCAAAAACGCCGATTTCGAGGCCGAGCACCAGAAGGCCGGCGTGAAAATACTGGCCTACTTCACCCACGGCCCGGGCATCGTGTTCAACACCAAGCGGTCGATCACCAAGCCTGAGGACTTGCTGGGCCTGAAGTTCCGGGTTGGCGGTGGCATGGTCAACGAGATCGCGAAGACCTTGGGAATGAACGTTACGCTCAAGCCGGCGCCCGACTCGTATGAGCTGCTGTCCAGTGGGGTGATGGACGGCACGTTGTTCCCGGCCGAATCCACAGACTCATTCAAGATTGACAAGATCATCAAGCACGCCACCGTGTTTCCGGGGGGGCTGTACAACACCAGCTTTGTCTTCATGATGAACCCGGCCCGCTTTGACAAGCTGAGTGCCGATGAGAAGAAGGCTGTGGAGGCCGTCTCCGGCGAAATCGCCGCCCGCATCTTCGGCAAAGGTTGGGACCGCGTGGACGCCATCGCCACTGAAAACATGAAGAAAAATGGTGTCGCCATGGTATCTGCCAGCCCGGCATTGATCAGTGAAGTCAAGATTCGGGTCAGCAAGCTCGAACGCGACTGGGCTGCCGCCGCCGAGGCCAAGGGCCTGAAGAACGCCGGCGCCGTGCTGGCGGATTTCCGCACCGAAATTGCGAAACTGAAGTAACCGCAATTTCGCGAAGCGCCTTGCAAGGAGGGCCACCAGCGGCCCGGCGAAATGCCGGGTACGCGTGGCCAGCGCCTGCATTGGTCTGCTATCGTCAGTCCCACCTGAATGCGACGTTGTGGAGAACTAGTCTTTGAAAAAATCCATCGAAAGCGCCTGCGGTCTGTTCGCCGCTGTGGCACTGTTCGCGATCATGGCGCTCACCTTCCTTGATGTGGGTGGCCGCAAGTTGTTGTCCAACTCCATCACCGGCTCGCTCGAACTGACCGAACTGCTGATGGTGGCGGTGATTTTTGCGGGTCTGCCGCTGGTGTCCCTCAAAGGCGAACACATCGTTTTTGACTCACTCGACACCTTCCTGCCAGCCAGCGTTCGCAAGGCGGTAAAGATGCTGGTCAACCTGCTGTGCTGCGCCGCCCTGCTGGGCCTGGCCTGGCTGATGTGGCGCACCGGCAATGACTTCGCCGGCTCAGGCGAAACTACGGCCCAGCTCCACATTCCGAAGTACCCTTTCATCTACGGCATGAGCGTTCTATGCGCGCTGACCGGGCTGGTGCACCTGGCCAATGCCGTAGCGCCCTCACCTGCGGGCGATGAAGCCGAAGGTGGCGCGCTTTGACTGAAGCACTGCTGGGGTTTTTGGCCATCTTTGCAATGGCCTTGGTACGGATTCCGCTGGCTTTTGCCATGGGCATCGTTGGCGTCGTGGGCATCGGCCTGACGCGCGGCTGGATGCCGTCGCTGGCCAACGCCGCGCAAGTCGTTCACGAGACCGGCTTTGCCTACACCTTGTCGGTCATTCCGCTGTTCATCCTGATGGGCAACTTCGTCGCCCGGGCTGGCCTGGCACATGAGCTTTTCCACGCGGCCTACACCTTTATCGGGCATCGCCGCGGCGGGCTGGCGCATGCAACCATCGCTGCCTGCGCAGGGTTTGGTGCCATCTGTGGCTCGTCAATTGCCACAGCAGCCACGATGAGCAAAGTGGCCTACCCGTCCATGAAGAAGCTGGGCTACAGCGATTCACTTTCCACTGGCGTTATCGCCGCGGGCGGCACCCTGGGCATCATGATTCCACCCTCCACCATCATGGTGATCTATGGCATCGTGACCGAAACCCATATCGGCAAACTGTTCGCCGCCGGTGTACTGCCCGGCCTGCTCACTGCGGGTTTGATGATGCTGGCCGTGGTGGTGGTCACCTCGCGCGACCCCGAACACGCACCCGCCGGCGAGAAGTTCACCTGGAGCGAGCGCTGGGCCGCGTTACGCGGCATCTGGGGCGTGCTGCTGCTGGTATTCGTGGTGCTGGGAGGCATCTATGGCGGCGTGTTCACCGCCACCGAAGGCGCGGGCATTGGCGCGGCGGGCGCGTTCTTCTTTGCGCTCGGGCGCAAGGCGCTCACCTGGACGACATTGCGCGACGTGCTGGTCGAGTCCGCACGCACCACGGCCATGCTTTTCACTCTGCTGATAGCCGCAACGATCTTTGCCAACTTCGTGAACTTCACTTCGATGCCCATGCAACTCAAGGACACGATCACGCACCTGGGTCTGTCGCCGATCATGGTTGTCGCGGCCATGATGGTCATCTACGTTGTACTGGGTACGGTGATGGAAGAGCTCACCATGGTTTTGCTGACGATCCCGCTGTTCTTTCCGATTGTGGTGCAGCTAGGTTTTGACCCAGTGTGGTTTGGCGTGCTGATCGTCATGGTGATCCAGATCGGGCTGATCTCGCCGCCGGTGGGCATGAACCTGTTTGTCATCAACACCTTGCTGCCCAAGGTCGGGCTGGGTGCGATTTTCCGGGGTGTCTGGCCCTATGTGCTGGTCCTGATTTTCACCCTGGGCATTCTTCTGGCATTCCCTCAAATAAGCCTTTGGCTGCCGTCCTTCATGAAGTAATCGGGAGGGCGCCTGGCGTTGCCACGAACTGCACCACCCGTTGCGGGTACGGAATTGCAACACCTGCTGCACGCAGCGCCTTGATGATCGCCACGTTGACGTCGGAGCGCACGTTGATCTGGCCGTTCGCAGGGTCTTCAATCCAGAACAGCAGCTGGAACTCCAGACCGTCGGCACCAAACCTTGCAAGTCGCGCCGCCGGGGCGGGATCCGCCAGCACCCGGGGACTGACCAACGCGCACTTTTCAAGAAGATCGATCACGGTGTCGATGTCGGTGTCGTAGGCCACCGACACTTCGGTCGTGAGCAACACGCGGGAATCCGCAAGCGACAGGTTTTCAATTCGTTCTGTAATGAGCTTTTCGTTCGGGACAATGGATTCGCGGCCGTTCAGCGCGCGAATCAGGGTGTAACGCGTTTTGATGTCGATCACCGTGCCTTCAAAGCTGTCCACACGCACGGTGTCACCGATACGCAGCGAGCGCTCGAACAGAATCACGAAACCACTCACATAGTTGGCCGCGAGCTTTTGCAAGCCAAAGCCCAGGCCCACGCCAAGCGCACCACCCAGCACGGAAAGTGCCGTCAAGTCCACGCCGATGGCCGACAACGCAAACAGCAACCCAACCAACAGCAGTACCGCGCGCATCGCGTTGCCTGCGACTTTGCGCAGCGACAAGTCGTCTACTGCCTCACTGAGAATGCGTTTTTCCAGCGCCGCGGAGATCCACAACGCCAACACCAGCACCACCCCTGACCAAAGCAGCCCCTCGACCATGCTCAGCAGGCTGATCTTGCTCTTGCCAAACACGAACTGGATCGCATCCATCTCTTTCATCACATCGGGCAACAGCCCGGCGATCCAAAGCACCGTGGCCAGCCAGGCCAGCCATGAGAACAGGCGCTCTACCAGACGTGCAAGGCCCGATGCGGGGAACACCACCGTAAACACCCGCGCCAGCAGCCGGATGCCCGCCAGCGACACCAGCACTGGCACCGCGATGCGCAGGACCGGCACCGCCTGGTAGTCGTCCACCACATTGCGCGCGGTGTAGGCCAGCACCAGCGACAGCAGCGGAAACAACAGGCCGTCAATGATCACCCGGCCGAACCAGATTGAGTCCTTCGCCTGATTTCGACCGATCAGCCAGCACAGGCCAAACGCCAGAACCAGACAACTTGCAAGCACCCCCAGCTCGGTGGCCAGGCCGGGCTGGGACAGCTCGCGCAACAGCTTGTCGATTTCGGTCATGCGCAGCCCACTGAAAAGGCTTTCACGGTCATTTGCTCCACTGCGGCGCTCGCTTCTCGGTGAAAGCGCGCACGCCCTCTTGTGCCGACGGGTCCATCATGTTGACCGCCATGGTCTGCCCGGCCAACTGGTAGGCCGCCTCGGCTCCCATTTCGCGCTGCCGATAGAACAGCGCTTTACCCATGGCAATAGCAAGCCGTGGCTTGGCAAGAATGGCGGCCAGCAGATTTTCAATTTCCGCGTCCAGTTGCGCCGGGCTGGCCACCCGGTTCACCAGCGAGCGCGCCAGCGCCTGCTCGGCGTTGATGAATTCGCCCGTCAAAAGCATTTCCATGGCCTGCTTGGCTGGCACATTTCGCAACAGCGGCACGCTGGGCGTGGCGCAGAACAAGCCAAAATTGACGCCGCTGACGGCAAAGCTGGCTTCAGTCGACGCCACGGCCAGATCGCACTGCGCCACGAGTTGACAACCTGCTGCGGTGGCGATGCCCTGGACCCGGGCAATCACTGGCACCGGCAGCTTCTGGATGCTCAGCATCATGCGGCTGCATTTGGCAAACAGGGCCTGGTAATACGCCAGTTCAGGCGTAGCAATCATTTCCTTGAGGTTGTGGCCAGGGCAAAAGGCCTTTCCCACAGCCCCCAGCACCACGGCGCGGGCCTGCGTGTCGGCCGCCACCGCGTCCAGCGCGCCCTGCAGGGCGTCCAGCATTTCGTCGCCCAGCGCGTTGAAGCTGGCCGGACGGTTCAGGGTGAGAGTCCAGACGCCCCGAGCGTCGCGTTGCTGAAGCACAAGATCGGTTGTCACGTCAAATATCCGCCAGTTCACGAATATGGGCTTCGACGCTGCGCGCCAACGCACCCAGGTTGTAGCCACCCTCCAGGCACGACACGATGCGCCCCTGGGCATGGCGGCGCGCCACGCTTTTGATGCGCGAGGTGATCCAGCTGTAGTCGGCCTCAACCAGGCCCAGTTGACCAAGATCGTCGTCGCGATGGGCGTCAAAACCCGCGCTGACAAAAATCATTTCAGGCTTGAAAGCCTCCAGCCGGGGCATCCAGGCCTGCTCGATCATTTCGCGGATGGCCGTGCCCCGGGTGTAGGCCGGCACCGGCAGGTTGACCATGTTGGGCGCGGGGTTCACAGCGCCGGTGTAGGGGTAGAACGGGTGCTGGAAGATGCCGACCATCAGCACCCGCGGGTCGTTGCTCAGAATGTCTTCGGTGCCGTTGCCGTGGTGCACATCAAAGTCCACCACCGCGACGCGCTTGAGGCCATGGCGTTCCAGCGCGTACTTGGCGGCAATCGCCACGTTGTTGAAAAAGCAAAAGCCCATGGCCTTGTCGCGACAGGCATGGTGCCCCGGCGGGCGCACCGCGCAAAAGGCGTTTTCAAGCTCACCCGCAATCACAGCGTCGGTAGCGGCCAGGGCTGCACCCGCGGCACGCAATGAGGCCGCCCAGGTATGCAGGTTGATGGAGGTGTCGGGGTCGATCTGCGCGCGGCTGGGGCCGCCGGCATGGATTTCGTCGGCCAACTGATCACTCAGGCCGCGCAGCGCAGCCACATGCATGCGGCCATGCGCCAGCTCGATGTCGTGCAGCGGCGCTTCAGGGGCTTCACGCCGGTCCAGCGCGTCGGCCACGCCAGACATCAGCAGCCGGTCTTCAATCGCGTCCAGCCGCTGCGGGCACTCGGGATGGCCCGCGCCCATTTCGTGTTTCCAGCAATCCCGGTGGGTGAAATAACCAGTGGCGCCCATGTTGAAAAAAAATTCATGTAACGTCATGCCATGGATGCACAACAAAAACTCAAATCGCTTCTGGATCAGCTTAACACGGTGATCGTGGGCAAACCGACCCAGGTACAGGACTGCGTGGCCTGCCTGCTGGCCGGCGGCCATCTGTTGATCGAAGACGTTCCGGGCGTGGGCAAGACCACCCTGGCCCACGCACTGGCCCGGGCCTTTGGCCTGCATTTTTCCCGGGTGCAGTTCACCGCCGATCTGATGCCCAGCGACTTGTCCGGCGTATCGATTTACGAACGCGGCAAGGAAGCCTTTGTGTTTCACCCCGGCCCCGTATTCGCCCAGGTGCTGCTGGCCGACGAAATCAACCGCGCCAGCCCCAAGACCCAAAGTGCGCTGCTGGAAGCGATGGAGGAAAAGCAGGTCACGGTAGAAGGTGAGACCCGGCCCCTGCCCAACCCGTTTTTTGTGATTGCCACTCAAAACCCGCATGACCAGCTTGGCACCTATGCCCTGCCCGAAAGCCAGCTTGACCGCTTTTTGATGCGCATTTCACTCGGCTACCCTGACCGCGCCGCTGAACGCGAGCTGCTGACAGGCAATGACCGGCGCGACATGGTCCTGAACCTGCAAAGCACGCTGACCCCGATTGAGCTGGACTGGCTGCAACGCAAGGTGCTCGACGTGCATGCCGCCGAGCCACTGCTCAACTATTTGCAAGACCTGATCGCCGCAACGCGCTCGGGCCGCTGGTTTTTGCAGGGGCTGAGCCCACGCGCCGGCATTGCGGTGGTGCGCGCCGCCAAGGCCCAGGCGCTGCTGTCGGGGCGTGACTATGTGGCACCCGACGATGTCCAGGCCATCCTGCCCCAAACCATTGCGCACCGGCTGGTACCGGTCGGTGACGCGGGTCGGGGGCCTGTAGAACAGGTTCGCGCGATGATTGAAGCGGTCGCACTGCCGTGAACGCGCCGTCCGTTCGGGCTGAGCCTGTCGAAGCCCTGCACAGGCGCAGCCCTTCGACAAGCTCAGGGCGAGCGGCATGGTGGAATCCGGTCTCCGGCATTCGCCAGCACTTTCGCCAATGGTGGCAGTCACGTTTGCCGCTTAGCGACAGCATTACCCTGACCCAGCGCAATGTGTACATTCTGCCCACGCGGCCGGGCTTCATGCTGGGGGCCACCTTGCTGGTGCTGCTGGTGGCCAGCATCAACTACCAGCTCAACCTGGGCTACCTGCTGACCTTCATGCTGGCGGGCAGTGCCGTGGTGGGCATGCACCTGTGCCATGCCACGCTGCGCGGACTTACTATGAATTTGATAGCGCCTGACGCACATTTCATGGGGGCTAGCGCCACATTTGGCATTACGCTGGCGAATACCCGGCGGTCTGTGCGGCATGGCATTGGGCTGGCCGTGCTGGACAGCACGCACGAAGACCACTGGGCCTGGACCGATGTGCCGGCGCAAGGCTCCTGCGTGGTTCAGGTGGCCTTCAAACCGCCGCACCGCGGCCTGCAGCGCCTGCCCGCACTCACCGCCGAAACCCGCTTCCCGCTGGGCACCTTTCGGGTGTGGACGGTCTGGCGTCCGGCCGCGGAGGTGCTGGTTTACCCCGCGCCAGAGGCCTATGCGCCGCCGCTGCCCGCCGGCGAGCCGCGTTCGGGCGGCGCTGCCACCGCCACCCAGCAAAACACCGGTGAGTTTGACGGTGTGCGCGGCTACCGACGTGGCGACCCGCTCAAGCTGGTGGTCTGGAAAAAGGCCGCCAAAGCCATGGCCAGCGGCTCCGACGAGCTGGTCAGCCGCGACACCCAGCAAGCCCAGCGCTACGAGCTCTGGCTGGACTTTGCGCAGACCGGCGTGATGGACACCGAAGGCAAGCTATCGCGCCTGTGCGCCTGGGTGCTGCGCGCCGACGCGATGGGCGCAACCTACGGCCTGCGCCTGCCCGGCAATGAGATCCGGCCCGGCAGCGGCGAGGCCCACAAACGTCGCTGCCTGGAGGCATTGGCACTGTGCTGAACAAACTGCGCTCCCGGCTCAATGCGCTGCCGCGAGATGGCCGCGACACGCTGTTCCTGCTGGCGGTGATCGCCTGGGTGGTCATGCCCCAGGTGAGCAACCTGCCGCTGTGGTGCAGCGCGCTCGCTGCCGGCGTGCTGGTGTGGCGCGGCTGGCTGGCCTGGGGTTCGAGGCCGCTGCCGGCCAAGTGGTGGCTGCTGGGCCTGTTGGCGCTGACCATTGGCGCGACGCTGCTGACACACCGAACCCTGCTGGGCCGGGACGCCGGCGTCACGCTGATCGTCGTGCTGCTGGCGCTCAAAACGCTGGAGCTGCGTGCCCGGCGTGACGCCTTCGTCATCTTTTTTCTGGGCTTCTTCACGATGCTCACCAACTTCTTCTTCTCGCAGTCGCTGCTGACCGCGGCAGCGATGCTGGTGGCGCTGCTGGGTCTGCTGACAGCACTGGTCAACGCCCACATGCCCGCGGGCCGCCCGCCGCTGCTGCAAGCCGCGCGCACCGCTGGCTGGATGGCGCTGGTGGGTGCCCCCATCATGGTGGTGCTGTTCCTGCTATTCCCGCGGCTGGCACCGCTGTGGGGCATTCCGAATGACGGGCTCAGTGGGCGCAGCGGCCTGTCGTCGACCATGCAGGTAGGCAACATTGCAAGACTGGCACTGGACGGCACCATTGCCATGCGTGTCAAATTTGAAGGCCCACCGCCGCCGCAGAATGAGCTGTACTTCCGCGGCCCGGTGCTTACCCGTTTTGACGGCCGTGAATGGCAGCCACTGCTGCCGCGCATTGGCAGCGGCGTGCCACCGGCGCAGTTCTCGCCCGCCAATCTGCGGGTGCAAGGGACGCCGGTGCGCTATGAAGTGACGTTGGAACCCAGCAACCGGCCCTGGCTGATGGTGCTGGACGCTGCAATCAAGCCACCCACCCTGGCAAGCTTTGGCAGCTTCCTCACACAGGAGCTGCAATGGGTGGCCGAGCGGCCCATTACCGACATCGTGCGCTACCAGGCCGAGAGCCACCCGCGCTTTACCTACGGCCCGCTGCGCGTGGGCGGCGTACTGCCTGAGTACCTCGAGTTGCCGCCAGGCTTCAACCCCCGCACGTTGCAGCTTGCGCAAGACATGCGACGCGACCCACGCTATGCCAGCGCTGACACCCCGGCCCTGGTGGACGCGGTGCTGCAACGCCTGCGCAACGACGGCTACCGCTACACGCTGGAGCCCGGTGTCAATGGCCAGCACACCGCCGACGAGTTCTGGTTTGACCGCAAAGAGGGTTTTTGCGAACACATTGCCTCGGCTTTTGTTGTTCTGATGCGCGGCCTGGGGGTGCCGGCCCGCATTGTTACCGGCTACCAGGGCGGCGAAATCAATCGTGTGGACGGTTTCTGGACACTGCGCCAAAGTGACGCCCATGCCTGGGCCGAGGTCTGGCTGACAGGTCAGGGCTGGGTCCGGGTGGACCCCACTTCAGCGGTTGCGCCGGGGCGCACCGGCGCGTTCGAGCGGCTGCGCGCGCCGCAAGGCGCAGTGGCGGCTGCGTTTGGCGTTATGGTCAGCCCCGACGCTATTGCCCGCCTGCGCGCGGCCTGGGAGGCGGTGAACAACGGCTGGAACCAGTGGGTACTGAACTACACGCAGAGCAAACAGCTCAACCTGCTGAAAAACATCGGCTTTGCCTCACCAAGCTGGGAAGACCTGGCCTATGTGCTGCTGGGCCTGCTGGTGGGCGTGAGCACAGCGGGCGCGCTTTGGACGCTTTGGGAGCGCAGCCGCCATGACCCCTGGCTGCGCCTGCTGCAACGCGCGCAACGCCGGTTGCAAAAGGCTGGCGTGGCGATACCGCCAAGCGCACCACCGCGTCTGTTGGCCACGGCCGCCCGCGCGGCGTTTGGCGAACGCGCGCAGGCCCTGGCAGACTGGCTGCTCAGGCTCGAAGCACAGCGCTATGCACGCGACACCGACGCCCACAGCCGCATTCGGCTCGCTACACTGCAAAAAGAATTCAATCAGCTCGCTTGGCCCTTGTGAAACACCCCCTTCGCCAATTCACGGCTGCTATGTTTTTTATAGTGGCTTGCGCAGTATCTACCTGGGCTACAGCCCAAAACGTCAATAAAAAGAAGGCAAAACCACCCCAAAAAGCGACGCAAGCCGTTAGCGCTGGCACACCCTACGCCAGCCGCCCCGAGGTGATGGACCTGGTGCCAGACATTGCGGCCCGACGCGACCTGGACCCATCCTGGGTGCGCCGGGCACTTGGCGAGGCGCGCCACCTGCCCAACGTGGCCCGGCTGATGCAGCCACCGGCCCAGGGCTTTGTGAAGAACTGGCGGGTGTACCGCAGCAGATTCATTGACCCCGTGCGCATTGGCGCGGGCGTACGCTTCTGGCAAGCCAACCGCGAAACACTGGAACGCGCCGAGCGCGATTACGGCGTGCCAGCGGAAATCATCGTCGGCGTCATCGGTGTTGAGACCATCTACGGCCAGCAAATGGGCAGCTTCCGGGTGATGGACGCGCTGGCCACCCTCGCCTTCAACTTCCCCACAAGCCACCCGCGCGCTGCCGAGCGCAGCGAATATTTTCGCGGTGAACTTGAACAATTTCTTACGCTGCAAAGCCGCCTGGGTGCAGACCCCTTGCAGCCTGTGGGCAGCTACGCCGGAGCCACGGGCATGCCGCAGTTCATGCCGACCAGCCGGGTCAAGTACGCGGTGGACTATGACGGTGATGGCAGCATCGACCTGAGCAACAACGCAGCCGACGTCATTGGCTCGGTGGCCAGCTACTTCAAAGCCTTCAACTGGGTCCCGGGCATGCCCACGCACTACCCGGTGCGCTTTGCCGCCAACGCCGAGCGCGACGCGCTGCTTGCCCCCGACATCCTGCCCACCTTCAGTTTGCAGCGATTCCAGGCGCTGGGCGCAGTGGTCGAGGGTGAAGCCCTTCAACACAGCGGCCCACTGGCGCTGGTGGAGCTGCAAAACGGCCCTGAGGCCGCGCAGTATGTGGCGGGTACCGAGAACTTCTACGCCATTACCCGCTACAACTGGAGCAGCTACTACGCCATGGCGGTGATTGAGCTGGGGCGTGAAGTCAAGGTGGCACTGGCGCGCACGACAGTGACGCGATAGCCCCCGTACAAAGGCCAGGTCACCCGTTCGCAGGGCACGCGCGGCAAAGCGGGTTTCCGCCGATAGCCTGTCTACCGGCGTTTAGTTCCGCATCCTCCATCCAGAAACCGAAATTCAAACACTTGCCATGACGCGCTGAATCTGCATCGCCAGCCCTTCTCCAAACCCCCGCCTGACCAAACGCATCGTCGGGTACCAGGGTGAGTCGTCGCGCTCCAGCAGCCAGCGCCAGTCGGGGTTGGGGCCCAGCATGACCCAGGTGGGCTTGCCCAGCGCGCCAGCCAGGTGTGCCACCGCCGTGTCCACGGTAATCACCAAATCCATGCAAGCCACCAGGGCGGCGCTATCGCTGAAGTCTTGCCACTCGGGCGTGAAATCCACCAGTTGAGCGGCATCGGGTGTGATGTCTGTGTAACCACCGCCGTCCCCCTTGAACAGGCTGAAGCACTGCACGCCGGGTGCTTGCAGCAGCGGCGCCAGCGCACTCAGGGGCATGCTGCGGTTGCGGTTGTTCACCTGGGCCGGCGAGCCAGCCCAGCACAGGCCGACTTTGCGCTGGCCGTCCCAGGGCTTGAGCCGCTCGCGCCACTGCGCCACGCGTTGTGCATCGGCCACCAGGTAGGGCACTGTTGCCGGCACGCTGGCCAGCGTTGTGCCGTAGTGCATGGGCAAGTCCAGCAGCGCCACGTGCAAGTCGGCCTGCAAGTCGGTGCCGGGCCGGTAGCACTGCAGCCCGGGCAGGCTCTCCAGCAGCACTGCGAGCTCGGGTTGCACCACCGCCACCACTGTTGCGCCGTCCGCCTGCAACACAGGCACATAGCGAATGAAATGGATCACATCGCCCAGGCCTTGTTCGGCATACACCAGCACCCGCTTGCCCCGAACCGGCTGGCGCGCCGGGCCCTGCCATTCAAGCGCGGGGTTGAAGAAGGCGGGCCGCGGCATGCGCGCGCCATCTTGCCAGCGCTGGTGGTACAGGGCCCAGCCGTCTCGCAGCTTGCCGGCCAGCAGCAACGTGAGCGCCAGGTCCACCTGCGCCAGATTGAACCCCGGCTGCAACTGCAGCGCGCGGCGCAACTGCGCCTCAGCCTCGGGCAGCCGGTTCAGATGCAGCAGCGCGGTGCCCACAATGCGCACCGCGTAAGGGTGCAAGGGTGCCAGCGCCTCGGCCCGCTGCGCATGTGCCAGCGCACCGGCGTGGTCTTGTACCCGCCACAGCACGCCAGCCAGGTCCACATGGGCTTCCATGAAGTCGGGCTCCAGCGCGATGGCCTCTCGGTACAGGCGCACAGCGTCGTCCAGCGCGCCGGTCTGCTCCAGGCAAAAGCCATAGTGCAACAAGGTGGCGCGGTCGCGCGCTGTGTGGCGGTTGTAGAGCTGCGCGAATACCGGCAGGGCCTGCGCGTAGTGCTTGTGCTCCAGCAGCAGGTTGCCAAGCTGGCGCGCGGGCTCCGGGTTGTCGGGGGCGATGCGGCAAGCATCGTTGAGCCAGGCAATGGCCGTGAAGCCGTCACCCGCGCCCAGGCAGGCGCGTGCCAGGCCCAGGCGGGCGTCGAGCGAAGCGGGATGGTTTTTGAGCGCCTGGCCAAACAGCGCCAGCGCTTCGTGGAAGCGGCCACCGGCCAAAAGCGCGGTGCCGTTTTCCAGCAGACTCATGCCGTGGGCACGAGAAAGTCGCGGCTGATGCGCCCACCGAGTTCGTTCACCCGGTCCAGGAACTGCGTCAGAAAAGCGTGCAGGCCGGTGGCCAGAATTTCGTCAATGGCACCCCATTTCAGGTCGGCCCGCAGTTTGCCGGCGCGGCGAATGGTCTCGGCCGACTGATCATTGGCCACCATTTCAAGGTTGGCCAGCACTTCGTTCATGCTGGCATGCAAGGAGCGCGGCATGTCGGCGCGCAAGATCAACAAATCGGCCACGCGCTCGGGCTTGATAACGTCGCGGTAGACCTTGCGATAGATCTCAAAGCCCGAGACGCTGCGCAGGATCGCGCTCCAGTGATAGAAGTCGTACTCCTGGTCCTGCTCGGTGGCGGCACCAAAGAAGTCGCTCTGCACCGCATGAAACTTCACGTCCACCAGGCGCGCAGTGTTGTCGGCCCGCTCAAGAAAAGTGCCCAGGCGCATGAAGTGCAGCGCTTCGTCCATCAGCATGGTGCCCACCGTCACGCCACGCGACAGGTGCGAGCGGAACTTGACCCATTCAAAAAACTGCCCCGGGTCGCGCTCAAACTCGCCGCTGCGCAGCATGCGGTTGACCTCCAGCCAGGTCTGGTTCTGGGTCTCCCACACCTCGGTAGTGAGGGTGCCGCGCACGGCGCGCGCGTTCTCGCGTGCGGCGCGCAGGCAGCTCACGATGGACGAGGGGTTGTTTTCGTCATTGACCATGAACTCCATCACCCGCTGCGGTGTGATCTCGCCATGCTGTGCGGTGTACGCCGGCAGCAGCTCGCTGATCGACAGCAAACCCTGCCAGCCGACCTGGGCCACGGCAGCGGATTGCGGCAGCAAAGACGTCTGGTAGTTGACGTCGAGCATGCGGGCGGTGTTCTCGGCGCGCTCGGTGTAGCGCGACATCCAGAACAGGTGGTCTGCGGTTCTTGAAAGCATGTCAAACCTCCAGTATCCAGGTGTCTTTAGTGCCGCCGCCCTGGGAAGAGTTGACGACCAGGGAGCCCTCCTTCAGCGCCACGCGGGTCAGTCCGCCGGGCACCATTTGCACCGTCTTGCCACTCAACACAAATGGCCGCAGATCAATGTGGCGCGGCGCGATGCCGCTTTCCACATAGGTGGGGCAGCTCGACAGGCTGAGCGTGGGCTGCGCGATGTAGCCCGCCGGGTTGGCCTGCACCGCCTTGCGGAAGTCTTCAATCTCGGCCTGCGTAGCCGCCGGGCCAACCAGCATGCCGTAGCCACCAGCGCCATGAACTTCTTTGACCACCAGGTCTTTCAGATTGGCCAGCACATAGCTCAGCTCGTCCTTGTTGCGGCACATGTAGGTGGGCACGTTGTTCAGGATCGGCTTTTCGCCCAGGTAGAACTCGATCATCTTGGGCACGTAGGGGTAGATCGACTTGTCGTCTGCCACCCCGGTGCCCACGGCGTTGCAGATGGTCACGTTGCCCGCGCGGTAGGCGTCCAGCAGGCCGGCACAGCCCAGCGTGGAGGTAGGGCGGAAGACCGAAGGGTCCAGAAAATCGTCGTCCACCCGGCGGTAAATCACGTCCACCCGCTTCGGGCCGCGGGTGGTGCGCATATAGACGTAGCGGTCCTTGACGAACAGGTCTTGCCCCTCCACCAGCTCAATGCCCATTTGCTGCGCCAGGAAGGCGTGCTCGAAGTAGGCACTGTTGTACATGCCCGGTGTCAGCACCACGACCGTCGGGTCTGATGCACCCGGCTGGGCCGAGGCGCGCAATGTTTCGAGCAGCAAGTCCGGGTAATGCGCCACGGGTGCCACGCGGTGGCTGGAGAACAGGTCGGGGAACAGCCGCATCATCATCTTGCGGTCTTCCAGCATGTAGCTCACGCCGCTGGGCACACGCAGGTTGTCTTCCAGCACGTAGTACTCGCCCTCGCCCTGGGCGTTGGGGGCGCGCACGATGTCTACCCCCGCGATGTGTGAATACACATGGTGCGGCGTGTACACGCCCATCATCTCGGGGCGGAACTGGGCGTTGTCCAGCACCTGCTCTTTGGGAATGATGCCGGCCTTGAGGATGTCCTGGTCGTGGTAGACGTCGTGCAGGAAGCGGTTGAGCGCGGTCACGCGCTGCACCAGGCCCTTTTCCATGCTGGCCCATTCGTGGGCCGGGATGATGCGGGGAATCAGGTCAAACGGAATCAGCCGCTCGGTACCGGCACCGTCCTCGTCTTTGGCGCCATACACCGCGAAGGTGATGCCCACGCGGCGAAAAATCATCTCGGCCTCTTCCCGGCGGGCCAGCATCACGTCTTCAGGCTGGCGCGAAAGCCACTGGGCATAGGCCTGATAGTGCGCACGCACATTGGCGTCCAACACTTGGCCTTGCGATTGGCCCTGAGATTGGCCTTGTGACTGGCTCTGCCCGCCGCCCGGCAGCCGGGCATACATCTCGTCGAATTTCTGCATAAAGGCTATCTCCTGCCACCAGCATAGCAAGTTTCGGGCCGAATCTTTTGGCAGACAGACGCCAGCGCTTCCCGGCAGCCTGTGCGCCCACTTCAGTTGGAGTAGCGCGTTGCGGGGCGCATTTACAGCGCGCGAATCAACCGCATGCGGTCATCTACCAACAGCTCGAATCCAAAGTGCTGATAGAAGCGCACAGCTTCTTCATCCTTTGCATCAACAAGCATGACGGCTCCCGTCACGTCCGAACGCGCGGCGCGATGCATCGCATCGGCCAGCAGTGCCATGCCGAGCTTCTTGCCCTTGTGGCTGCTGGCCACTGCCAGGCGGCCAAGCAACACGGCTGGTATCAAGGGGTAGCGCGGCAGCTTCTTCGCGCGTGCGGCGGAAAGCTGACCGACTGCCAGCGAAGTTGCGGCAAGGGTGTAGAAGCCCGCAACGCCAGAGCCACCCACCGGCACTGCAACAAAGCACGACGCCACGCGCCGCCTTGCGTCCTGGCTGGCCTGCTCCCGAAAATAGCGATCAAGCGGCGCGGAACCGCAAGCAAATTTTGTGCGGTCGTGTTGGTCGAGCGGCTCTATGTCATAGCCGCTCATCGGCTCTCGCGAATCAACTCTCTATGGGCACGGAACGCCCGTTCCAAGGCTTCGCTACGCACAGGGGGCTGCACCAATATGTCGGCGATCCGCTCCTGGTCTGCCAGAGAAAATTGAATGATCTGAGCTTCCTTGATCGTGCGCTGCGCAGCATCAAGGGCTGCGACGACGACAAAGTCGCTCACGCTGCGCCCTTGAATCTCTGCTGCACGCTTCACAGCGGCAAGCGATTCCGGGGCAATGCGCGCCTCTATTCGCGCGGCGCGCGTGGGTGTTTCTGTATGCACTGCCATAAGGCCTCCAGATTAAGATGTACGGGATTTTACCGTACATTCTGAGAAAATCTGTCGATGGTGGTTGCTGGCTGTCCCCTGCCGGGTGCGATAACTCATTGACGGACTTCACTGCCTTCAGGCTGGTATGGCTGGGAGGGAACAGGTCACAGTTACCGAACCGGCAGGCTTTGGCAGTTCCACCGACATCTGCTGCGTCAGTGCACGTAGTTGCTCAGCATTCATGTAGCCAGATGTCTTGGCGTTGTTTTCTTGAAGCAGCGCGATGAGTTCTTGGTAAGTCATTTCGAATCCAGCTCAAATGTTGGCCAACAAAACCTTGTGCTTGAACTGACCGTTCATAGTCAGTTTGCAAGTAATCGCTTGGGTCAGTTCTTCCACCATAGCGGTGCGTTCCGTCTCCATCTCGTTGGGGAGACTGATGCCCTGGCGTGCAGTGAGCAAGTAGGTAGCCTCGTACGGCGTAACTTGCTCAACTTGCTTGTATGTGGTGTCTATTGAAAAAAGCACGCCGCGCCAGCCAAAGAGGCAGTTCATCTGGTTTCGCGTATCTTCATTGCGCGGCGTAACATCTATCAAGAAGTTCCCCGATTCGCGGTCAACGACCCAGTAGCTTGGCTCGCTCCTCCACCAAGGCCGCGTCAATTCGGCGAAGCCAATGCGCTGCTTGTCTTCTTCCGATATGTATTCCCATACGTAGCTCATGCTGCTTGCTCCCAGAGTTTTTCGTTCACACAGACACTCGTCGCCAACCTCAGTAAAGTCCAGTCGCTTCTACTTATTTCAAAGCGCGCAGCATGATCTTCAAAACCACTACCACCGAATTTTTTGTCTATCGGTAACGTCGCCCTACTGAGAGCACCAAGCCCATTGGCACGCCGCAGAGAAGCTGGCGTGCACTGCGGCAACAGGGCCACATACAAGATGACGTTTGCGTTATCACCCGCTGCGCTGCTGCCGTTGAGCACGGTGTTCAGGCCGCTGTGCCCCAGGTTGTTGGTTATGAGTGTGCGGTTGGCCAAGTTCAGCGCATTGGCAACGGCGCTTACTCTGGCAATGTCGCTGCCACCGCTCCCAAACGCCTGGCTCAGGCTGTACAGGCTCAAGGCCCCTTGGGCGACGTTGGCGGCGGTGCCAAACACGGGGAAGGCGGCGCGGGTTTCGGCGCTGATGTGCTGGTTAAGCAAGATGGCACCATGCGCCAGCTTGATGCCACCGGGCACGTTGCTGCCCAGAATGCGCCCAAAGTTGACTACGTCGTTCAAGGTGCCCAGGACGCTGGCGGCGCTGATGTTGTTGACGCCGCTGGTGGTGCTGGTGCTGCCAACAAGCTCACCGGCTTCGCTGTAGCTGTAGGTGCCGCGCTGCCCATCGGGTGTGCTGAGGCTGTCGGTGTAGCCGCCTTCATTGCTGTAGACGCGGGTGCCCTGGTTGAGCAGGGTGCGGGTACCGTCCCCGTTGACTTGGTAGCTGGCCACGTTGCTTTGGTTGTACCCGGTGCTTTGTTCTTCGCTGACGCTGATGACTCTTCTGTCGTCGTTGCGTACGGTGGTTAGCGTGGTGCCGTTGCCTAGTTCGATGGTGTGGCGGCTGCCGCCGTCGGCTGTGGGCGTGACGACCACTACTGGGGTGGGCCAGCCGTTGGCGGTGATGGCGACGGGGTTGAGGCCTGCAACAAGAGCCTGGGCGCTCGCTGGCAGGGGCTTGTCAAATACAAATCCAAACGCTTCAAGGTCTGTTGGATCAAGACCGGCCGTGGCCGCATCCACCGCTGCGCCGTTGATGGAAGTGATTTCACTGGCCCGAAAGGAGTCTGTGGCACTGTTGTACGCCGCCTCGAAAGCAACCACCGAGCCATTCACGGACGCTGCTGCGTCGTAGCTGCCTGCGCCGTTCAGGGTGAAGGCGCTCAGGTTTTTGATGTCGGAGGTAAGAGACTCTTGCCACCCGGTGGAGGAGAAGGTTATTGCCCCAACAGCGTTGGTGCTGACTTGGCGTACGGTCCAGCTCTCGCCGCCCAAGGCGTTGCCGTCGTAGGTGCGGCTATAGACGGTCTGCCCACCGCCTTCAGTATTGGGCACCACCATGTGGTACTCGCCGCTGGCGGCGTTGCTGTTGATGCTGGCCCCGCCTGCATAGTTGTACGTCACGCTGCCATCTGTTTGCTTTTGCGGGACGTAGATAACCTGCCCAGCCTGGACGGCATTGATGTCGGTGATGCCGGGGTTGTTGGCCAGAATGGCTTTACCAAACTCTTCCAGCGTGAACACATTGCCTGCGTTCTTTTGCAGCAACCATATGTCGGAGACGGTGCCGCCTGCACCAACGGTGACGCGATCGGTGGCATTGCTGGTGATGAAGTTGGCACTGTTGCGCGCTGGAGTGCCCAGATTTTCGGGTACAGCGACTGGGCTTTGAGAAAGCATGGCCGCTGCATTGTTTTGACGCTGCTCAACACTAGCAGCAATGGCAGCGTTGCAGCCGGCACTGTCTTGTGTAATGCCTGCTGCGCTGCTCGCACTGGCGGCCTGGGCCAACGACACGCCTGCTGACCACTCAGCCGCCCGGGCAAAGGTGCCGAGATTGCCCGCCAGTAAAGCCTGCTGGGCAGCAAGACCCATGTCCAGACCAAAGCCCGTCGAGAAATTCCAAGCTGGGTTTAAGCCGCCGCTTTGCGCGGGGTCTATGGTTTGTTGCCAGTTGGCCTCGAGCTTGGCGTTTGAGAGAACTTCGGAAGGCTTGTAGAGGGTCCAGAGCTCTTTGGGGAGACCGAGCCTCTCAAATCCACTCGTATGAAAATCTAGTGCCTCCCGGTAACGGATATCGAGATTGACTGTCCCACCGGCTCTCGCATTTTCGATTAACGTATCTACATACCCGTACGCCATGATGCGTTCAACATCAAGCACCTTCTGCTCGGTCATGGTGATGCCGCGCCGCGCAGCTTCTTGCACCATGAAATTCTGCGCGGTCGATCCACCCGACAGCAGGGTGCATTCGACTACTCCTTTGGCAAGATTGGCATAGCCATAGCCTTGGCTTGCCATGTAGTCATAAAAGCCCAACACATTGCCATCGGCGATCATGGCCTTGGCACCGATGAGTTGGGCTGTAGTCAGTAAATTAGGCATGATAGTTTGCTAAAAAGTTCAGGGGGTCGACACAAGTCAATTTGGAAAAGCGTTGTGCCGTCTAGTGCACGATGAAAGATTGAATGACTTTACGCACTTCGCGCTCGATCTCGGCCCAGCGGGCGAGGTCTTCGCGATTTTGAATATTGCTGACGATGATCTTTGCCCTGAGTTCTGGGGCAAAAAATTGCAATTTACAAAACGCTAGACGACCATATGGTGGGTATTTCATTAAGTTGTTTTGGCAGTTTGCGAAAACGGTGGACTGGTCGTTGTAGAAAAACTCCCATTGAGTCTTGTCTGGGCTAGGTTGTTCACTTGACAAGTAGCGCTTCAACCCCCAAACCTCGGGTTGGGCCACAAACGGCCCCCAGCCCGCCTCGTCTTTCAACCAACCAGCGACGGTAGTTTTGAAATCCAAATCCCGATCATCAGCCTCAATCCCCACATGAATCCACCGGTTCTCTGGCGGCGGCACACCAATCAGCGAACCTAGCTTTCCATAGTCATCCGTGTCTTTGAACGTTTCAATAGGCTTGAAGTTGATCAACCGGATGCGGACCGCAAAGTTATCCAATTCGTTGTCAAAACTTTCGGTTTGCGGGCGCTTCTTATAGGATTCCGCGCTCCAGATGTCGACGCCCTTGTATCCCTTCGGGCCAAGCAGGTAGTGCTGGGGGATGGCCAATTTGACGCCGTTCATGCGCCCCAGGCTTGGGCAGGTTTCATGCGTGACTTCATGCGGTGCATGCGGTGCCACACCAGTTGGGCAGGGGGTCTGCCCGTAAGTGAAGTCGGCGCAGCGCCAAACGAGAAAGCCAATACTCGCGGTGATGAACAGGCTCGTCACCCAGTGCCTGCGAAAAAATCGTACAGCCGTCATGAAAGCTTGACCGTTCATGCCGCCACTTCCCATACTCGATCATTCGCCGAAAGCGTGTATATGGAGTCAAATTTGGCTCTGTCCCATATATTTATTGAATGACTAGCTATCATTTCAGGAGCAAATCGGGACTCAGTCGTTCGGACGTTCTCCCGCATCTTGGCGGTCTCGACTTCCCGTATCGGGGCGACAACCTGTCGGCCAAGCGCGCTATTGACCATATAGGCATCCATCTGGCGGAAGTTGCTGGCCCCCTGCACATAAAGCATGTTGCGCAGCTCGGGCGTGATGGTGTCGGGGTCGATGTTGAATATCTTGCCGTCATCATCAAACCGCACATTGCCAAACCGCTGCTCACCCGTGAGCGCGTTCACGTCAGTGATGGCGTAGCCGGGGTCGCCAAACTCGCTGGCGCGCCACTGCAGGTCTGGCACCCGTTGCGGTATCAGCCCCACATGCAGGGTGGCGTCTGTTTTGCCGGCATTGGCGGCGTCGATAACGCCTTGCAACGCATCGACCACGTTGGTCAACTGGCCGCGCACCCGATCCGGCCCAAAGTTCTCGCCGCTGGCCGTGGTGGTGCTGGCCAGGTTGGTGAGGCCTTCGCCAAACACCACCTCGCCACTGCCCCAGGCGCGGGGCACTTCGTCGGCAAAGACGGCTTTAAGAACTTGTGCGGCCAGCAGCGCCCAGCCCAGCGGGGTAATACCGGTCGCCGGGTTCAGCAGCAGCGAGGGGTTGATCAGGCTGATCAGGCTTTGGGTCACGCCAACCACGTCTTTGGCTTTGTAGGAAGCCAGCAAGTTGATGACGGGCAGTACGCCGGGCACGCTGCCCGCGGCACCACTGCCGTTGAGCACGGTGTTCAGGCCGCTGTGCCCCAGGTTGTTGGTTATGAGTGTGCGGTTGGCCAAGTTCAGCGCATTGGCAACAGCGCTTACTCTGGCAATGTCGCTGCCCCCGCTCCCAAACGCCTGGCTCAGGCTGTACAGGCTCAAGGCCCCTTGGGCGATGTTGGCGGCGGTGCCAAACACGGGGAAGGCGGCGCGGGTTTCGGCGCTGATGTGCTGGTTAAGCAAGATGGCGCCATGCGCCAGCTTGATGCCACCGGGCACGTTGCTGCCCAGAATGCGCCCAAAGTTGACTACGTCGTTCAAGGTGCCCAAGACGTTGGCGGCGCTGATGTTGTTGACGCCGCTGGTGGTGCTGGTGCTGCCAACAAGCTCGCCGGCTTCGCTGTAGCTGTAGGTGCCGCGCTGCCCATCGGGTGTGCTGAGGCTGTCGGTGTAGCCGCCTTCATTGCTGTAGACGCGGGTGCCCTGGTTGACCAAGGTGCGGGTTCCATCGCCGTTGACGTGGTAGCTGGCCACGTTGCTTTGGTTGTACCCGGTGCTTTGTTCTTCACTGACGCTGATGACTCTTCTGTCATCGTTGCGTACGGTGGTTAGCGTGGTGCCGTTGCCGAGTTCGATTCGGGTTTGGGTGGTGTTGTTGGGCAGCGTTGTGCTGACGGCTCGGGGGATTGGTTGGCCGGTGGCGGTGAGCGCGGCGGGATCCAGACCATCGATAACGCTGGTAACCGTGCTGGGGAGTGTGCCGGTCGTCAAGTTCTGGAAAGTGAAGCCATAGGCTTGCAGGTCTTGCGGATCTAGGGCGTTGCCGCCATCAGGCAGGTCGTGTCCATTGATGGACTCTATCCTTGGAGAGAAATAGCCGTTCCCCGCATCGGAGAGTGACACATCCAGTAAAGCAAGCAAGACAACGTCCTTGCCGCCGATATGTCCTCGAATCTGTACATTGCTTCCGGCTAAGTGGTTCGGGTCGGAACTGTCGCCATCCGCGCCAGAAAGAGCAAGAGAGTTGTCAGAATCGAGCACTGCGAAATTCACAAGCCCTGAATCGATACCCGCAAATTCACTCTGTAGTTCTGCGGCAATGGCCCCATCGATCTCAAGCGCAACCAAGTCCGCGAATTGCCCATCGGTGCCAGCGGCATTGGATTGGCTACCGCGCGCTGGTGGGCCGAATCGCTGAAGCAGTTGATCTGACCCGAGAGGATTTATCCCATTGAGAATGCTAGGCACTGAGTTGCCAGGTATGGTCACTTCAAAGGTATTGCCACCCATCTCCCGGACACTCATGGTGAGCTTGCCTGAAGCGTCGTATTTATGCTTTGTCAATTGCCCGGTCTCCGTATCACGAACCGTCACGACAATGGCCGCAAACTCACCGCTCGCATCCTTGTACAAATCTGCGCCGCTGGTAACAAAGCGGCTCGGCAGAACCACGCCCGGCACACCGACTCGGAAATCATCCGGCACTACCAGTGACACAGCGCTGAGTCCACTCCCGACCAGCTTCATTCCTACACCAACCGGCGTCAGCTTGAGCCCGGGAATCTCCGATGCGATGGCCAGGCCCTCACTCGCTACGGATATGAGGTCATTGATTTGGACGCCCTTTCCGCCTTCAATATCCAAGGCAATCTTGACAAGCTTGTTTGCCGATTCAGCTAGCGACGTGACAATACCGCTAAGGCCCGGCACTTTTAATCCAGCCTCCTTTGCGGCAGTCAGTAGCTTCGCTGTATCAGTAACAAAACTTACATAGGTCGAGCGTGGTACCCCGCCAGGATCCCGCCAAATTTCCGTCGCGTTCTTTTGCCAAGACAGAAAGTCAACTATGGCGCCTACGGCGGTACCTACCTGATTTACCTGAAGAGCAGTTGGGCCGCTGTTCGCGGGTACAGGGTTGGCACTTCCAAGTTTCTTCCTGATTACGTTGTAGGCCATGTCAGTCCCCTTGTTTAAAATAGCGAAGCTTCCTGAATTGCAGGAAAGAAATTACGAAAAATAGCGTGGGCAGCAACGCACCGATGAAGTAGGACCGGACCATTCGGTCACGCTCATAAGTTCGCAAGACTTGGTTGCTTTGCTCAAACTGCAAAATGACGGCAGTTTCCCTTGAAATTCCTATGGAAGACATGAAAGTTGGCGTGATGAAGTATGTTGCCTTCGCCACTGCGCTAATAGAGTAAAAGTTGGCACAGGAGTAACTGAGTCCCAATGGTTCGACTGAGCAAGACAAGATCACATCGCCAACCTTGATCCCGGTATCGCAAGACTTCGAGCCGCATGTCTTGTACTCGCTTGGAAACCCTTCAACGATCCGTTCGTTCCCATCAGGGCGCGGGTAGTAGGACCATAAGGCCAGTGCACACAAAGCCGCATGTGCGGCACCCAGCCAAATAGTCCGTTTCGATCCAACAGTCATGCAGCCCTCTTTTTCGATACGTCGTTCTCGACTCCTTCAATACGAGCACACCAAAAGAAGTGCCGCTTGGCTCGGATTTCGCCTATCCACTTACTACTATTTTTGTAGCAACAATCTGAATATCCAAGAGAGCTAGAGCACGATTTGATGTTAGGTTTCTCTCTGAAGCAGCGTTGCCGGTTTCCATGGCCTGAACTTTTTCTTCCAAGAACACTTTCGTCTTGCATGTGTTTGCTCCTTCAAGGCTTCATGATTTGTGGAAAGACTTCGTCGGTGTAGCGTGTCGCCGAATGCCACGTTCTGCTTATCGGTGGTGCGCCGTAGTAAGGCTTGGGCCTGGGCGTGATGACGTACACATAAAGCTGCGGGCCATCGATTACAAAGGTCAGGCCATGGTCTTTCATGTCTGCGGGCAAGCGGTTGCGTAGATCAACGCGTTCTTCGTGGACTTGACCCGTCGCTTTAACGCGCCAGCGCACGTAGAGAAACTCGCCTACGGGCATTGGGCCGTTGATGCCTGTTCTTGGAGGTAGACTTTTCCCATCCTTGTAGCGCGGGCCGCGCGGCGCATCAATGCTTTCTTTCAGCATGCGATCCGAATCACCGTATGAGTAGGCTAAGAGATCTATCGTCTGTTCCCATCCGTCGTTGATGGCGTCATAGGTGAACTTTTGCCAAACCTCTTTCGGCCCCGTAGCGCACGCCAACAGCAAAGCCACAAAGCAGCCTGCAACTGAGAGGCGCACCCAACGCAGCCAGGTGTTCGATGAAGTCCTGTTCATACCGATTCCTTGGTTTGAATTTCAAAAGCAGTCTGACTTGCCAAATACAGGCAATTTCGCCCTGTAGCCCGCATGCAGATTGTGTGACCCACTATGTTTTTTATAGCAACGTCTTGTCTGCCGAACTCTTTGCCTTGGTCGTGTGGTGCCCCTGCGCAGCTCATGCACAGATGAAATGGCGCGGCGCAATGGCGAATGTTGGAGTTCGATGTTCATTGGAAGCATGTGCCCCGCGGCGGCCGGACGTCCGTCACCACGCGCCACTTATCGTGCTTAAAGAAGATGACGTACCCGCCGTCGTGGCTGGCCGGTTGGCCGAAGAGGTTTGTGCCGGTGGCGGTGAAGCAGTGCAACCAGCCGCTTTCAGGCACCAACATGCCCATGTAAAACACTTCGTGGACCGAGCGTATGCGAATGGCAGACAGGCGTGCGCCCAGCACGCTGCGAATCTGCTCCGTCGCCACTTCAACGCTTGGTTTTGGCCCCGGCGCAGGAGAGGTGTCTGCAGTGAGACGTTTCCATCCGTCAATCGGTCGGCCGTGCCTGTCCAAGCCGTAAGAACACCCGCTCAAACTCGTTACCGCGAGTAAGACCGACGTTCCCAGTAGTGGCAAGGCAAGCTTGCGCGCTGCCCAGTTGCATGCAGTAGCCCACTTCATGGAAGCCCCTTTACAAAGTTTTCCCCAACCTTCACAAAGCCCATGCGGGCGGCAAAGCGCCCCACGGCTTCGTGCTCGCCCCCACTGTTGATGCCGAAGCTGATTTCAAACACCTTGCGGTTGGCAGCCCATTGCTCGAATGCGCGCAGCAGCCGCACGCCCCAGCCGCCCATGCGGCTTTCTGGCAGAACGTCGTAGTGCATGACGCTGGCGGTCAACTGCTCGCTGAAGATGTGTTGCTCCAGCGTTGCCAGCAACACGCCCACAACGCATGTGCGGCTGTCTTGCGCCACCAGGCAGACATAGCGGCCGTTGCCGTTGACGATGGCGGCTTGCAGTGCCTGGCCAACGCGGGCCTCGTCATACACAAACGCCTTGAAGCGCGTAATGGCGTGCATGCGTTTGCCCAACCGGCCCTGCCATCACAAACTGCGGGATGAACCGCGGGCGCTGGCCCGGCGCAAGGCGCGCAACGCCAGTGGCTGTTGTTCGGCCAGAAAGCCCAGCGCCCGGCCTGCCGTCACCAAAGTGGCGGGGCCGTAGGGCGGCGCGTGTTGTGACAGCAGCAGTTGCGGGTCAAACAGTAAGCGGTGCAACGCACAGCTGGATCCCAAGGCCCGGACCAGTTCTTTGTTGTTCAAGATAACTACTTTGTCGCTTGCGGGACTTTTAATGGTGGATCGGCGAAATTACAACTAAAAGCTCAAATTACGTCAATATGTTTGTAGATTTTTGTGTCGAACGCTAGTCAACTGCGCTTCAGGCAGAAAAAAAAACCTGTCAACATTGACAGGGGTTTGAATGAATTCGAGGGTCATTCACTAATGGCGATGGTGCCAATAGCGTTGCGCGGTCTCGCGCTGGCAGTCGACTTGTTGCGGCGCGGCCGAGCGCCACCAGGCCGCACCGCACTGGGGTGAGTCCACCACCTGAATGCCACGCGCCTGGTAGCGCGCCAGCACCGGCTCGGCCGGGTGGCCAAAGCGGTTGCGGTAGCCCGCCTGTACCAGGGCCACGCGGGGCTGCACCGCGTCCAGAAAAGCGTCGCTGGACGATGTCTTGCTGCCGTGATGGGGCACCAACAGCAGATCGGCCTTCAGGCCGCCTGTCGGTGCATCGCCCGCCACCAGCGCCGCCTCTTGGGCCTGTTCAATATCGCCCGTCAGCAGCGCGGTTTGCGCACCGTTTGACACGCGCAGCACACAGCTGATCGCGTTGGGCCGCAGGCCCCGGTCGTAGTCGGCCACCTGCGGGTGCAGCACTTCAAACTGCACGCCGTCCCATTGCCACTGCTGGCCGGCCACGCAACGGGTGGCCGGGCGCAGGGCCTGCAGCTCGTGGCCGGCTTCAATTGAGCTCAACAGCGCGGCCTGTGGCTGCATCGCCAGCACGGCGGCCGCGCCACCGGTGTGGTCGCTGTCGCGGTGGCTCAGCACCAGGGTGTGTACCTGCTCGCCGAAAGCGCGCAGCAGCGGCACCAGCACCCGGTGCCCGGCGTCAGACTCTGCGCTGTAGCGCGGGCCGGCGTCGTACACCAGCGTGTGCGCGGCGGTGCGCACCACCACTGCATTGCCCTGCCCCACGTCAGCCGCCAACAGCTCAAACTGCCCCGGCGCGGGCCGCGGCGGCTGCCACAGAAACACCGGCAGCAGCAGTGGCAAGCCCAGCAGGCGCAGGGGCCAGGGCAGGCGCAAGGCCAAGACCAGCCCGCCCAGCACGGCAGCGGCGGCCAGCCACAGCGGCGGCACGGCCATCGACAACGTGGCCCCGGGCAGCGCCGCCAATGCTTGCAGCACCACGCCCAGCGCCTGCACCGCCAGTGCAGCGGCGTCCCACAGCACCGGCAGCAGCACCCCACCCATGGCCAGCGGCGTAACCACCAGCGTCACCCACGGAATGGCCAGCAAATTGGCCCCCAGCCCCACCACCGAAACCTGGCCAAACAACAGCAAGCTCAAGGGCGTGAGCGCCAGCGTCACCACCCCCTGCTCCCGAAGCAACAAGACAAATCTGCCGCTAGCCCGCATGGGTGCTGCGGGAGCCGCTCCTGAATCTGTAGCAAACAGCACCCCCACCGCCACAAAGCTGAGCCAAAAGCCCGGCTGCAACAGCGCCCAGGCGTCGATGCTCACCACCACCGCGCAGGCCAGCAGCCACACCGGCGGCCAGGGCCATTGCCGACCGCTCAGGCGCAACAGGCCCACCGTGGCCAGCATCCACACCGTGCGCTGCGCGGGCACGCCCCAGCCACTGAACAGCGCATAGCCCGCCGCCAGCAGCAGCCCGCCAGCCAACGCCGCGTGCTGTGCTGGCAGCGCCAGGCACAGGCGCGGGCTGCAGCGCCACGCCAGCCCCACCAGCGCGGCGGCAGCCCAGGCAAACATGGTCACATGCAAGCCCGAAATGCTCATCAGGTGCGCCACGCCGGTGGCCCGGAAAATGTCCCAGTCGGCGCGGTCAATGGCGCGCTGGTCACCCGTGACCAGCGCCGCCACCACGCCAGCGAGCTTGCGCTCGGCAAGCTGGGTAAAGATGGCGTCGCGCACCGCCTGGCGCGCCCTCTCCACCGGGTGGGCCCAGGTGTCGCCCAGGCGCTGCGGCGCGCTGTCGCGCGGGCCAGCCCGCACATAGCCGGTGGCCTGGATGCCCTGCTCCCACAGCCACAGTTCGTAGTCAAAGCCATGCGGGTTCAGGTTGCCGTGCGGTGCCTTCAGGCGCACCGTCATCTGCCAGCGCTCGCCCGCGCGCAGCTCGGCGGGCTGGCGCGCCAGCTCGCCAAAGGCAGCACCGCCATACCAGCCCAGCAAAATTTGTGGCGGCAGCGCCACCTCCGCCTGGCCGATACGGGCCGACTCCACCGCCAGCCGAAAGCGCAGGCCAATCTCGCTTTGCTGTGGCATGGCCGCCACCCGGCCGGTCACAACTATGTCGCGCCCTTCCAGTACGGGGGCCAGCGCTCGGCTGGCAAAAACATGGGCCCGAAGCCCGCAAGTGGCCGCCGTCAACACGGCCACCGCCAGCAAAACCACTACCGCCGGCCAGCGGGTTGCTATCTTTTTGATAGTGGCTAGCCCAATAACGGCGAGGGCTACAAGCCCAAAAGCCGCATAAGCCCAGGCATTCCAGAGGCTTGGCTGCTGTAGTTGCAGGGCCGGCCCCAACACAGCACCGGCCAGCACCGGCAGCAGCAGGCCTGGCCGGCGATCCCCCTGTTGCGCTGTATTCGGCATGACGCCATGCTAAACCGGGCAAGACGCCGGCGCGCCGACTGGCTCGGGACTTGCTAGTATGTGCCGCATGTCTATCCATGCTGCACTGAACCACGTTACCCACTACAAGTACGACCGGCCGGTCAACCTCGGCCCGCAGGTTGTGCGCCTGAGACCGGCACCGCATTGCCGCAGTAACGTCATCTCGTATTCGCTCAAGGTCGAGCCCGCGGGCCATTTTGTCAACTGGCAACAAGACCCGTTTTCCAACTACCAGGCGCGCCTGGTGTTCCCGGAGAAAACCACCGAGTTCAAGGTCACGGTGGACCTGGTGGTCGAAATGGCGGTGTACAACCCCTTTGACTTTTTCCTGGAGCCTGCGGCCGAGAACTTCCCCGTTACCTACAGCAAGCTGGCCCGCGACGAGCTGATGCCGTACCTTGTCACGGAGCCCATGACGCCGCTGGTCAAGGCCTATCTGGCCAAGATTGACCGCAGCGAGCGGCGCACCATTGACTTTCTGGTCGGGCTCAACCAGATGGTGGCGCAGGACATCAAGTACCTGATCCGCATGGAGCCGGGCGTGCAAACCCCGGAAGAAACGCTCACGCTCGCAGCGGGCTCCTGCCGCGACTCGGGCTGGCTGCTGGTGCAACTGCTGCGCCACATGGGCCTGGCTGCGCGCTTTGTCTCGGGCTACCTGATCCAGCTGGTGCCCGACGTGAAATCACTCGACGGCCCCAGCGGCACCACGGTTGACTTTACCGACCTGCATGCCTGGTGCGAGGTGTATTTGCCCGGCGCAGGCTGGGTTGGGCTGGACGCCACCAGCGGCCTGATGGCCGGTGAGGGCCATATCCCGCTGGCCTGCACGCCCCAGCCTTCGGGTGCCGCGCCGATCGAAGGTGGTGTGGATGAAGCCGAGGTGGAGTTTTCCCACCACATGCAGGTCACCCGCATCTTCGAGTCGCCGCGCGTCACCAAGCCCTACACCGACGAGCAATGGGCCAAGGTGCTGGCCCTGGGCGAAGCAGTAGACCGCGAGCTGGACGCAGGCGACGTGCGCCTGACCATGGGCGGCGAACCCACCTACGTGGCCGTGGAAGACCGCGACGCGCCTGAATGGAACACCGACGCGCTGGGCCCCACCAAACGCGGCTACGCCACGGCGCTGGTCCACAAGCTGCGGGCCGAGTATGGCGACGGTGGCTTCCTGCATTTTGGCCAGGGCAAGTGGTACCCCGGCGAGCAGTTGCCACGCTGGGCGCTGTCCATTTGCTGGCGCGCCGACGGCCAGCCGGTGTGGCGCAACCCGGCTCTGTTTGCCGACGAGCGCACGCCCGCGCGCTACACCAGCGAAGACGCCAGGCGCTTTACCCACATGCTGGCGGGCAAGCTGGGCCTGACGGAAAAATTCATCCGCCCGGGCTACGAAGACACCTTCTACTACCTGTGGCGCGAGCGCCGCCTGCCGGTCAACGTGGACCCGTTTGACTCGCGGCTGGACGACGAAATGGAGCGCGCCCGCCTGCGCCGCGTGTTCGAGCAGAAACTTGACGCTGTGGTGGGCTATGTGTTGCCGATCCAGCCCAACCCGCAGGCTGATGGCAAACCCGCGCTGGCCGGCAGCCTCTGGAGCACCGGCCCCTGGTACTACCGCGACGACCGCATGTACCTGATCCCCGGCGACTCGCCCATGGGCCTGCGCCTGCCGCTGGACTCATTGCCCTGGGTCAGCAAGGCCGACTACCCTTACCTGGTCGAGCAAGACCCCAGCGCGCCGCTGGGCCAGTTGCCCAGCGCGCCCGCGCTGCAGTCGCGCTACACCAGCGCGCCAGATGCTGCAGCCCAAAAGCCCGGCCAGCCCGAGCCCAAGGGCTTTCGCCAGGCGCCTACCCGTTTTGAATCGGCTCACGGTTTCACCCGCACTGCGCTGTGCGTGGAAGCGCGCGACCCGACCCGGGCCAACGGCCCGAAGTCCGAGTTCAGCGCCAAGGGCGAAAAGTCGTCGATGCTCTACATCTTCATGCCGCCGCTGGCGCGGCTGGAGGACTACCTTGACCTGCTCAGCGCCATTGAGGCCACCGCCGAGGCGCTGAAGGTCAAGATCGTCATCGAAGGCTACCCGCCGCCGCGCGACCCGCGCCTGAAGCTGCTGCAGGTCACGCCCGACCCCGGCGTGATTGAGGTCAACATCCACCCCGCGCACAACTGGGGTGAGCTGGTTCAGCACACCGAGTTTTTGTACCAGGCGGCATTTGAAACCCGCCTGAGCGCCGAGAAGTTCATGACCGACGGGCGCCACACCGGCACCGGCGGCGGCAACCACTTTGTGCTGGGCGGTGCCACGCCCGCCGACAGCCCGTTCCTGCGCAAGCCCGAGCTGCTGGCCAGCCTGATTCTTTACTGGCACAACCACCCGTCCTTGAGCTACCTGTTCAGCGGCATGTTCATTGGCCCGACCAGCCAGGCCCCAAGGGTGGACGAGGCCCGCAACGACCAGCTCTACGAGCTTGAAATCGCCATGCAGGAGATCGCGCGCAACCGCGAAATCCATGGCCAGGACATGCCGCCGTGGCTGGTAGACCGCACCCTGCGCAACATTCTGGTGGACGTTACCGGCAACACCCACCGCAGCGAGTTCTGCATCGACAAGATGTACTCGCCCGACTCCGCCACCGGTCGCCTGGGCCTGCTGGAGCTGCGGGCATTTGAAATGCCGCCGCATGCACGCATGAGCATCGCCCAGCAACTGCTGCTGCGGGCCCTGGTCGCGCGGTTCTGGAAGACACCCTACAGGGCACCGGTCACCCGCTGGGGCACCCAGCTGCATGACCGCTGGTTGCTGCCAACCTTCGTGAAGATGGACATCAACGACGTGCTGGCCGAAATGCGTGAAGCAGGCTATGCGTTTGACACCGCCTGGTTCGCGCCGCACTTTGAGTTTCGCTTCCCGCTGGTGGGCGAGGTTCAGTCGCGCGGCATTGAACTCACGCTGCGCAATGCGCTGGAGCCCTGGCATGTGATGGGCGAGGAAGGCGCAGCCGGTGGCAACGTGCGCTATGTGGACTCTTCACTGGAGCGCATCGAGGTGCGGGTCACAGGCCTGAACGAAAGCCGCCATGTGGTCACCGTCAATGGCCGCGCGCTGCCGCTGCAGCCCACGGGCACCATGGGCGAGTATGTCGCCGGTGTGCGCTACAAGGCCTGGAACCCGCCGTCGGCCTTGCACCCAAGCATTGGCGTGCATGCGCCGCTTACATTCGACATCGTGGACACCTGGATGAAGCGCTCGGTGGGTGGCTGCCAGTACCACGTGGCCCACCCCGGTGGCTTGAGCTACGACACCCTGCCGGTCAACAGCTACGAAGCCGAAAGCCGCCGCCTGTCGCGCTTCTTCCGCATCGGCCACACGCCGGGGACACTTGAAGTGCCGCCCGCCACCGTCAACGTGGCCGGCAGCCGGGAGTTTCCGTTCACGCTGGATTTGCGCAAGGCCTGAGTGCCATTCGCATCCGGCGTCGCTGGCATGCAACATGTGCATGGCCTGCCCTGCGCGCCAATGTGACAATGGCGTGAAGTGGAAAAACACAACAACCCAGCCGACTCCCTGTTTGCTGCCGACGCGCAGGAGGCCCCCGCTGATCTGGCGGCGGCGCTGGCACCCCCGGCCGCGCCGGGGCAGTTCGACGAACTGCGCGGCGGAGTCTCACCTGCTATTCATTCAGTAGCGCCTCACGCAGCATTGACGCGGCCTTGGGCTCAATTCTTTGAGAATCTGGGGCGTGAGGGCTTTTACGACCTGAACCGTCGCACCACGAATCTGGAGCGCCAGATCCGTGACAACGGCGTCACCTACAACGTCTATGCCGACGCCGATGGCCCGCAGCGGCCCTGGTCGCTCGATCTTTTTCCGTTGATCATTTCGCCCGAGAGTTGGCAACAGATTGAAGCCGGTGTGCAGCAGCGCGTGCGCTTGCTTGACCGCATCATGGCCGACGTCTATGGGCCCCAGCGCTTGCTGGCTGACGGCTTGTTGCCCAGTGCGCTGGTGCAGGGCCACCCCGGCTACCTGCGCGGCATGCACGGCGTGGCGCCGGTGGGGGGCACCCATCTGCACATTGCGGCATTCGACCTGGCCCGCGGCCCCGACGGCAACTGGTGGGTGGTGACACAACGCACCCAGGCACCGTCGGGCCTGGGGTATCTGCTGGAAAACCGGCTCATCATTTCGCGCCTGTTCCCCGAGGCCTTCCGCGACATGCAGGTGCAGCGCCTCGCCGCCACCTACCGCGCGCTGGTTGATGGCCTGCGCCGCATGAGCCCGGCCGGTGACGGCGCGCGCATCGTGCTGCTGACGCCCGGCCCCTACAACGAAACTTATTTCGAGCACGCCTACCTGGCGCGCTACCTGGGCCTGACGCTGGTGGAGGGCAGCGACCTGACGGTGCGCGACCAGCGCCTGTACCTCAAGACATTGCAGGGCCTGGAGCCAGTACACGGCATGCTCAAGCGGCTGGACGACGAGTTTCTTGACCCGCTGGAGCTGCGCAGCGACTCGCGCCTGGGCGTGCCGGGCCTGTTGCAGGCGATCCGCGCGGGCAATGTGCTGGTGGCCAATGCGCCGGGTTCAGCGTTTCTGGAGTCCACCGCGCTGCTGGGCTTCCTGCCCGCGTTGTCGCGCAGCCTGCTGGGCGAAGACCTGAGCCTGCCGTCCCTGCCCACCTGGTGGTGTGGCGAGCGCGCCGCCATGGAGTCAGTGCTGCCGCTGCTGGCGGGCAGCGTGGTCAAGCCCACCTGGCCCGGCGGCGGCATGGCAGCGGTGGTGGGCCGCTCGCTGTCGCGCCGCGCGCTGGACGAATGGGCCGGGCGAATTCTGCGCCGAGGTGACGAGCACACCGTGCAGGCCTACATGCCACTGTCGCAAATGCCCACCTGGAAGACCGGCCCGGGGGGCGACCATATTGCGCCGCGTTCGGTCGTATTGCGGGTGTTTGCGGTCAGCGACGGCCCGCAGTCCTGGCGCGTGTTGCCCGGGGGCCTGGCCCGCGTGGCCACCGCCGAACACGAAATCGCCTCGATGCAGCGCGGCGGCAGCAGTGCAGACGTGTGGGTGCTGACCCACGGCGCGGTAGACACCACCACCTTGCTGCAACACGACCAGCCCGCGCCGTCCATCACCCAACGCACCGGCCTGGTGACCAGCCGCGCAGCTGAAAACCTGTTCTGGCTGGGCCGCTACACCGAGCGCACCGAGAACACCATCCGCCTGGCCCGGCTCACGCTGGAATGCCTCAACGGTGAAGACCAGTCGTCGCAGCCGCTGCTGGCCTGGCTCAGTGAACTGGCCGTGCAACACGCCCTGGTGCTGCCAGCCGTGCCACCGGCGACCCAGGCGCGCCGGGTTTTTGAACGCTCGTTGATCGCGGCGCTGGCCGACACCGAACACGCCACCAGCGTGGGCTACAACCTGCAGGCCTTGCGCAGCGCCGCCTCGGCGGTGCGCGAGCGGCTGTCGCAAGAGCAGTGGAACGTGATCGTGCGGGCAGAAGCCAACTTCTTCCAGCAATGTGCCCAGTCCAGTGCCAGTGGCGACTATTCACCGGTAGAGGCCTTGCGCATTCTTGAAGCCATCAGCGGGCACACCGCCGCCATGACCGGCGCCCAAACCGACCGCATGTCGCGTGACGACGGCTGGCGCCTGCTGTCCAGCGGGCGCCATATTGAGCGGCTGGGGTTTCTGGCGTCGGCACTGGCCCATGCTTTCACGACCGGCGCGGTGTTTGAAGAAGGCGGTTTTGCCGCCGTGGTGGCGCTGTTTGACAGCACCATCACTTTTCATACGCAGTTTCAGCAACGCCACGACATCCCGTCGCTGCTGGCGCTGCTGGTGCTGGACCGCGACAACCCGCGCTCACTCGGCTGGGTGGCGCAAACCCTGCGCGGCCGGCTGGCCAAGCTCGAAGGCGCGGCGGCAGGCGTGGTGCCCGAGGTTGCGCAAACCGTGCCAGACCCGCAGGCCCTGACGCTGGATCAGCTATGCCAGCGCGACGCAAGCGGCCACTACAGCGCACTGATTGATCACCTGAGCCGCTGCACCGAAGCTGCCTGGCGCTTGTCAGACGCGCTCGGGGCGCGCTATTTCACCCACTCGGCCGATGCCCGGCAAAGCCTTGGAG
Source organism: Ramlibacter sp. 2FC (assembly GCA_943369755.1). GTDB lineage: Bacteria > Pseudomonadota > Gammaproteobacteria > Burkholderiales > Burkholderiaceae_C > CALROG01. Next base: position 56,610 of record CALROG020000007.1, read on the forward strand.
CCTGAGCATGGCCCCCACGCTCGTCACTTCGTGTACTTCACTGCCCCCCGAGGGGGCCGCAACCGCCTTGGGGCGGCCCGTCGGCGGTTGACCATGTTGCTGCGCGTCATCCACGAAACGGTGTACGACTATGCGCCAGCGGTCAAGAACGCGCAGCACATGGCTCACCTCAAGCCGCTGCAAAGTGCACAGCAGCAATTGCTGCAACACTCGCTGCAAATCAGCCCGCAGCCAGCCCAGCAAACCGAGTCGATCGACCTGTACGGCAACACCCGCGCCTTCTTCAACCTGCCGGGCGCGCATGACGCCCTGCGCGTGGTAGCGCAGAGCCTGGTCCAGACCCAGCCCGCACCAGCAAACAACGCCAGCCTGCCCTGGGAACAGGTGCGCGAACGCATGCGCTACCAGCGCGGTGCCGCCTACGACGCTGCCACCGAGTTCACATTCCCGTCGCCCTACATCCCGCGCCACGACGACTTTGTGGCCTACGCCCAGCCCAGCTTTGCAGCCGACCGGGCGCTGCTGGACGCCGCCCGCGACCTGATGACGCGCATTCACAACGACTTTGAATACGAGTCGCAGGCAACCGACATCAACACCCCCGCGCTGGAGGCGCTGGCCATGCGCAAGGGCGTGTGCCAGGACTTCGCCCACATCATGATCGCCTGCCTGCGTGGCATCGGCCTGCCGGCGCGCTATGTCAGTGGCTACCTGCTCACCGAGCCGCCACCCGGCCAGCCCCGGCTGGTGGGCAGCGACGCCTCTCACGCCTGGGTATCAGTGTGGTCACCCGCGCCCGACGGCGGTGGCTGCTGGTGCGACCTGGACCCCACCAACAACCGTGCCCCTGGCGAAGACTACGTGACGCTGGCAGTAGGCCGCGACTATTCAGATGTTTCACCGGTTCGCGGCGTGATTCATGGCGGCGAGCACCATACACTGCGGGTCGGCGTCACGGTCGAGCCCGTGTCCAGCCTGCCAGCGCAGTCCCAAAACCAAACCCAAATCCAAAACCAATTCCAGGAACAATCGCAATGAGCGCTTACGACAAACTCAAAGAACTCAACATCACCCTGCCACCGGTGGCAGTGCCCGCTGCCGCCTATGTGCCCTTTGTGCAAACCGGCAAGCTGGTGTTCATCAGTGGCCACATCGCCAAAAAAGACGGCAAGGCCTGGGTCGGCCAGCTTGGCAAAACCATGACCACCGACGAAGGCAAGCTGGCCGCGCGCGCCATTGCCGTTGACCTGATGGGCACACTGCATGCGGCTTGCGTGGCGGCGGGTGGCGACCTGAACCAGGTCAAGCGCATCGTCAAGGTGATGAGCCTGGTCAACTCCACCAGCGAATTCACCGAGCAGCACCTGGTCACCAACGGCGCCAGCGAGCTGTTGGGCCAGGTCTTTGGCGACAAGGGCGCGCATGCGCGCAGCGCCTTTGGCGTGGCGCAGATTCCGCAGGGGGCCTGCGTTGAGATCGAGCTGATTGCCGAGCTGGCCTGAGCGCCGCCGGCATTGCAATTGCTATATTTTTTATAGTGGCTCGTGCATATTCCACGCGGGCTACAGCCGTTTTTACGTAAAAACGGGGCTATTCAACCCGCTCGGCCGATCAGGCATCGGCCAAATGACTCATTCGCCGTCGGCAGCGCCCGCCTGCTTGATCTCCGCAAACTTGGCTGCCATCGTCGGATTGCCCCGCGTCAGCTTCTTGATCGTCACGTCTTGCGCCTTGTCGTTTGCGAGGCGCAGGTTCCGGTCTGTGCCCAGCAGGGCGTCCTTGGTTTTTTGCAGGTGGTCGATGGACTTGTCGATCTCATCGATGGCCTTTTTGAAGCTATTGGATGCGAGGTCGTAGTTGCGCGCAAAAGCCGTCTTGAATGTTTCGAGGTTGGTTTCGAAGCTCGTGATGTCAATGTTCTGCGCCTTGACCAGCGCAAGCTCGGATTTGTACTTGAGCGAGTTCATCGCCGCATTGCGCAGCAGCGTGATGATGGGCAGAAAGAACTGGGGGCGGACGATGTACATCTTGGGGAAGCGGTGGAACACATCCACGATGCCGGTGTTGTACAGCTCACTGTCTGGCTCTAGCAAGGACACCAGCACGGCATATTCGCACCCCTTTTCAATGCGATCCTTGTCCAGCTCCTTCAGGAAGTCCTCGTTCTTGTTCTTTGTAGAGGTGCGGTCATTCTCATTTTTCATTTCGAACATGATCGAGACGATCTCGGTGCCTGACTCGTCCAGGTCGCGAAAAATGTAGTCGCCCTTGCTGCCGGTGCGCGCGTCGTTGTCTTTCTCGAAATAAGCCCGCGGAAACGCCGTCGCGCGAATGCGGTTGAACTCCGTCTCGCAGTGTTGTTCGAGAGTCTCCCCAACCATCTTGGTGGAAAGTCGCGCCTTCATGTCGCGCAGGCGCTCGATCGCATCGTCGCGATCCTTGATCTGCGTTTCGTATTTGTCTTTGAGGGATTTCTCGGCGAGTTGCTTTTCAAGTTCTGCCCGCGCCAGGCCACTCTTCAGCTCATCGCGTTCCCGCGCGACCACATTTACAGCTTCGGTGACTGCCAGCTTTCGCATGACCTCGGCGGCGTCGAGTTTGGCTTTCAAGCCTTGAATCTCCGCGTCCTTGGTCGCGGCGGCATTTTGTAGCCCGTTCGCAAGCTTTGCTTCGGCTAGCTCTGAAGCTGCATCAAGCTTGGCCTTGAGTGCCTGGATTTCGGAATCCTTGGCTACAGCAGTCTTCTGCATTTCGCCGGCAACTTTGGCCTGTGCAAGCTCGACGGCATTGCGCTTGTCTTGCTCGGCCAATTCAAGACGCTCATGCAACTGCTGCTCGAACGCCCCGTCGCGCACTTGCTTAAGGATATCTGCGTACCCCGCCTCGTCGATTTTGAATGCTTTGTTGCAGTGGGGGCAGATGATTTCATGCATGTCGGTGCGTCCTGTTTTTGGTAGTGATCGTTTAGATGATCATTTCGTCAAATGAGTTCGTCTGGCAAATCGCCACTGGCCCTTTGTTCAACAACGGTCGCCAGTCGAACCACTAGACTGCCCGTTTGGTGAATTCGGCGTTCCAAGCCCTCAGTAGCTCGATATCGGACTTCAATTCATCAGGCCCAGGCAGCTCAACGGGCGCCTCGTTAGACTGGCTGTGTTCGTAACTGGAGTACTTGGTCATCAGCTGCTCGATGAGCGCGCAGTCTGTCGGTGTGATCTTGGCGAGGTTCTGAATCTTGCCCAAGGTATTGACCGCGCGCCGATGCCGCTGCACCACATCGGCAAGCAGGACAAACTCAACTATTCGTTCCAGCAGGATACGGAAGTCACTGCAAATCGACTTGCCCAGTGGGTAGTAAGCATCCGTGCCGTGTTCTTCAAGTGCTTTTCGTGCCTGCGTAACCCGTTCGTCTGCCAAGACCTTCAGCGCAGGCTCTGGCTTCCTTCCATAGAGGGGCACATCCCCCGTCTCACCCGCCCCCCAGGGCTCTTGGCGAATGTGGACGCATGTCATGTCATCAGACTTCTCGTCGATCAACCCCATAAAACTCAGCCGATGGGTGAATACGATGACCTGCCGTGTTTCAGTGAGCTGAACAAGGCGGTCTATGGTGCGCTCCTCCCATGTCTGGTCGAGTGAGGATATGGGGTCATCAAAAATGAACGGTGCGTTGTTTGGTTTCTCCGTGAGGTCTGCCAAGAAGGCAGCCAAAGCGACGACCCGTCGCTCGCCATCACTCAAGACCTCGTCAAGGGTCTGCTTGCCCTTGACGCCCTTGAGTTGCACGCGGTGAAGGACCTTGCCTTTTTCAGCTTTGGTCTTGACCAACTCCACCTTAATACGCGTAGCGCCAAGGGCTTGCAACTCGCGGTTGAAGCGCAAAACATAGGCCTGGGTAATGACCTTCTCGGCCACCTCACCAGACTTCTGGGACACTGGCCTAGAGTTGGCCAATGACTTCCAGTCGTCGTATTGCTTGTATTGCTTCAGTCGCTCGATTTCGGCCCGAACGGCGAGCGATTGTTGGTTGACCCATTTCTTGGACTCCAACTCCCGCTTGGCATTTTCCAGCGCTACACGGTCAATGCCCTTAGCATCCAAGTCGTGTTGAGTGGCTTCCTTCTCTAAAACACCAGCAAAGTCCGTCAAGGACTTGACGGCATCGGCGACACCAACCACAGGCGCTGCGCTTGAAGCGCCCTCATCGCCAAGCAATGCAGCTCTGGTGTCTTGAACGCTGAGCCAAACCCCCTGTAAGTACTTTGACCAACTGTCATCCGTCGTCAGCCCCGCCGCTTCGGCTTGTGTGTTCACGAATCCCGGCGTCAACGCAATGGGCAGCTGGCTTTTTGCGTGGGTGTAGGCTGACTCCGCTTCAGTCGCCTCTGCTGCCAGTTTGCTCTGCACGAAGTTCTCGAATGCATTCAGACGTTCTTGCGCAGCTTCAGACAGCTCTTGGTGGCACAAGAGGCAGCGGGCTGCATCAGTGACTGGAAATGGCTTGACCGGATACGCTTCTTGCGAGTATTCCCTGGCCGCTTCCCACATGGCCCGCCAAGTTGCAGTCCCGACGTGGTCTAACTCAGCGGACTCGACTTTCGCTGCTTCCGTGGCAATCTGCCGCTTGGTTTGTGCCGCTGACCGCAATGAACGAAGGTGCTCTAGGGCCGTAAGGCTATAGGCATCAGACGCCTGTTGCAGCCCCGAGGCAACTTGCTGAACTTGGGCCTTCTTAGCCCGCTTCTGCTTAGCCAAGGCAGCGTGGTCGGCCGTCTTCAGGCGCTCAGTGGTCTGAGTCAGCGATTTTTCGTTTTCAACAGTCCATGTGAACAAGGTGCTCAAGGTGACCTCGGCCACCTCTGCCTTCAAGGATGAATAGCTCTTCCCCGCTACTGTGGCCCCGTACTCATATGGCAGTACAGGCAGAGCTTTGACCAGTTTGCCTTGCTCATCTTGAAGTTGCGCCTTGACCAGGTCGCAGGCCAAGGCTAGGTTTTCGAACAGCGCGACGATAGGTGGGGTGTAGGCGGCCGCGTTTTCGCTACTGAGGTAACGGGCAGCTTCATCGGTATCGAAGATGTCTACCGCACGCAGCGCTTCCACAGGAGGCGCGTTGGCTACCCATTCTGTAGACATGTCTTTGCCAGCCAACTGATAAGTGAACTGGCACTGCCCCTGGATAGGCACCGCCTGAAAAACGTTTGACTTGAGCTCTGATGCGCGAGGCTTGCCAGTCACCTTTTTCAGTAAACGTACATAGCTGGACTTACCTGAACCATTGTGCCCATAGATCACCGTCAGGTTGTTCTGGCCAAACGTCAAAGGGCGACGGGGTGCTAGGCCTTCAATTCCGGTCAACGCACTGATAGTTTTCAATCGCAAGTGCGAACCTTTTGTGCTTGCCCCTACCAAGCTGTCAAACGTTCGATGCACGGTGACTTTTTGCCCCGCCGCTGTTTTCAAGCGAGCAACAAGATCCTTTACGTCAAGTGGACTCAATGAGCCCTGCTTCAAGAGCCGCTCTGCGGCGTCTTGCAACCAGTCCGGCTGTTTGTGTAGCCATTGCCGGACATCTTCACTTGTTGATTTCATACAAGCTCCACGCTTTGATTAACTCAATCGGAATTGATCAGTCAGCCCTGGAAGAATAGGCACCGCTGGTCACTCTCAGTGGACGGTGGAGTTTTGAGGTTGTTGTACCTATGTTGTTCAGGGTCACTTTGATCCAAAACCCCTTCCCCACTCACCCCAATCAACATCCGCCGTGTAGCCTTTGTCGGCGCCACATAAAACACCCGAATCGCCTCCTGCTCGTCTTCGCCCTGCGCAGGCATATTCACCACACCGGGCGGGGCCACCACGGGGAACTCCAAGCCTTTGCTGACCTTCATGGTCATTACTTTGATGACGTTGCTGGTGGGGTCAAAGTCGCCGGGGCTGCGGCGCATTTCTACGGGCATCTGGCGCTGGTGCAGCACCTGGGCGCACAGGTCGCGCGTGCTGCAGTCGTCGTATTTGTTGTCGGCGGTGAGCAGCTCCGCCGCAATCAGGTTGGCGGTTTGCAATTGGGTGCTGGGTTTCCACCCGATCGGCCAGGTGGCGTTCGCCGCTGGTCATGCGTGATACGCGTGCTCCCAAGGCCGGGACAAGAGTCGCCATACCGTTACCGCTCCTGCTAGTTCGTAAGGCCACATCATGCAGGGCTAACGGTAGCAAGACCACATTTCGCAAAAATGCTGTTAATTACTCACAAAAATAGCCTCCAGCACCCGACAACTAGGCGTGAGTAGCTATGAAAAATCGGGTGAGCGGGCCGTCATGCTTTACAGGTCTTATGGCTTGCAATGTTTACCAGCCCAGGCGCGAGTCTGCCAGCCGGAGCAAAACCCGCTTGCTATATTTTTTATAGTGGCTCCCGCATATTCCACGCGGGCTACAGCCATTTTTATATAAAACGCGGCTATTCAACCCGCTCGACAGACGTTGGCTTGAAGCCCAAATCTGCAGCTTTTCCCTTGCGCGCCCGGGCTGCCCGGGCGTTGTTCAGGCTGCGGATTTCCAGGGTTTCGTCGCGCGGCTTGCCGCCGCGGCCAATGCCTTCAATCTTCACGCTGCGGGTGTAGGCTGCGGCTCCGGCCAGTGTGTCTTTGGCCTCCAGGTCAATCAGCATCAGGCCACGGCCACCTTTGTCCATGCGCTTGAGCTCACCAATCTCGAAGGTCAATATGCGCCCGCCCGCCGACGCACAGGCCACGTGGGTTGCCGCCAGCAGGGTTTGGCTGCCAGAGCTGCCCGCCGCGTGCGACGGCGCGCAAAGCGTCTCATCGGCGGCCAGGCTCACAAAGGCCTTGCCGGCCTTGCCGCGTGAAATCATGTTGTCCAGCGTCGCCAGAAAGCCGTAGCCCCCGGTGCCACTGAGCAGCAGGGTTGCACTGGCCGGGCCGGCAAAGTAGTGCAGCAACTGGCTGCCAGACTCCAGCTCCACCAGCGTGGTGATGGGCTGGCCGTCGCCGCGCGCGCCGGGCAGTGTGGCCACCGGCACCGAGTACACCCGGCCATTGCTGCCAAAAGCCAGCAAGGTGTCTACAGTGCGGCATTCAAAGGTACGGTACAGGCCGTCGCCAGCCTTGAAGGCAAAGCTGGCCGCATCATGCCCGTGGCCGGTGCGTGCGCGCACCCAACCCTTTTGCGAGACCACCACGGTCACCGGCTCGTCAACAATCTTCACCTCGGCCACGGCCTTCTTTTCCGCCTGGATCAGGGTGCGCCGGTCGTCGGCAAACTGCTTGGTGTCGGCCTCAATCTCTTTGACCAAAAGGCGGCGCAGCGCGGCCGGGCTGCCCAATATCTCTTCCAGTTTCTTTTGCTCGTCGCGCAGCGTGGCCAGCTCTTGCTCGATCTTGATGGCCTCCAGCCGGGCCAGCTGGCGCAGACGGATTTCAAGAATGTCTTCGGCCTGCCGGTCACTCAGGCCAAAGCGCGCGATCAGCGCGGCCTTGGGCTCGTCGCTCTGGCGGATGATGGCGATGACTTCATCGATGTTCAGCAACACCAGTTGCCGACCTTCAAGAATATGGATGCGGTCCAGCACCTTGCGCAGGCGGTGCTGCGAGCGGCGCTCCACCGTCTGCTGGCGGAAATCAATCCACTCCTGCAGCATCTGGCGCAGCGACTTCTGCACCGGCTTGCCGTCCAGCCCCACCATGGTCAGGTTGATCGGCGCCGAGGTTTCCAGGCTGGTGTGCGCCAGCAGCGCCGTAATCAGCTCTTGCTGCTCGATGCGGCTGGTCTTGGGCTCGAACACCAGGCGCACGGCGGCGTCTTTGCTGGATTCGTCGCGCACTGTGTCCAGCACCGCCAGCACCGACGCCTTCAGCAGGGTTTGCTCCTGGGTCAGGGCCTTTTTGCCGGCCTTGACCTTGGGGTTGGTGATCTCTTCGATCTCTTCCAGCACCTTCTGGGTGCTTACGCCGGGCGGCAGCTCGGTCACCACCAGTTGCCACTGGCCGCGGGCCAGCTCTTCAATCTTCCAGCGCGCCCGCACCTTGAGCGAGCCGCGCCCGCTGCGGTAGGCGTCGGCGATGTCGCTGGCCGGGCTGATGATCTGCCCGCCGCCGGGATAGTCGGGGCCGGGCACCATGGCGAACAGGTCGTCGTCTGTGAGGTTCGGGCTCTTGATCAGCGCCACGCAGGCCTGCGCCACCTCGCGCAGGTTGTGGCTGGGGATTTCAGTGGCCAGGCCCACCGCAATGCCGCTGGCCCCATTGAGCAGGGTGAACGGCAAGCGCGCGGGCAGTTGCCGCGGCTCTTCGGTGGAGCCGTCGTAGTTGGGCACAAACTCAACCGTGCCCTCGTCAATCTCGTCCAGCAGCAAACTGGTGATGCGCGACAGCCGTGCCTCGGTGTAGCGCATGGCGGCGGCACCGTCGCCGTCGCGGCTGCCAAAGTTGCCCTGACCGTCGATCAGCGGGTAACGCTGGCTGAAGTCTTGCGCCATGCGCACCAGGGCGTCATAGGCGGCCTGGTCGCCGTGCGGGTGAAAGCGGCCCAGCACATCGCCCACCACCCGGGCGCTTTTGACCGGCTTGGCACCGGTACTGCCGTTGGGGCCACCAAAGCCCAGGCCCATGCGCGACATGCTGTACAAAATGCGCCGCTGCACCGGCTTTTGGCCGTCACACACATCCGGCAGGGCCCGGCCCTTGACCACGCTGAGCGCGTATTCCAGGTAAGCCCGCTGGGCGTAGTCGGCCAGGTTGAGCTGGGAGTCGTCGGTGCCTTCGGTCGAAATCAGGTCTTGCTGCATGGAACGCTAAACATCAAACAGATTACAAAAAAATCAGGCCTGTAGCTGGTCACTGGCAATGGTCACAATGCGCCGCTCACTGCGCGACTGCATTTGCGCGTCCAGCAACTGGCTCAACCGGCCCAGCAGGGCCTTGGCGGACAAACCTGCCAGTGGCAACGAGGCCACCACCATACGGAACTGCAGGAACTCCGCCGGCGCCTGTGCCAGCGGCTCCTTGAGCCCGGCCACCAGAATCCGGGTGCCCAGGGTGGCAGCACCTTCAGCCACCGCCACGCCCTCGGCCAGCACCGCAATGCGCCGGTGCGAGATGCGTGCCGCCACATCGGCCTCGCCCAACGACTGGCGCACCCGGATGGCCGCCGCCAGCACGGCAGACTCCGCCAGCTCGGGGCCGAATTCGCGGGTTAGCGCGCCCAGGTTCTCTATCTCGACCAGCAGCAACACACTGGGGTGGCCGTAGCGGCGCAGGATGGCGCGCGCCGCCTCAATGCGGTGCTCAAAGATCAGCGGTGTGCTCAGCCCGGTCAGCGCATCGATGGCCTTGCGGGCGTCAACCCGCACCCGGGTTTCGGCAAAAATGCGGCTGCGCCAGACCACAGCCAGGTAAGTGCCAGCCGCCCAAAGCGTCAAGGCGGCGCCCAAAAGCAGGGGCGAACTAGGCACCAGGCCGAGCGAGCTGCCGCCCAGGCCCAGCGCAGCCAACAGCAGCGCGAGCTGGCTGGCCGCCAGCCACCAGGCCCAGGGCTGGCTTTGCGGCCAGGCCCGCAGCATCACCAGCAAAGCCACCGCCGCAAACCCAGCGGTGCCGGGCAACAGAGCCCGCCAACCGGCCACGGCAGCGGCCAATGCCAGCGCCACCAGCACGCCACCCAGCACCAGCAGCGCCTGGCGAAAGCGCCGCATCGCGCCTGCATGTTTGACCACCGCGCGCAGCACCGCTGCGCTAACGCCCAGCACCCCCAGCAAGGCCGCCTCGGGCAGCCACTCGTTCAGCCCGTGGGGTAGCGCCACGGCCCAAGACCACAGCGCCGCAAGCCCCAGCAGCACCGCCAGGGCATGCAAATACAGTGCACGTTCACGGTAGGCACTGGCCAACAAAACCGAGAAAAAGGCCGCCAGCAGTTGAGCGCCGGCAAAGCCGGCCAGCAACGCCAGCTCAAGCTGCGCTGGCACCATGCTCAGTCGCGCTCGAGTTTGAACTCGGCCGCGCCCGGCACCTGCGCGGCCGACGCCAGCGGCGTGGCCGCCGCCATGGGCGGGATCATGTTGCCGCGCCCACGGGCCCCGCCCACAGGGATTTCCATGCGCACGCGGGCCGGCGCACGGCGCTCGGCCAGCACTTCGGGCGGCTTGAGCAGGGTGTACAGCTGCATCACCGTCTTGACGTAGTTCTGCGTCTCTTTGTAGTTGGGTATGCGGTTGCCTGCACGCTGCACTGCACCTTCGCCGGCGTTGTAGGCCGCCAGCGACAGCTCAAGCTGACCGGGAAACAGATCGATCAGGTAGCGCAGGTAACGGGTGCCGGTACGAATATTGGTGCGCGGGTCAAACAGCTTTTTTTCAACCGGTGTGGTGTTGTCGCCGACCACGCCGTAACGCTGCGCGGTGGCCGGGATGATCTGCATCAACCCGACGGCACCTTTGGGCGATATGGCCCTGGCGTCAAAACCCGATTCGGTGGCAATCAGCGCCTGCAGCAATTCGTAGTCAATCGCGTGCAGGGCTGACGCCTCGCGCAAATGGTGTTTGACTTGCTTGTAGCTGGGCGACACTTCAAAAAAGGCGATGAGCTTGGGGGGTGCGGTTGGTACCGCAACCTGGCGCGGGGTGTGGGCCACCGGCTTGAGGCCGCTGTTGGTGTCAAAACTCTCATCCCCCCGGAAGAACAGTTCGTAGCGCTCGTCCAGCCGCTCGGATGAAAAATGGGCAATGCCTTTGCTGTCTACGTAGCCCCAGATGTCAGCGCGCGCCGTGGCGTGAAACAGGCACAAGAGCAGCAGCGCCAGCAGCACTGCCTTGAGCCGCGGAATGTGCAGCAACCGCCTCATGCAAACATCTCCAGGCCCTGGCCGCGACGGGCCAAAAACTCAGGCTGCAGCATGGACAAGACGATCAGCGAGTCGTAACCGTCGGCGACTTTGACGGCTTCGCGCAGCCGGCCTTCCAGCAGATAGCCTTCGCTGGCATACAGCGCCTGGGCCCGGGCGTTGCGCTCCTTGACATCCAGCCAGAAGCGGTGCGCGCCAAGGTCGTCAAACGCCACTTTCTTGGCCACCCGCAAAGCCGCGCGGCCAAAGCCAAGGCCTTTGTCTTGCACCACCATGCGTTTGAGCTCGATCGACAGGTGACGGCTGCGGCAGCCGATCAAAATAACAAAGCCCACCGCATCCAGCCCGGGGCCGCCTTCAATGATGAAGTGGCGAAAATCAGGAAAGCGGATGGCGGCCTCGTGCTGCATCCGCTCCCACGGGGTAATGAACGGCAGGTTGGCCGGGTCCTGTTCGAGCGACAGCACGAAGTCCAGGTCGCTCTGCATGGTCGGGCGCAAGCGCACCCGGGCGGGTGCTTTCGCGGGAGCAGCCACGGCACTCATCTTTTTTCCAGGGCCATCGCGGAACCGGCCTCGGCCTGTCCTGAGCTTGCCGAAGGGCCGCGCCGCTGATGGCGCCCCCTTGAGGGGGAGGCGCCGCAGGCGCTTCGGGGGTGGGTCATACATCAATCTCCACCGCGTCGCCATGCAGCTCCATCAGCTCGCGCCGGGCCGCTGCTTCGCCTTTGCCCATGAGTTTGGTGATCAGGTTTTCGGTTTGCATGAAGTCCAGCGCGCCCAGATGCACTGGCAGCAGGCGCCGGGTATCGGGGTTGAGTGTTGTTTCCCACAATTGTTCCGCGCTCATTTCACCCAGGCCCTTGAAGCGGCTGATTGACCAGGCCCCCTCGCGCACGCCTTCCTTGCGCAACTTGTCGAGTATGGCCGTCAGTTCACCCTGATCCAGCGCGTAAACCTTGGACGCCGGCTTCTTGCCACGCGCCGGTGCATCGACCCGGAACAGGGGCGGCTTGGCCACATACACATGGCCGGTATCAATCAGCTTGGGGAAATGGCGGAAGAACAATGTCAGCAGCAACACCTGGATGTGCGAACCGTCTACGTCGGCGTCACTCAGGATGCAAATCTTGCCGTAGCGCAGGCCACTAAGGTCGGGGCTGTCGTTGGGGCCGTGCGGGTCCACCCCGATGGCCACCGCGATGTCATGGATTTCAGTGTTGGCAAACAACCGGTCGCGCTCAACCTCCCAGGTGTTGAGCACCTTGCCGCGCAGCGGCAGGACGGCCTGGCATTCTTTGTCGCGGCCCATCTTGGCACTGCCGCCGGCCGAGTCGCCTTCGACCAAAAACACTTCGTTGTGGCTGATGTCCTTGCTCTCGCAGTCTGTCAGCTTGCCCGGCAGCACGGCAACGCCTGAGCCCTTGCGCTTTTCTACCTTCTGGCCTGCCCGCTGGCGGGTTTGGGCCGCCCTGATGGCCAGTTCAGCGAGCTTCTTGCCGTACTCCACATGCTGGTTGAGCCACAGCTCCAGGGCAGGGCGCACAAAGCTGGACACCAGGCGCACCGCGTCGCGTGAATTCAGCCGCTCCTTGATCTGGCCCTGAAACTGGGGGTCCAGCACCTTGGCGCTCAGCACATAGCTGGCACGCGCAAAAACGTCTTCAGGCAAAAGCTTCACGCCTTTGGGCAGCAGGCTGTGCAATTCAATGAAGCTCTTCACCGCATTGAACAGGCCGTCGCGCAGGCCGCTTTCATGGGTGCCGCCTGCACTGGTGGGGATCAGGTTGACATAGCTCTCGCGCACCGGCTGGCCATCTTCGGTGAAGGCCACGCACCATTGCGCACCCTCGCCTTCGGCGAAACTGTCGCTCTGGCTGTCGGCAAAACCCTGGTCTTCAAACAGCGGAATGACCGGGTCGGCGCTGAGGGTTTGCATCAAGTAGTCGCGCAGGCCACCCTTGTATGTCCAGCTCTGGGTTTCGCGGGTCTTTTCATTGACCAGCGTCACGGTGACGCCGGGCATCAGCACTGCCTTGCTGCGCAGCAGGTGGGCCAGCTCGGCCATCGGCAACTGCCCGGACTCAAAGTACCTGGCGTCCGGCCAGGCGCGCACCGATGTACCCTGCTTGCGGTCGCCTTCAATGGCCTTGCGCAAATGCAGCTTTTCAGTGACATCGCCGCCCTCAAACACCAGCTTGGCAACCATGCCTTCGCGGTAGCTGGTGGCTTCAAGCCGTTTTGACAGCGCATTGGTCACGCTCACACCCACCCCGTGCAACCCGCCTGAGAAGCTGTAGGCACCGCCCTTGCCCTTGTCGAACTTGCCGCCCGCATGCAGCCGGGTGAACACCAGTTCAATCACCGGGGCCTTTTCTTCGGGGTGCAGCCCGAAAGGGATGCCCCGGCCGTCGTCTTCCACACTGACCGAGCCGTCAGCATGCAGCGTGACCTTGATTTTCTTGCCGTGCCCGGCCAACGCCTCATCGGCCGAGTTGTCCAGCACTTCCTGAATGATGTGCAGCGGGTTGTCGGTGCGGGTGTACATGCCCGGGCGCTGCTTGACAGGCTCCAGGCCCTTGAGCACACGGATCGAGCCCTCGGAATAGTCGGTAGGTAGTTTGGTCGCCATGGGAGGCTGGATTGTAGTCGCCTTGCGCGTCATAGCTGTACGCACATACAGTTAAACCTGCCCGCCACCCGATCCATGCGCCGGGGCCATCAATCAGCACCTGAGCTTTCATCAGCCAGAATTGGCGGCTTTGGGTACAGTCAAGCGGATGACGCCTTCCACTCAAAAACTGTCTGTGTTCCAGGTTCTGGCCTGTGGGGCGGCCATTGTGACGCTGTCCATGGGCATTCGCCATGGCTTCGGTCTTTGGCTGCAACCGATTACCCAGGCCCAGAACTGGACCCGCGAAACCTTTGCCTTTGCGATTGCCATACAGAACCTGTCCTGGGGCGTGTTTGGCATCTTTGCGGGCATGCTGGCCGACCGGTTTGGTGCCTTCCGCGTGCTGCTGCTGGGCAGCCTGCTCTACGGGGCGGGCCTGGCCGGGATGGCACTGGCCAGCACGCCATTGACATTCACCCTCACCGCCGGGGTACTGCTGGGCGCGGCGCAGGCGGGCACCACCTATGCCGTGGTCTACGGCGTGATTGGCCGCCAGATTGACCCGGCCAGGCGTTCCTGGGCCATGGGCGTGGCGGCGGCGGCGGGCTCGTTTGGCCAGTTCCTGATGGTGCCGGTAGAGGGCTTTCTGATCAGTGGGCTGGGCTGGCAGCAGGCCTTGCTGGCGCTTGGCCTGCTGGTGCTGCTGATCGGCCCGCTGGCCATCGGCCTGCGCGAGCCGGGGTTTGTGGGCGGCGGTGCGCCGCAGCGCGACCAGTCCATCGCGCAAGCGCTGACAGAAGCTTTCAAGTACCCCAGCTTTCAGCTCCTGATGGCGGGCTACTTCGTGTGCGGCTTCCAGGTGGTGTTTATCGGCGTGCACATGCCCAGTTACCTCAAGGACAAGGGCTTGTCGCCCATGGTGGCGAGCTACGCGCTGGCCTTGATCGGCCTGTTCAACGTGTTTGGCACCTACATCGCAGGCAGCCTGGGCCAGCGCCTGGCCAAGCGCAAGATTCTGGCCTTCATTTACTTCGCGCGGGCACTGGCGATTGCGGTGTTCCTGGTGGTGCCGCTGTCGCCGCTTTCGGTGTACCTGTTTGCCAGCGTCATGGGCTTGCTGTGGCTGTCCACCGTACCCCCCACCAACGCGACGGTGGCGCAGATTTTTGGGGTGGCGCATATGTCGATGCTGAGCGGCTTTGTGTTCTTCAGCCACCAGATCGGCTCGTTCATGGGCGTGTGGCTGGGTGGTTACCTGTATGACCGCACCGGCAGCTACGACGTGGTCTGGTACATCGCGATTGCGCTGGGCATCTTCGCAGGCCTGGTGAACCTGCCCGTCAAGGAGGCCGCGATCCAACGCGGCGCGCCGCAGCCCGCATGAAAAGCGTTCACAAGTTGCTGGCCTACGGTGTCGCTCTGGCGGCACTTCTGGCGGTGTTTGCCCTGTACAACCGACCGGAGTTTCTGGTCACACTGGCCGACCAGATCTGGGCCTGTTTTTGAGCCTGTTTATTGGCCGAATCGGGCTGTAGCCCGCATAAAACCTGCCTGAACCGCTATGAAAACTATAGTAATTACCGGCGCCTCCGATGGCATTGGTGCAGAAATAGCGCGCCAGCTCGCGGCCAGCCACAAGGCTGATGTTGCCCTGGTGCTGGCCGCGCGCAGCGCCCAGGCCCTGGAGGCCGTGGCGCAGCAATGCCGCGACCTCGGTGCGCAGGCACTCGCCGTGCCCACCGATGTGGCCGACCCATTGCAATGCCGCGCGCTCATTGCAGCCGCGGTGGGCCGCTTTGGTCAACTCGATGCGCTTGTCAACAACGCCGGCATGTCGGCACAGGCGCTGTTTGCCGACGTGCAGGCTGAAGACCTCGGCTGGTACGAGCAACTCATGCGCGTCAACCACTGGGGCAGCGTCTGGTGCACCCATGCCGCGCTGGCGCACCTGAAGGCCACGCGGGGCCATGTGGTGGCGGTGTCGTCGCTGGCCGGGCTGGTCGGTGTGCCGGGGCGCACTGCCTACTGCGCGACCAAGTTCGCCATGACCGGCTTTTTTGAAGCGCTGCGCGCGGAACTCAAAGGCGCAGGTGTGAGCGTGACCACGGCCTACCCCGGTGTAGTGGCCACCCAGATCCGCTACCGCGGCTACAACGCGGCGGGCGTGGCGGCAGGTTCCAGCGGCCTGAAGGAAGACCACGCCATGAGCGTGCAGGAATGCGCCAGCCTGATCATTGACGGCATGAACCGGCGCCAGCGCGAGGTGGTCATGACCCCAAAAGGCAAACTCGCCCGCCTGCTCAAGATCATTGCGCCCGGCCTGGTCGAAAAGCTGGCGCTGGCCGCGCTCAAAGAAGAGGTCAAGCCGCATTGAGCCAGGTGAGCCACGGCCAGGGCGAGGCGTCAGCCTGGGTGCAGCGCTGGTCGCACCTGGTTCCGCCCGGCACAACGGTGCTGGACGTCGCCTGTGGCTGGGGCCGCCACATGCGCTGGTTCAAGGCACGAAACCATCCGGTGGTGGGCGTGGATATTGCGCAGGACGCCATCAACTCAGTCGCAAATCTGGGTCAAGCCTGGCTGGCTGATATCGAGAACAGCCCCTGGCCACTGCCTGGCCAGCAGTTTGGCGCGGTAGTCGTCACCAACTACCTGTGGCGGCCATTGCTGCCGGTGCTTGTGGCCAGCGTCGCCCCGGGCGGGGTGTTGATCTATGAAACTTTTGCGGCTGGCAACGAAACCGTGGGCAAGCCCTCGCGGCCCGACTTCCTGTTGCAGCCCGGTGAACTTCTGACGGTTTGCGCGGGGTTGCGCGTGGTGGCTTTCGAAGACGGCTTTGTCAACAACCCGGCGCGCTTTGTTCAGCGCATTGCTGCCGTTCGGCCCCTTGCGTCCGCCCATGTGGTGCGCCACCCGCTCTAGTTAGAATGCTCCTTTCCCGTTCAAAACTACGGACATGACACCGATTACTGGCAGCATCGTGGCGCTCGTTACCCCGATGCATGAAGACGGCAGCGTGGACTACCCCGCGCTGCGCAAGCTGATTGACTGGCATATTGCCGAGGGCACCGACTGCGTTTGCGTGGTCGGCACCACCGGCGAGTCGCCCACGGTCAACGTGCAAGAGCATTGCGAGATCATCCGGGTCGCGGTCGAGCAGGCCAAAAAGCGCCTGCCCATCATGGCTGGCTGCGGTGCCAACTCCACCTCGGAGGCCATCGAGCTGGCCAAGTTCGCCAAAAAAGTGGGGGCCGACTGCCAGCTCCAGGTGGTGCCCTACTACAACAAGCCCACACAAGAGGGCCAGTACCTGCACTTCAAGGCCATCGCCGAAGCGGTGGGCGACCTGCCCACCGTGCTGTACAACGTGCCCGGGCGTACCGTGGCCGACATGGCCCATGAAACTGTGTTGCGCCTGGCGCAGGTGCCCGGCATCGTCGGCATCAAAGAGGCCACCGGCAACATCGAGCGCGCCCAGTGGCTGATCCGTGATGTGCCCGCAGACTTTGCGGTTTACTCCGGGGACGACCCCACCGCCGTGGCCCTGATGCTGTGCGGCGGCCAGGGCAACGTCAGCGTCACGGCCAACATCGCGCCGCGCCAGATGCACGCGCTGTGCGTGGCCGCAATTGCCGGCGACGCCAGGCGCGCCATGGAGATCCAGCGCAAGCTGATGCCGGTGCACAAGCACCTGTTTGTAGAAGCCAACCCGATTCCGCTCAAGTGGGCCATGGCCCGCATGGGCCTGTGCGGCGGCACCATGCGCCTGCCTATGACCCCGCTGACCGCTGCCAACGAGGCGGTGGTGCAAGGCGCCCTGATCGCCAGTGGCCTGCTGGCCGCCTGAACCTGATTGACAAAGAGGACACCTACGTGAACCACATCACAAGACTCGGACTGCTGGGCCTTTCCCTATCGCTGGCGGCCTGCAGCATGCTGGAGCCCGACAAAATCGACTACAAGAGCGCCAGTCGGGGCACCTCGCTTGAAGTGCCGCCGGACCTGTCGCAGCTGTCGCGCGACTCCCGCTACGTCGTGCCCGGCGGCGCCATCACAGCCAGCAGCTTCCAGGCAGGCCAGGCCGTGTCTGGCCTGCCCACGGCAGCCTCCACACTGGGCGATGTGCGCGTTGAGCGCGCGGGCACCCAGCGCTGGCTGGTCGTCAATCGCCCGGCTGACCAGCTCTGGAGCCCGGTGCGCGACTTCTGGCAGGAAAACGGCTTCCTGCTGACGCTGGACCAGGCCAACCTGGGCATCATGGAAACCGACTGGGCTGAAAACCGGGCCAAGCTGCCGCAAGACGTGATCCGCAGTGCGTTGGGCAAGTTGTTCGACTCGCTCTACTCCACCGGCGAGCGCGACCGCTTTCGTACCCGGCTGGAGCGCAGCGCCAGTGGTGGCACCGAGATCTACATCAGCCACCGCGGCATGCTTGAGGTCTATAGCAACTCCCAGAAAGACCAGACCATCTGGCAACCCCGCCCGACTGACCCGGAGCTTGAAACCGAGTTTCTGCGCCGCTTGATGGTCAAACTCGGGGTGCCGCAGGAGCAGTCTCGCGCACTGGTGGCCTCAGGCGCTGCCAAAACCACCTCACGCGTGGCCACCCAGGGCAACCAGCCTGTCGTCCAGATTGACGAAGGCTTTGACCGCGCCTGGCGTCGCGTTGGCCTGACGCTGGACCGTACCGGCTTCACCGTGGAAGACCGTGACCGCAGCCAGGGCACCTACTTTGTTCGCTACGTCGAGCCCAACCCCGACAAAAAAGAGCCCGGCTTCTTCGGCAAGCTGTTTGGTCCGGCAACCTCGAACGCTGCGCCGCTGAAGTACCGCATCAGCGTCAAGAGCCAGGGTGAATCAACCACTGTGTCGGTGCTCAATGCAGCGGGCGCGCCCGAGAGCTCAGCCAACGCGCAGCGCATCGTCAAGGTCATTGCCGACGACCTCAAATAGCACCGGGCGGCCCGGCCCGTGCTGAGATTTCGCAGCCTGGGCAGCGGCAGCAGCGGTAACGCCACGCTGGTTGAAGCAGGCAGCGGGGTGCAAACCCGCCGCCTGCTGATCGACTGCGGCCTGGGCATCCGCCAGCTCGACGCACGGCTTGCACAGGCAGGCCTCGCGCCGGGCCAAATTGACGCACTGTTCATCACCCACGAGCACGCCGACCATATTGGCTGTGCGCGCCAGTACGCGCTGCGCGGGCGGATACCGGTATGGATGAGCCGCGGCACCCACGCGGCATTGAAGGCTGCGGACTTTGACGGGCTTTTACGGGTGGCGCGCGACTCCGACCCGATTGACCTGGGTGAGCTTCAGCTGATGCCCTTCACCGTGCCCCACGACGCCCGCGAGCCGCTGCAACTTACCTGCTCCGATGGTGCCTCCACGCTGGGCGTTTTGACCGACCTCGGCCATGCCACCGCCTATGTGCTTCAGCGTCTTGCACGCTGCAATGCGTTACTGCTGGAATGCAATCACGACCCGGCCCTGCTGGCCGTCAGCAGCTATCCACCCTTTTTGAAGCGGCGGGTGGGCGGCCTGTGGGGACATTTGTCGAATGACGACGCAGCGGCAATCGCCCGCAGCGTGAACCACGCCGGGTTGCGCCAAGTTGTGGCAGCCCATTTGAGCGAACAAAACAACCGGCCCGATCTGGCCCGCCAGGGGCTGGCAGACGCCTTGGGCTGCCCGCCTGCCGATATTGCCGTGGCCGATGCGCAAGGCAGCGGGGGCTGGTTCAGCGCCTGAACCTGGAAAGCGGCGCACCCAACAAAAAAGCCACCCGAAGGTGGCTTTTCGAGGCAATCGCGAAGCGATTACTTCTTGGGAGCAGCAGCTTCAGCAGCCTTCTTGGCGGCTTCAGCAGCAGCGTCCATTGCCGGAGCGGCAGCGGGTGCAGCAGCGGCAGCAGCCGGAGCAGCGCCAGAGGCGGCGGCTTCAGGAGCGGGTGCAGCAGCAGGAGCCGGAGCGGGAGCAGCAGCCGGAGCGGGAGCAGCAGCGGGCTTGGCTTCTTCCTTCTTGCCGCAGGCCACGAGGGCAGCGGCGGCAATCAGGGTCGCCAGTACAAGCGATTTCTTCATTTCAGGGTTTCCTTGGTTTTCGAGGTGGAACAATTTCCGGAAATTGTCACGGCAGCGCAAGGCTGCTTTGACCGAACCGAGAGGACTCGAGCTCTCCCGTTCAGCCATAGATTATATGTCGAAAGAACACAAGCCTTGCAAACCCTGACGGCCCGGCACAACAGTTCAAAGGCCGAGTGTGACGGCGGGAAAGGCCGGGCTGCTGCGCCCCAGCCACTCGTTCAGCGACTCGCGCAGCAGCAAGCGGCGCTGGGGTGCGTCGCCACTGACCCCATTGCTGCGCTCGATGTCCAGCCGCTGCAAGACCCAGCCGGGGCTCCAGATCACGCTGGGCAGCTCCAGCGGATCCGCTTGACGGCAGGACCTCGCCTCGATGATGTGCGACCAGGTGCGCCGCCAGGTCACGAAACGGGCATGGCGGCGGATCACATCGTCATAGCTGCGGGCCAGCAGCGTCATGCGCCGGCCGGTTTTTGACCAGGCCTGCAGCGACTCGGCCACGGCGCGTTCACCCAGCGGCCAGTCTTCGAAGCTGGCGTCGCTCAGGATGATCTCGCGCCAGCCCTCGGCTGCGGCGCGCTGCAGCGCATCGCGCACCAGTTGCTGAAACGCGTCACGGCCCTCGAAGCGCCCGCTGGGCAGCCCGGCGGCGTCATGGGGCAGCGGCATGCCGGGTTCGCTCATGGGTGCACACCCGGTCCCGCATGGGCCCACCCGGCCTCGCACCAGCTACGCAACAGCGCGCGGGCCGCGGCACTGGCAGCGGCCAGGTCGGGGCTGCCAAGCGAGCGGTTGTCAGCCAGCCGCCGCATCAAGATGGCATCGCGCCCGGCGGCCCGGTAGCTCTCGCCGTTGATGAAAACATGGTGCGCGTCATGCATCATGCGGGTGCGCCGGTCCAGCACAACGGCGCGCAGTGTGGGCGGCACCGCCCCGCCCGCAAACCAGACACTGGGCTTGGGCTCAGTCAGCGACTCGCCCAAGGCCCGCGCCAGCGCCAGCGGCTCACGCAGCACCGCGTCAAGTGCCTCGCGGGCGAAATCTTCAAGCGCCACCGGCACCGCACCGGGCGCGGCGACGGCCCCCTGTTTCGGGTCGCGGTAGAGGCGCTCGCCCGCCAGATCGGCGGCGTCCTCGGCCAGTCGCTGCAGCAGCTCCCGGGCAATTTCCCCGCGGGCTGGTGCACGAAAACCGATCGAATAGGTCTGGCACTCGCCCTGGGCAATGCCGTCGTGAGCCCAGCGCGGCGGCAGGTAAAGCATGTCGCCCGGCTCCAGCAGCCACTCCTGCTCGGGCTCGAAGTTGGCCAGAATTTTCAAGGGCACGCCTTCTTGCAGCGTGAAGTCGCGCTGGCGGCCAATGCGCCAGCGGCGCTGGCCCTGGGCCTGGAGCAAAAACACGTCGTAGCTGTCAAAGTGCGGGCCGACCCCGCCGCCGTCACTGGCGTAGCTGATCATCAGGTCGTCGAGCCGCGCATCGGGCACAAACCGGAACTGCTGCAGCAAACCATGCACGCCGTCGTGATGCAGGTCCACGCCTTGCACCAGCAGCGTCCAAAGGCGTTGCCTGAGCGCTGGCAGGGCACGCCGCGCAAACGGGCCACGCCGCATATGCCAGCCGCGCGCGCCCTGGCGCACCAGCCGGGACTCAACTTCGTCCTGTGCCGCCAGGCCAAACAGCTCGCTGCGCGCCAGCAAGGGCGCAAAGCCAGGAACGGCTTTGCGCACCAGCAGGGGTTTCTTCTGCCAGTGGCGCTGCATGAACTGCGCTGGCGTCAAGCCGCCAAGCAGCGTTAAGGGGGTGTGAGTGTCCATGGGACAATTCTGCAATGAATCCGATTCCCGAAATTACACCCCAATGCGTCGTGGCGCTGACCTGGACGCTCAAGGACACCCTGGGCGAAGTGCTGGACGTGCTGGATGACCCGGTGGAGTTCCTGGTGGGCGGTGGCGACCTGCTGTTGAAGATCGAGCAAGCACTGCAGGGCCATGGCCCTGGCGCAAAACTTGATTTGCATCTGGAACCCGAAGAAGCCTTTGGCGACTACAACGACCAATTGGTGTTTCTGGAGCCACGCGGCCTGTTTCCAGCCGAGCTGGAAGAAGGCATGACATTCGAAGGCCTGCCCCAAGGCGCCAACCCCGACGCGCCCAAGGATGTGCTTTACACCGCGACCGACATCTACCCCGAGCATGTGGTGCTGGACGGCAACCATCCGCTGGCCGGTATCGCCATTCGCCTGAGCCTGAAGGTGGAGGCGGTGCGCGAAGCCACTGAAGAAGAAGTCGGCCGAGGCTCCACCGGCACCGGCTTCTTCAAAGTTCATCCGCAAGCACCGGGCAACGACCTGCTGCACTGAGCCTGCACAACGCAGCGCGCGTCAGGCGCGGTAGATCTGTCCGTTTTCCACCCGGACGCGTTCGCCAACGCGCAGGTCGGTGCCGCCCACGTCATAGGTGCGCCAGGCACCGGCGTCGGTCTGCAACGTGACGCGATAGACCGCATTGACATGGGTGTTGGCCGTGCGGCTGCGATCAATCTGGTTGCCCAACAAGGCACCCCCAAGCACACCCAGCACGGTGGCCGCCGCGCGTCCGCCGCCGGACCCCACCTGATTGCCCAGCACGCCCCCGGCGATGCCGCCGATGATGGTGCCGGCCGAGCCACTGCTGGCCGCAGCGCCGCCGCTGATCAGGTCCACATTGGTGATGCGCCCGTACTCCGCGTAGGCTCCTGGCTGACTCGAGTAGCTACCCCCGGGATAGTTGGTCACCGGCTGCGGGTTGGCCACCGGGTAGTTGTTGACCCCATAGGGGTTGGCAGTGCCGCAGGCGGCTAGCGCAATAGCAGGAGTCACAAACAGCAGACGCTGAAGAGCACGCATGGGAATCTCCTTGGAATGGTGAGCCATTCATTAGGCGAGCCCGCCTGGCGCGCGCTGATCAGGCATTGACGTAATGTGTTGTGGTCCGGGGCCGCGCGACGGGTAGGCGCAGGCCGACAGCCTTACCCGTTCAGCCCTTGCCGGTGGATCCGTAGCCGCCCTCCCCGCGCTGGCTCGCCGGGAACTCGGTCACCACATTGAACTGCGCCTGCACCACGGGTACCACCACCAGTTGCGCCAGCCGCTCCATCGGTTGCAAGGTAAAAGCCACTTCGGTGCGGTTCCAGGCGCTCACCATCAGTTGGCCCTGGTAGTCGCTGTCGATCAGGCCGACCAGATTGCCCAGCACGATGCCATGCTTGTGGCCCAGGCCCGAGCGCGGCAGGATCAGCGCGGCGAAGCCCGGGTCCTTGAGCCACACCGCGATGCCGGTGGGCACCAGCTGCCAGCCGTTCGGTGCCAGCGTCAGCGGCTCATCGATACAGGCCCGCAGGTCCAGCCCGGCGCTGCCCGGTGTGGCATAGGCGGGCAATTGATCGGCCATCCGCGGGTCGAGAATCTTGACGTCAATTTTCATAAGGTTCGTGCTCAATCAGGCTGCGCCGCGCATACGCCGGGCAATCTCCGCAATCAATTGGCGGGCAAGCACCAACTTGGATGCGCGCGGCAGCGGCTGCACACCCTGCGCGTCGACCAGCAGCATCTCGTTGTCGTCCTGCCCGAAAGTCAGTGGGCCGATGTTGCCCACCAGCAGCGGAATGCCCTTGCGCGCACGCTTGGCCTGGGCGTTGTTTACCAGGTCCTGGCTTTCCGCTGCAAAACCGACGCAGAACAGCTTGCCGCTTTGGGCCCGCTGGCCCTGTGCAATGGTGTGCAAGATGTCGGGGTTTTCGGTGAACTGCAGCACCGGGGCCAGGCCGGAACCGTCTTTCTTGATCTTGTGGTCGGCCTGGGCCGCCGGGCGCCAGTCCGCCACCGCCGCAGTTGCTACAAAAACAGTAGCGGCTTGCGCAGCATCCACGCTGGCTGCCAGCATTTCCCGCGCAGACTTCACGTTCACACGGGTGACGCCGCGCGGTGTCGGCAGGCTCACCGGGCCGGCCACCAGCGTCACCTGCGCGCCGGCCTCGCGTGCGGCGCGCGCAATTGCAAAACCCATCTTGCCCGACGAATGGTTGGTGATGCCGCGGATCGGGTCGATCGCCTCAAAGGTGGGGCCCGCTGTCACCAGCACCTGCTGGCCCGCCAGCAGCTTGGGTTGAAAGTAGGCAACGATGTCTTGCAGCAACTCGTCGGGCTCCAGCATCCGGCCGTCGCCGGTTTCACCACAGGCCTGGTAGCCACTGCCCACGCCCAGAATGGTGGTGCCGTCGGCATTGAGCTGCGCCATGTTGCGCTGCGTCGCCGGGTGCGCCCACATCTCGCGGTTCATGGCCGGCGCCAGCAGCAGGGGAACTGTGTCGATGGGTCGGGCCAGGCACATCAGGCTGAGCAAGTCGTCGGCCCCGCCATGCACCAGCTTGACCATGAAATCCGCACTGCAGGGCGCGACCACAATGGCATCGGCCCCGCGGCTGAGGTTGATGTGCGGCATTGCGTTGGGCTCGCGCATGTCGGAACTGGAGGCATTGTGCGACCCGTACACCGTGCGGTTGCTCAGCGCCTGCATGGTCACGGGCGTGATGAATTGCTCGGCCGCCTGCGTCATGACCACCTGCACGGTCGCCCCCGCCTTGACAAGCGCGCGGCACAGCTCCGCCGCCTTGTAACAGGCGATGCCACCCGACAGCCCGAGCACGATATGTTTGCCAGCAAGTTCAGTCATGTTGCGAAATGTACCAGCGTATAATTTGAATTTCCCACCGAGCGAAGGCTTGCCCTTCGTACTGACATGACCAAATTTGTCTTCGTCACCGGCGGTGTGGTGTCCTCCCTGGGCAAGGGAATCGCCTCAGCCTCCCTCGCTGCGATCCTCGAATCGCGCGGTCTCAAAGTCACCCTGATCAAGCTGGACCCTTACATCAACGTCGATCCCGGCACGATGTCGCCGTTCCAGCATGGCGAGGTGTTCGTGACCGACGATGGAGCCGAAACCGACCTCGACCTGGGCCACTACGAGCGCTTCATCACCACCCGCATGGGCAAGGTGAACAACTTCACCACCGGGCGCATTTACCAGTCAGTGCTTGAGAAAGAACGCCGCGGCGACTACCTGGGCAAGACGGTACAGGTGATCCCGCACATCACCAACGAGATCCAGGACTACATCAAACGCGGCGCGCATTTTGGCGAGCCCGGCGCGGCCGACGTGGCGATTGTGGAAATCGGCGGTACGGTGGGCGACATTGAGTCGCTGCCGTTCCTGGAGGCCGCACGCCAGATGAGCCTGCGCATGGGAGCCAACAACACCGCTTTTGTGCACCTGACCTACGTGCCCTGGATCGCCGCCGCCGGCGAGCTCAAGACCAAGCCGACCCAGCACACGGTGCAAAAACTGCGTGAGATCGGCATCTCGGCAGATGCATTGCTGTGCCGTGCCGACCGCGCCATTCCGGAAGACGAACGGGCCAAAATTTCGCTGTTCACCAACGTCGCGGAATGGGGCGTTATCTCCATGTGGGACGTGAACACCATCTACAAGGTGCCGCGCATGCTGCACGAGCAGGGCCTGGACGGCCTGATCTGCGACAAACTGCGCCTGAACACGCCGCCGGCCAACCTCAAGCGCTGGGACGAGCTGGTCTACGAGACCGAGCACCCGCAAAGCGAAGTCAGCATCGCGATGGTTGGCAAGTATGTTGATCTGTCCGACAGCTACAAGTCGCTCAACGAAGCGCTGCGCCATGCCGGCATGAAGAACCATGCACGCGTGAAGATCGACTACCTCGACTCCGAAACCATCACACCAGAAACCGTGTCGCAGCTCACCAAATACGACGCAGTGCTGGTGCCCGGCGGCTTCGGCAAGCGTGGCATTGAGGGCAAGATTTGCGCGGCGCGCTTTGCCCGCGAAAACAAAGTGCCCTACCTCGGCATCTGCCTGGGCATGCAAGTGGCCACCATTGAATTTGCCCGCCATGTGGCGGGCCTGAAAGACGCCAACAGCACCGAGTTCGAGCCCGAGACACCGCACCCGGTCATCGCCCTGATCACCGAGTGGAAAGACGCTGACGGCAGCATCAAAACCCGCGACGAACACTCTGACCTGGGCGGCACCATGCGCCTGGGCGCACAAAGCTCTGACGTGGCCAAGGGCACGCTGGCGCACCAGATTTATGGCGACGTGGTCACCGAGCGCCACCGCCACCGCTACGAGGCCAATGTCAACTACCTTGACCAACTGCGCCAGGCTGGCCTGGTGATTTCGGCGCTGACCCAGCGCGAGCAGCTCACCGAAATCGTCGAGCTGCCGCAGTCTGAGCACCCCTGGTTCGTGGGCGTGCAGTTTCACCCCGAATTCAAGTCAACCCCCTGGGACGGCCACCCGCTGTTCAACGCGTTCATCAAGGCCTCGCTGGATCATCAGGCCGCGGGCAACAAGTCGCTGAAGGCAGTTGCATGAGGCTATGTAATTTTGAGATCGGGCTGGACCAGCCCTTCTTCCTGATTGCCGGGCCCTGTGTGGTGGAGTCCGAGCAATTGCAGATGGACACCGCCGGCACGCTGAAAGAAATCACCACCAGCCTGGGCATCCCGTTCATCTTCAAGAGCAGCTTTGACAAGGCCAACCGCTCGTCGGGCACCAGCTTTCGCGGGCCAGGGCGTGAAAAGGGTCTGGAAATCATGGCCAAGGTCAAACGCCAGTTGGCGCTGCACACCCTGACCGACGTTCACTCCGAAGAAGACATCGCAGCCGCAGCGGCGGTGGTGGACGTTTTGCAGACCCCCGCCTTCCTGTGCCGCCAGACAGACTTTATTCGCGCTGTGGCGCAGTCGGGCAAGCCGGTGAACATCAAGAAGGGCCAGTTTCTCAGCCCCCACGACATGAAGAACGTGATTGACAAGGCCCGCGCTGCCGCAAAAGATGCCGGCCTGAATCAAGACAACTTCATGGCCTGCGAGCGCGGTGCCAGCTTTGGCTACAACAACCTGGTAAGCGACATGCGCAGCCTGGCCATCATGCGCGAGACCGGCGCGCCGGTGGTGTTTGACGCCACGCACTCGGTGCAGTTGCCTGGCGGCCAGGGCACCAGTTCTGGCGGCCAGCGCGAAATGGTGCCGGTGCTGGCCCGTGCGGCAGTGGCAGTGGGTGTGGCGGGCCTGTTCATGGAAACCCACCCTGACCCGGCCAACGCGCTGAGCGACGGGCCCAACGCAGTGCCCCTGAGGCACATGAAAGCGCTGCTGGAAACCCTGCTGGCGCTGGACCAGGTAACCAAGAAAAACGGCTTCCTGGAGAACCACTTTGCCTAGCGCCTACATCATCGCCAACGTCGATGTTACGAACCCGCAACAGTACGAAGAGTACAAAAAGCTCTCTAGCATCGCCATGAAGGCCCACGGTGCAGAAGTGTGCATCCGCGGTGGCAAGGTCGAGGTGCTGGAAGGCGACTGGAACCCGTCGCGCTTCGTGATGCTCAAATTCCCCTCTGTTGAGGCCGCAAGAGCCTTTAATGACTCCGTCGAATACGCCGCCGCACGCCAGGCCCGCCAGGGCGCCGCCGTGATGCGCATGCTGATCGTCGAAGGCGTGTGAACCGATTTTTTTACTTCCTCTGAGAGACATTCCCCATGAGCGCAATTGTTGACATCGTTGGCCGCGAGATTCTGGACAGCCGCGGCAACCCCACCGTCGAATGCGACGTGTTGCTTGAATCGGGCACCATGGGCCGTGCCGCTGTGCCGTCAGGCGCCTCCACCGGCTCGCGTGAGGCGATTGAGTTGCGCGACAACGACAAGGCCCGTTACCTGGGCAAGGGCGTGCTCAAGGCCGTGGAGCACATCAACACCGAAATTTCCGAGGCCGTGCTTGGGCTGGACGCCTCGGAGCAGGCCTTTCTGGACAAAACCCTGATCGATCTGGACGGCACCGACAACAAGAGCCGCCTGGGTGCCAACGCCATGCTGGCGGTGTCCATGGCAGTGGCCCGCGCGGCGGCAGAAGAGTCTGGCCTGCCGCTGTACCGTTACTTCGGCGGCATGGGCACCATGCAACTACCGGTGCCGATGATGAACGTTGTCAACGGCGGGGCACACGCCAACAACAACCTGGATCTGCAAGAGCTGATGATCATCCCCGTGGGCGCGCCGAGCTTTCGCGAAGCGGTGCGCTGGGGTGCCGAGGTGTTCCATGCGCTCAAGAAAATCATTCATGACAAGGGCATGAGCGTTGCCGTGGGTGACGAAGGCGGCTTTGCGCCGAACGTGGCCAACCACGAGGCGGCCATTCAAATGATCCTTGAAGCCATCAGCAATGCCGGCTACACCGCAGGCGAACAGATTGCGCTGGGTCTGGACTGCGCCGCCAGCGAGTTCTACAAAGACGGCAAGTACGTGCTGGAAGCCGAAGGCCTGAGCCTGAGCGCTGAAGAATGGACCAACATTCTGGCCACCTGGGTCGACAAGTACCCCATTATCAGCATTGAAGACGGCATGGCCGAGGGCGACTGGGACGGCTGGAAGGTGCTGACCGACCGACTGGGCAAGAAAGTGCAACTGGTGGGTGACGACCTGTTCGTGACCAACACCAAGATCCTGAAAGAAGGCATTGACAAGGGCATTGCCAACTCGATCCTGATCAAGATCAACCAGATCGGCACATTGACAGAAACTTTTGCCGCCATCGAGATGGCCAAACGCGCGGGCTACACCGCCGTGATCAGCCACCGCAGCGGCGAAACCGAAGACAGCACAATTGCCGACATCGCCGTGGGCACCAACGCCGGCCAGATCAAAACCGGCAGCCTGAGCCGCTCGGACCGCATGGCCAAGTACAACCAGTTGCTGCGCATCGAAGAAGACCTGGGCGACATCGCCAGCTACCCCGGCCGATCGGCCTTCTACAACCTCAAGTAATGGCCCCTACGGTCGCCCGTTGCGCGTGGCTCCCTGCCCCCCGGGGGGGCCGCGTTTTGCCTTGGGACGGCCCGGCGGCAAAACCTCTCGCATAGGCCATGGCCAACCGCATTGTCCCGGCCATCCTGATCGCGCTGCTGCTGGTGTTGCATGGGCAGTTGTGGTTTGGCCGTGGCAGCGTGACCAGCGTCGCCAAGATGCAGCAAACGCTGGCCGAGCAGAAAAACAAGAACCTGCAAACCCAGCAAGCCAATGACCGGCTGGCGGCCGAGGTGCAAGACCTCAAAGAGGGCCTGGAGATGGTTGAAGAAAAAGCCCGCAGCGAACTCGGCATGGTCAAACCCAACGAGATCTTCGTGCAGATCGCCAAGTGAGCGAACTTCTCTTTGCCCCGGCGTTCACGCTCTGGGGCTCGCCCACCACCTGGCTCGAGATCGCGGCCGTGGCCATTGCGCTGGCCATGGTGGCTTGCAACATCCGCGAGATTCATTGGGGCTGGCCGCTGGCCATCATAAGCTCGCTGATGTACTTTGCGCTGTTTTGGCGCAGCAAGCTGTACGGCGAGGCTACGTTGCAAATATTTTTTGTGGTGGTGGCTTTCTGGGGCTGGTTTCAGTGGCTGCGAGGGCGCAGCGCCGATGGTGCGGCGTTGCACGTGGCGCGCCTGACCCGCAGCGGCCTGCTCTACACCGTGCTGGCCAGCGCCGCGCTGTGGCCCGTGACGGGCCTGTTCCTGAAAACCTATACCGACACCGATGTGCCCTGGTGGGACGCCTTCCCCACGGCACTGAGCCTGGTGGGGCAATTTTTGCTGGGCCGCAAGTACATCGAGAACTGGGCCGTATGGATTGTTGTGAATCTGGCGAGCGTGGGCCTGTTCATACACAAAGGCCTGTGGCTCACCGTCATTCTTTACAGCCTGTTCATTGCGCTCAGCGTGGTTGGCTGGCGCGCCTGGCAGCGCAGGCTTGTGCCATGAAGGTGGCGCTGCTGGGCGCTGAAAGCACCGGCAAAACCCAGCTGGCCAACGCGCTGGTGCAGCATTGGCGGGCCCAGGGCCAGGCGGTGCATTCAGTGGCCGAGTACCTGCGCGAATGGTGCGAGCGCGCAGGCCGCACACCCCGGCCGCATGAGCAACTGGGCATTGCGCAAGAACAAGCCCGGCGCGCGCTGGCGGCAGCGCCGGGCGATCTGCTGGTGGCCGACACCACGCCCCTGATGGTGGCTATTTACAGCGACATGCTGTTCAACGACCGCTCGCTCTACGAATTTGCCCTGGCCCATCAGCGGCACTACGATGTCACGCTGGTCATGGGGCTGGACTTGCCCTGGGTTGCAGACGGTTTGCAGCGCGACGGCCCCCAGGTACGCTTGCCGGTTGACGCGCTGCTGCGTGGCGCGCTGGAGCGTGCGGGTGTGGCCTACAGGGTGGTCTATGGCAGCGGCAATGCACGCCTTGAACAGGCGCTTAGTGCTATTAATTTTATAGTGGCTCCCGCTTATTCCACGCGGGCTACAAGCCATTTTGACCAAAAACCGGCCGCCTGGCGCTGGGCCTGCGACAAATGCAGCGACCCCGACTGCGAACACCGCCTGTTTACTGGACTGTCGGGCTGACTGGCGGCTGGTCACCCGGCGCGGTGAAGATGCGCGCTGCGTCCACCGCGTCATAGCGGTACTGCTGGCCGCAAAAATCGCAAGCCACCTCGATCTCGCCGCGCTCAGCCAGAATGCCATCGGCTTCGGCCGCGCCCAGGCCCCGGATCATGTTGGACACCCGCTCGCGGCTGCAGGTGCAGGCAAAGCGTGGCGTTTGCGGCTCGAAACGAATAACCTTTTCTTCCCAGAACAGCCGGTGCAGCACGGTGTCTACATCCAGCGTCAGCAGCTCCTGGCGCGTCAGGGTGGCGGCAAGAATGGCAATCCGGTTGTAGTCCTCGATCAGGCCAATATCGTCGCCGGCAGCGCCCAGGTTCTTCTCGCCCTGGGTGGGCAGCCGCTGGATCAGCAAGCCGGCGGCCACTTTGTCGTCGGCCGCCAGAATCAGTTTGGTGTCCAGCTGCTCGGACTGCAGCATGTAGTGCTCCAGCACCTCGCTGAGCTGGTCAAGCTTCTGCCGCTGATCGCCAAACAGCGGCACCACACCCTGGTAAGGCTGCTGCCCGGGGAACTTGTCTTTGGGGTCCAGCGTGATCGCGCAGCGCCCCTGGTTGGTCAGGTTCACCATCGCCGACAAGCGGGCATTCACGCCCACATCACCCACCACCTTGGCGGTGGCGCGCAGGCTCAGGTCGGGTTGCACCTCGGCCACCGCCACCTTGACCGGGCCATCGCCAAAGATCTGCAGCACCAGCGCCCCATTGAACTTGATGTTGGACTGCATCAGCACAGCGGCAGCGGCCATTTCACCCAACAGTTCGCGCACAGGGGGTGGCCAGGCACCGGTGGTGCTGTTGGCGGCGCGGCGCGAAAGAATCTCGGTCCAGCTATCGGTCAGGCGCACGATCATGCCGCGCACCGGCATGCCGTCAAACAGGAACTTGTGCAACTCGGACATCAGGCAATTTTCTTCAAGCCCCGCGCAAAGCGGTGCGCGTTCTCCACATAGTGCTCGGCGCTTTGCGCCAGCCTGGCAGCGCTGGCGTCGTCCAGTGTGCGCACCACCTTGGCGGGCGCACCGATGATCAGCGAGTTGTCCGGGAACTCCTTGCCCTCGGTCACCACACTGCCCGCCCCGACAATGCTGTTGCGCCCGATCCGGGCACCGTTGAGCACCACCGCCTGAATGCCGATGAGCGAGCCGTCGCCGATGGTGCAGCCATGCAGCATGACCTGGTGGCCCACCGTCACGTTGTCGCCAATCGTCAGCGGCATGCCGATGTCGGCGTGCAGCACCGAGCCGTCCTGAATGTTGCTGTTGCGCCCGATGCGGATGGTTTCAGTGTCGCCCCGCACCACAGCCCCAAACCAGACGCTGGCGTTGTCCCCCAGCGCCACCGCGCCCATGACCTGTGCGCTGTCAGCCACCCAGGCGCCGGTGCCCAATACCGGCACCTGCCCGTCGAGTTCGTAAATAGCCATCGTTGCCGCCTGTTGCAAAACCTAGAATTGTAGGGATGGAGCTTCGTCAATCTGCGCTGGTGGCCTTGTGTCTGCCTGACCCTGGGCAAAAAGTGGCTGCAGCCCGCACGCTGTATGCGCAAGCCACTACTTTTTTTATAGCACCGCAAGCCCCCGCAGAGCCTGCGCAACTGCCCGGCCGGCCGGTGCGGCCGCTGCTGGTGCACCCGGCCAAGGTGCCCCGGCGCTCGCCCTTCAAGCCCGAGGGCCTAGCCGCGCTGCTGCATGCGATTGCGCATATCGAATTCAACGCCATCAACCTGGCGCTGGACGCGGCCTGGCGCTTTGACGGCATGCCGCGCGAGTTCTATATGGATTGGCTGCGGGTGGCGGCTGAAGAGGCTCACCACTTCAGCCTGTTGCGCGCCCACCTGCAAACGCTGGGGCATGACTACGGCGACTTCCCGGCGCACGACAACCTGTGGCAAATGTGCGAGAAAACCCGTGACGACGTGGTGGCACGCATGGCGCTCGTGCCCCGCACCCTGGAGGCGCGCGGGCTGGACGCCACGCCGCTGATCCAGGACAAGCTGCGAAATGTGAACACAGCGCACGCCCTGCGCGCAGTGGACATTCTGGACATCATCCTGCGCGACGAAATCGGCCATGTGGCCATCGGCAACCACTGGTACCGCTGGCTCTGTGCACACAACGGGCTGGACCCGGTGGCGCACTACGGCGTGCTGGTGCAGCGCTACCAGGCGCCGCGCCTGCACCCGCCGTTCAATGAGAATGCCCGTAAGCGTGCGGGCTTCAGCGACGAAGAGCTGGCCTGGCTGACGGGCTGAAGGGCCAAACATCTGCAGCCGCGACGTCGCTTGCGCGCGCGTCGTGCGCGAAGACAAATTCTTTTGCGTGTCCAGGTCACAGGCCGGCTGGCACCACTGCACCAGTGAATGACACGGTTTCGTCATGTTTCGCGGCTATCGTGGCCCGGCGCTCATGGTTTTTCTCCCGGAACTTCGAACATGTCAAACAAAAAAATTGCTCTGAATTGGAACGCTCTGGCGGCTGCGGCAACGCTCGCAATGACCTTGACGGCCTGCGGTGGCGGCAGCAGTCCAGCCACCAACTTCTCTGATGCTGCCTACCAAAATGGCCTGGCCCTTGCCGGAGGGGCGTTGGATCTGTCCAGCGGCACGGACGTCGAGCGGCGCTTGGGCTATTTCTCCGACATCTACTACGACCCCGCACGCAAACAGTGGTGGGGCTTGTCAGACCGCGGGCCAGGCGGGGGCGTGCTGCAATATGACACCCGCGTGCAACGGTTTGAAGTGGACATCAGTGCCAGCGGCGCCATCAGCAACTTCCGCGTGGTGCAGACGGTCAAATTCATGCAGGGCACGCAGCCCTTCAATGGCTTTGCGCCCAACCCAACCAGTGCATTGGGTCGAGCCTTTGACCCCGAAGGCATTGTCATCAACCCAAGGAATGGCAACCTGCTGGTGTCTGACGAATACGGCCCTTCGCTGTATGAGTTTGACCGCACCGGCCAGTTCATCCGCGCCTTCACCACACCTGCGGGCCTGATTCCGCGCAATGCCGCCACCAGCGTAGCGAACTTCGCGGGTGACACCGGCAACACCGCTGGCAAGCGCACCAATCGGGGCTTTGAAGGCCTGGCCATCAGTGCGGACGGGGCCTTTGCCTATGCCATGCTGCAAAGCGCCATGCTGAACGAAGGTGGTGGCGACGGCGTCTATAACCGCATCGTCAAATTTGACGTGACCACAGGCACCGCCGTGGCGCAATACGCCTACGCGATGGACAGAGCTGCTCAGGGTCAAGGCATTTCTGCGCTGGTGGCGCTGGGCAACGACAAGTTTCTGGTGCTGGAGCGCAACAACCGGGGCATTGGTGCCGGGGCCGCGCTGGCCACCGCGGACAAGTCGGTCTACCAAATCGACCTGACCGGTGCCGTCGACGTAAGCAGCGTAACCCTGCCCACCACCGGTGCATTTGCCGGCGCGGTAAAAAAAGGAGCCAAAGTGATGGACCTGGCCGCCAACACCCTGACGGCGCTGGGCAACAAGTCGCCCGAAAAATGGGAAGGGCTCGCTATCGGCCCGCAACTGGCCAACGGCAGCTACGTGGTGCTGGCCGGCACCGACAACGACTACAGCGTGACGCAAAACGCCACCGGCACCCAGTTTGACGTGCATTTCCGATTCACGGATGCCGATCCGTTCGCCACCTCGATCCAATGCCCGATTGGCAGCACCAGTGGCTGCTTTTTCACGGCAACCAATGCCCCTGCCACGCTGACCAGTGCATACAGTTTGGTCCCCGGCGTGTTGGTGGCCTTCACGGCCAAAATCACGGACTACGTATCGCCTTGAGCTTCACTTGCGGCAGGAGCACTCCAGCGCCGGGGGCGATGATTTGGTCGTGAACGTGCCCTGGCAGCGCTGAGGGCCGACTACCCTTTCTGAGTATTGCGTCTCACACGCGCGTCATGCGCGAAGACAAATTCTCTTGCGGCAGGTAGGCACCGTCGGCGCGAAGCTGCTGCACCAGCACCGCGGTGTCCAGGTCACAGGCCGGCTGGCCGGTGCGGATTGATTGCGCCGCCGCCGTGCCCACGGCCTGCCCCATCATGTACGCCGCCGATTGCGCGCGGATGGAGCCATGCACCTTGGTGTCGCTGGAATGGCAGCGCCCCGCCACCCACAGGTTGTGCGAGCCGCGCGGCACCAGGATGCTGTACGGGATGCCCACGCAGTCGCCGCGGCCCAGGTTGTCCTTGCCGTGAAAGTCCTTCATGAAGCGGTCGAACTCGGCCTTGCTGGTGTCGGTGGGGTGCACGTCGGTCGGGCGGTTGTACACCGCAATCTGGTCCGGGAACTGGCGCTTGGCGCGAAAGTCGTCAATGTTCAGTTCAAACTCGCCCACGATGCGGCGAGAATCGCGCACGCCCATCACGGGGGCGGTGGTCAGCAGTTCCAGGTCGGCGCAACCGGGCACATACTTGCGGTAAAACTCCGCGTACTCCAGCGCCAGCTTGCGGCCAAATACCATGCCGTCCGACAGGCTGCGAACGGACAGCGGGTTCAGGTTGAACACATGGCCGGCGTTCAGCGTGGCCCCGCATTCGCCAATGCGGTTCATGCCGGGAAAGAAGCGGTCGTCCTGCGTGAAGAAGCCCTCTTCAATGGCTTGCGGCACCCACTGGGTTTTGACCTTGGCCTTGACCTCATCGATGCCGCGCCAGTCGCTGCCGTAGGCCGGGTCGTGCCAGTCCATTCCTGCCAGCAGCGAGCACAGCGTGCTGGGTGACACCGTGTCGGTATCGCGCAGCACCACCTTGCACGGCACGCCGGCCAGCGCGGCCAGCGCGGCGTCGCCGGTGGCGTCAATGAAAGTTTTGGCGGGCACATAGCGCAAGCCCTCCACATTGCTCAACACCACGCCATTGATGCGGCCCGGGCCCATGTCAGCCTCTACCACGCGGGTAAAAAAGCGCAGATCCACACCGGCTTGCACCACGAATTCGTCGAGGATGCGTTTCAGGTGCTCGGGCTTGAACGGCACCCAGCGGTTGAGCTGGTGGTGCAGGAAGTCCTGCGTGACCTGCGGCGCAAACGCCTGGCTGTCCCACATGGTCTGCAACAGCTCCTTCATGAAGCCGCCCACCAGCATGCGTTCGCCGTCTGACACGGGGCCAAAAGACGACACCAGGCCGCTGGTGCCCATGCCGCCCAGGCAGCCGGTGGCTTCGGCCAGCAGCACCTTCAGGCCACGGCGCGCGGCGCAGACGGCGGCGGCAGTGCCTGCGGGGCCGCCGCCGGCCACGACCAGGTCGTAGGCTGCCTCGGCCGGGATGCTGCGGGTGAATTGGTAGCTGGGTGTCGTTTGCGTCATGGGGGTCTCAGTTTTTGGCGGGCGCGAGCGGCCGCGTCACGGCGGCAAAGCGCCGCACTTCGCTCTGGATGAACGACTGAAATTCGTCGGCCCCCAAGGGTGCCAGCTCAATGCCCATGTCGGCCAGCGTCCTGGCCATCTCGGGTGCGCGCAACACCGCCAGGATGTCGTCGGACAGCTTTTGCACCAGCTCGCGCGGCAGGCCGACCGGCGCGCAAAAGCCCGCCCAGTTGACGGATTCATAGCCGGGCAGCGTCTCGGCGATGGTGGGCCACTGCGGGTACAGCGGGCTGCGCTGGGCGCTGGTCACGCCCAGCACCTTCATCTGGCCCGACTTGATGAAAGGCTCGGCCGAACTCACCACAGAAAAGCCCAGTGGGACCAACCCGCCGATCATGTCGGTGTACATCTTGGCCGCGCCGTTGTAGGGCACATGTAGCAGCTGGATGCCGGCCATGTGGTTGAGCAAGTCACCGCCCAGCTGGGCCGAGGTGCCGATGCCGTTGGAGCCGAACGAGAACTGGTTGGCCGGCTGGCCCTTGGCCATTGCAATGAGCCCCTT
Source organism: Ramlibacter sp. 2FC (assembly GCA_943369755.1). Lineage (GTDB taxonomy): Bacteria > Pseudomonadota > Gammaproteobacteria > Burkholderiales > Burkholderiaceae_C > CALROG01. Next base: position 92,599 of record CALROG020000007.1, read on the forward strand.
GACGTCATTGGCCGCAAAGCTTGTTGGGGCCACCAAAGCCATCGTGTAGTAACCCACACGGGCCAGCGGCTGCAGGTCCTTGAGCTGGTACGGCAGGTCGGTGCGCTGCACGGCATTGATGCTCAGCGAGCTGCCCAAAAGGCCGATGGTGTAGCCGTCCGCCGGCGCACGTGCGGTGGCCAGCGTACCGACCACCACGCCACCACCGGGCTTGTTATCCAGCACTACCGGCTGCTTCCATCGCGCCTCCAGCCGGTCGGCCAGCAAGCGGGCCAGGCGATCAGCCGCGCCGCCAGGCGGCTGCGGCAGCACGATGCGGACATTGCGCGTGGGGAACGGGGCCTGCGCGCGCACCAGGGCGGGAGCGCACAGCGCAGCGGCGATGCAGCGCAACACGGCGCGGCGTACTGTTGTCTGGTCTTGGTTCATGGCTTGTCTCCTGACGTGCATGGTGCGGGCACCTGGGCGCGCTGGCAAATGAAAGTTTTTGTCCAGTACATAACTCAAGGTTATGCGTGCCAGAATGCCGCCATGAACCTGCGACAGATGGAAGTCTTTCGTGCCGTCATGCTTACAGGCGGTGTGGGCGGTGCGGCCGAGCTGCTGCACGTGTCGCAGCCCGCCATCAGCAAGGTGCTGGCGCAGGCGCAAAAGCAGGCCGGCTTTGTGCTGTTTGAACGCGTCAAGGGCCGCCTGCTGCCCACGCCCGAGGGCCAGCAGCTGCACCAGGAAATTGACGCGCTGTGGCGCGGCGTGGAGCGCGTGCGCGATGTGTCGCGCAGCCTGGCCGAGCCGCGTACCGGCACTCTGCGCCTGGCCGTTTCGGCCAGCCTCGCCTCTTACCTGGTGCCGCGCACCATTGCGCTGCTGTGCGACCGGTTTACGGGGCTCAAGAGCCACATGGACATCCTGATCGCACCCATCATGGTCGATGCACTGCTGGACAGCACCGTGGACCTGGGCGTCGCGCTTCAGCCCAACGACCACCCCAACCTGCAGGCCGTTCAGGCCTGGCGCTGCTCGTTTGCCTGCGTGATGCCAGAGAGCCACCCTCTGGCAAAGCTGGCCACGGTGCGCCCGGCCGACCTGCGTGGCCACCGCATCATCACCTCGGGCGCGCACACACCCTACGGCCAGGCGCTGTTGCGGGCGTACGGGAGCGAAGCGCACCGCCTCGCGCTGGACCTGACCGTGCGTTCGTCCACGTCAGCCTGCTGGTATGCGCAGGCCGGTGCGGGTGTGGCGGTGGTAGACCGTGCGGCAGTGGCCGGTCATGGCTTTCACGGTCTGGCCGTGCGCCCTTTCCAGAGCCGTGAACGGCTGGCGGTCAGCATCCTGCGCAACCGCTACCGGCCCATGTCGGCCGTGCAACGGGCGTTTTGCGAGGTGTTTGACGGCGTCTGGAAAGACGCCATGGGCAAAGACTGAGGCCCTACTCCGCCTTGATGTTGGCAGCGCGGATGATGCGCGCGTTGTTGTCCGACTCCGCCGCGATCTGCTTGCCAAAATCTGCTGCGCTGCCGCCGGTGGGCACGTTGTCGCTGCCGCTCAGGCGGGCACGCACATCGGGCAGCGCCAGTGCCTTGTTGATCTCGGCGTTCAGGCGCTGCAGCACGGGCTGGGGCACGCCCGCAGGTGCAAAGACGCCGAACAGCGAGGTGAGGTTGGCGCCCGCATGGCCCAGCTCGGCCAGCGTGGGCACGTCGGGCAACGTGTCCAACCGCGCGGGCGCACCGACGGCCAGCGCGCGCAGCCTGCCGGACTTGATGTGCTGCGTGACGGCCGGCGACGCATTGGTGGACAGGATTTCAAACTGGCCCGAGAGAGCATCATTCATCTGCTGCGCGCCGCCTTTGTAGGGCACGTGGGTGATGTCCACTTTCGCGCCCGCCTTGAGCTGCTCCAGCATGATGTGCCCCAGCGACGCAGTGCCCGACGTGGCCCAGCGCACGGTCCCCGGCTTGCTGCGCGCGGCGGCCAGCAGCTCGTTGAAGTCTTTGGCCGGTGTGGCCGCTGTGGCCAGCAGCAGCACGGGTGAATACATGACGCTGGCCACTGGAACAATGTCCCTGGCCGGGTCAAACGGCGACTTGCCCAGATGCGGGTTCAGCGCCAGCGGGCTGATGGCCGCAAAGCCCAGCGTGTGGCCGTCGGGGGCCGCTTTGGCTACCGCGTCCATGCCGATGCCGCCACTGGCACCGGCCTTGTTGTCCACCACCACCGGCTGGCCCAGCGGGCCGGCCAGCTTGTCTGCCAGCGCACGTGCAACCACGTCGCTTACACCGCCCGGCGGGTAGGCCACAACCAGCCGGATGGGCTTGGCCGGCCAGCCCTGCGCCGCAGCCAAGGCAACGGATCCAGACAAAACCAGGGCCATACCAAGTTTCTTCATCAGTCAGTTCCTTCCAGGGTCGATCTTGCCTCACCCCCGCGGGTGATGCTGTGCGTGCAAGGCCTTGAGCCGCTCACGCGCCACATGGGTGTAGATGGTGGTGGTTGAAATGTCGGCGTGGCCCAGCAGCATTTGCACGGCGCGCAGGTCAGCGCCATGGTTCAGCAAATGGGTGGCAAAGGCGTGGCGCAGCGTGTGGGGCGATAGCGGCACCGTGATGTCGGCGCTGCGCGCATGCTTTTTGACGATCATCCAGAACATCACACGGCTCATGCCCGCGCCGCGGTTGGTCACGAACAAATCGTCGGTCTGTTGTCCGGCCAGGATAGTAGCCCGGGCTTGGGCCAGGTAACGCACGATCCAGTCGCGTGCCACTTCGCCAAAGGGCACCAGCCGTTCCTTGCTGCCTTTTCCCAGCACCCGCAGCACGCCTTCGCTCATGCTCAGGTTGAAAGTCTTCAGCGTCACCAGCTCGCTGACCCGCAGGCCGCTGGCGTACATCAGCTCCAGCATGGTGCGGTCGCGCAACCCCAGCGGGGTTTGTACGTCGGGCGCAGCCAGCAGGGCCTCGACTTGCGCTTCGGTCAGGGTCTTGGGCACCCGCAGCGGCTGGCGCGCCGACTGCAGCTTGAGCGTCGGGTCGGCGCTGATCAGTCGCTCGCGCAAGGCCCAGCGAAAGTAGCGCTTGAATACCGTGAGCCGCCGGTTGGCGGTGGTGGCCCGCGTGGCGGAATGGCGCGCGGCAAAGTAGGCGTTAAGGTCGGCCTCGGTGGTGGCATCCAGCGCCACACCGCGCGGCTGCAGCCAGCGGTTGTAAAGCGACAGGTCGCGCCGATAGGCCGCCAGGGTGTTCTTTGACAGGCCCTCCTCCAGCCACAGCGCGTCAATGAAGGCGTCGATCGGGGCGTCAATGGCGGAAATCATGCCTTGACGATAGCAAACAAAAAGGCCGCCCGGAGGCGGCCTTTTTGCGAAAGCAGGAACCACTCAGTCCAGCTTGAGCTTGGCGGTGTCCACCACTTTCTTGTAGACCTCGAATTCGGCCTTGATCTGGGTCGCGAACTGTTCGGGCGTGTTGGCAACGATGATGGAGCCGGTGTCTTCAATGCGCTTGCGCACCGCCGGGTCTTCCAGCGCCTTGCGCACGCCAGCGTTGATCTTGTCCACCACGTCCTTGGGCAATCCCTTGGGGCCAAGAATGCCGTAGTAGGCCATGCGGTTCACCGGCTCCAGGCCCAACTCCTTGAAGGTGGGCACATTGGGCAGCACGGCCAGGCGGTTGGGGGCAGCCACAGCCATCGGAACCAGGCGGTTGTCCTTGATGAAGGGCAGCGCTGACGGGATGTTGTCAAAAATGATCGGCACCTGGCCGGCCACCGTGTCGTTCAGGGCCGGGCCGGCGCCGCGGTACGGAATGTGGGTGACAAACACGCCCTGAAGGTTCTTCCACAATTCGGTTTGCAGGTGGCCGATGCCGCCGGTGCCCGAAGATGCGTAGGAATAGCGGCCCGGGGACTTCTTGAGTTCGGCCACAAATGCCTTGTAATCCTTGGCCGGAAAGCTCGGGTGCACCGCAATCAGGTTGGGCGTGGCGGCGATGTTGATGATCGGGGTGAAGTCGGTCACCGGGTTGTACGGGATCTTCGGGTTGATAGCCGGGTTGGCGGCAGTGGTAGACACGGTGGCCATGCCCAGCAGGTAGCCGTCTGGCGCGGCGCGCACCGTCTCGGTGGCCCCCACCACACCGCCGCCACCGGCCTTGTTTTCCACAATCACGCTCTGGCCCAGCGCCTTGCCCAGCGGCTCGGCAATGACGCGCGCAATGATGTCGGTGGTGCCACCCGGTGCAAACGGCACCTGAAGGCGAATCACCTTGTTGGGGTAGGCCTGCGCAAAGGCCGAGCTTGCGGCGGCCGCCGCAAGCGTGAGCGCGAACCATTGACGACGATGCATGTGTTTTCTCCTGGGTAGCTAAGTTAAAGGCACGCTGGATCGTAGTCGCAATGCCCACATCCCTTCGATGTGGATTCCACATACGGGCTTACCCTGAAATGGGTATTCTGTGCAGCGTGAACTACGCCCAACTGCTCTTCCCCGATTTCTCGCTCATCCTGTGCGGCTACCTGGTTTGCCGTTACACGGCCTTGAACCGCACCGTCTGGGAGCAGGTTGAAAGCCTGGTTTATTACTTCCTGTTTCCGGTGCTGTTGTTCCAGTCCATCGTGCGCAGTCCGCTGGACCTCGGCGCTGCCTCCAGCCTGATTGGCGCGGGCCTGCTGATGGGTGTGACGGGCATAGCCCTGGCCTATTGCCTGCCTTACCTGCCCTGGCTGGGCTCGCGCATCGACCGGCGCGACCACGCGGCAAGTGCCCAGATTGCCTTTCGTTTCAATTCATTCATTGCACTGGCGCTGGCAGATCGCCTGGCCGGGCCGCAGGGCCTGCTATTGATCGCGGTGCTGATTGGCGTGTGCGTGCCGCTGTTCAACATCGGCGCGGTCTGGCCGATGGCGCGCCACGCCCGCGCCAGCTTCGGGCGCGAGCTGCTGCGCAACCCGCTGATCATTGCCACTGCCATGGGCCTTGGCGCCAACCTGCTGGGCTTTGCCATTCCGCTCTGGCTGGAGCCCACAGTCACCCGCATTGGCGCAGCCTCCTTGGCACTGGGCCTGATGGCCGCAGGCGCGGGCATGCAGTTTGGCCAGTTGGCCACGGGCAAGGCGCTGGCGGTTTCGGTGCTGACGATCCGGCACTTTGTGATGCCGCTGGTGGCGCTTGCGTACTCGGTTTTGTTCCGGCTGGACCCGGTGCAGGCCACCGTGCTGCTGGCGTTCTCAGCCATGCCCACCGCGTCAACCTGCTACGTGCTGGCCGCCCGCATGGGCTACAACGGTGCTTATGTGGCAGGCCTGGTCACGCTGTCGACGCTGCTGGGCATGCTCAGCCTGCCGTTTGCGCTGGGGTTGCTGCGCTAAGAGCGTTGCGCCAGCGCCCAGTCGATATGCTCGCGCACCAGTGCGGTGGTGCCCTCGCGTTGCTGCTGCAGCGCATCGCGCAGCCCGGCATCGGCGGTCGCGCGCAGGGCGTTGCCCAGCGCCACCGCCAGATTGCGCTGCCAGCGCTCATGCCCGATGCGGCGGATCGCGCTGCCTTCGGTGTGGTGCAAAAAGTCGGCTTCGCGCCACCGGAACAACACGGCCAGCTGCTGGCCAGTCAACCCGGCCCGTTCGTCAAAGTCGGGCAAGGCGTTGCGCTGGGCGAACTTGTTCCAGGGGCACACCAGCTGGCAGTCGTCGCAGCCGTAAATGCGGTTGCCAATCAAGGGGCGCAGCGCCAGCGGAATCGGCCCGGCGTGTTCAATGGTCAAGTAGGAAATGCAGCGCCGCGCGTCGAGCTGGTACGGCGCAACAATGGCCTGCGTCGGGCAGACGTCAATGCAGGCACTGCAACTGCCGCAATGGGCACTGGCGGCTGCGCTCGCTGGCAACGCCAGGTCTACATAGATCTCGCCCAGAAAGAACATTGAACCAGCCTCCCGGTCCAGCACCAGGGTGTGCTTGCCGCGCCAACCCTGGCCGCTGCGGGTGGCCAGCTCTGCCTCCAGCACCGGCGCCGAGTCGGTGAACACCCGGTGGCCAAACGGCCCCACCTGTTGCGCGATGCGGTCGCTCAGTTTTTGCAGCCGCGAACGCAATACCTTGTGATAGTCCCGCCCCCGGGCATAGATCGACACAATGGCCTCGGCCGGTCTTGTGAGGCGGGTGAATTCCACCGCCTGCCACTCGGCTGAGGTGGTGGCGGGCAGGTAGTTCATGCGTGCCGTGATCACGCTAAGGGTGCCGGGCACCAGCTGCGCAGGCCGGGCGCGCTTGAGGCCGTGCGCGGCCATGTAAGCCATGTCACCATGGAACCCCTGGGCCAGCCAGGCGCTCAAACCGGCCTCGGCGGTAGACAAATCCACACCGGCCACGCCAATTTGGGAAAATCCGAGCTCACGGGCCCAGGCCTGGATGTTTTCCACCAAACCAGGACCATCGATCTGACTGCTGCTGAACGTCACCCGCCAATTGTAGGAACCGCGTCACTGCTGTGGCTCAGCGAAGCCGACACCGAGGCGTTTGCAGTGCAACTGGCTACCCAACCGGCCCTGCGCAATGCCTTCATTGCGTTGCAGGGCGAGCTGGGCGCGGGCAAGACCACACTGGTGCGCCATTTGTTGCGCGCCCTGGGGGTGCAGGGCCGCATTAAAAGCCCGACCTACGCAGTGGTGGAGCCCCATGAAGTGGCGGGCCTGGCGATCTGGCATTTCGACTTTTACCGCTTCAACGACCCGCGCGAGTGGGAAGACGCGGGCTTTCGCGACCTGTTCGCCAGCCCCGGCCTGAAGCTCGCGGAGTGGCCTGAAAATGCGGCGGCCATGCTGCCGCTGGCGGACCTGAGCGTGGCCATTGACACCCAGGCAGACCAAAGCCGCCGGGTCACGCTGCGCGCCCATTCAGCCACCGGGCTGGCGCTTTTGCCATGACACACAGCCCGCCCCTGAGCCGACGCATGCTGCTGCGCGGCGGCACGCTGGTACTGCTGCTGGGCCGCCAGCACATTGCGCACGGTGCCACCATTCTGGCGGTGCGCATCTGGCCGGCCCCCGACTATTCGCGGGTGACCATTGAATCCGACGGCCTGCTCACCACCAAGCAGATTTTTGTGGCCAGCCCGCCAAGGCTGGCGGTGGACATTGAAGGCATCGAGCTCAACCCGGCGCTGCGCGAGCTGGTGGCCAAGCTCAAGGCCGACGACCCGTTTATCAGCGGCATTCGGGCCGGGCAGAACGCTCCGGGCGTGGTGCGCCTGGTGCTGGACCTCAAGCAGCCGGTGCTGCCACAGGTGTTCACGCTGCCCCCCATTGCCGCCTACCAGCACCGGCTGGTACTTGACCTGTACCCGACCCAGGCCGCCGACCCGCTGGAGGCGCTGATTGCCGAGCGCCTGAAAGACAGCCGCCCTGGCACGCCGCCCGCGCTTGCTGCGCCACCGGCCGGGCCCGCGCCCGACCCCCTGGGCGAGTTGATGGCACGCCAGGCCAGCAAATCAACTGCTACAGTTTCCATAGTGGCTCCCCCAGCACCGGCGCGGGCTACAGCCCGAATTGGCCCTGAAACACCGGCTCCAGCCGCTACCCCGGCCGCAGCCACAGACCGCCTGATCATCATTGCGCTGGACCCAGGCCATGGCGGCGAAGACCCCGGCGCAATTGGCCCCAACGGCACCCGCGAGAAAGACGTGGTGTTGCAGATCGCCCACCGCATCCGCGACCGCATCAATGCCAGCAGCATCAACGGCAGCCCGATGCGGGCTTTTTTGACCCGCGACGCCGACTTCTTTGTGCCGCTGCATGTGCGGGTGCAAAAGGCCCGCCGGGTGCAGGCCGACCTGTTCGTCAGCATCCACGCCGACGCATTTTTTACCCCCCGCCCACAGGGGGCCAGCGTGTTCGTGCTGAGCGAGCGCGGCGCGTCCAGCTCGGCCGCGCGCTGGCTGGCCGACAAGGAAAACGCCGCCGACGCCGTGGGCGGCCTGAATGTGCGGGCCAAGGACGCCCAGGTTCAGCGCGCCCTGCTGGACATGAGCACCACCGCACAAATCAACGACAGCCTGAAGCTGGGCAGTGCGCTGCTGGGCGAGATCGGCAAGGTCGGCAAGCTGCACAAGCCCCGTGTTGAACAGGCCAGCTTTGCGGTGCTCAAGGCACCCGACATCCCCAGCGTGTTGGTAGAAACTGCCTTCATCAGCAACCCTGAAGAAGAAGCGCGCCTGAAGACTGACGAATACCAGGAACAGTTGGCCGACGCGTTGATGCAGGGCATCAAGCGCTACTTCGCGGCCAACCCGCCGTTGGCGCGCAATAGAACCGTCTGACGCCCTGGCCGCTAGCCGTCCCTCACGCGACCGCGCTAGGGTTTGTCCGCTGGCTTGCCTGAAGCCTTGGGCCACACTAGAAAAACACCGACCACGGAGCCCTCAATGAACCACCTCAGCGGCCTTGACGCCATGTTCCTGCATGTGGAATCGCCCGAAATGCCAATGCATATCGGCTCACTCAACGTGATGGACCTGCCCGAGGGCTACACCGGCGAATACTATGAAGACGCCAAAAAGACCATGGCCGAGCGGCTGCACCTGGCCCCGGTGTTCACCCGCAAGCTGGCGCTGATGCCCTTCGACATTTCCGACCCGGTGTGGGTGGAAGACGAAGACATTGACATCGACTACCACGTGCGCCACATCACCCTGCCCAAGCCCGGCTCCAACCGCCAGCTACAGCAGTACGTGGCCCGCCTGCACTCCACCCTGCTGGACCGCAGCCGGCCGCTGTGGGAGTGTTTTGTGATCGACGGCCTCAAGAGCGGGCAGGTGGCAATTTACGTCAAGGTGCACCACGCCGGGATCGACGGCCAGGGCGGCGTGGCCGTGGCCAAGGCCTTGTTTGACCTGGAGGCAGCGGGGCGCACCATCAAACCACCCCGCCCCCGGCCGCGCCGCAATGAATACCAGCTGGGCATGGCCGAGCTGGCCGGTGCCGCGTTGCGCAATGCCGTTCAGCAAGCCATCAAGCTGGTTCGCCTGGCACCGTCCATGGCCCGGGCCGCGCGCGATGTAGTGGTGCCCCAGAAGGATGAAAACGGCAAGCGCCAGTGGGGCTTGCCCAAAAATCTCAAGCTGTTCGGGCCGCGCACCTTGCTCAACGTGGCGATTACCAACCAGCGCACCTTTGCCGGGCGCACCATCTCGCTGGCAGAAACCAAAGCGATTGCCAAGGCCTTCGGCGTGTCGCTCAACGACGTGGTCATGGGTACCACCGCAGGGGCCCTGCGCCGCTATCTGAAGGAGCATGACGACCTGCCAGACAAGCCACTGATTGCGGCGGTGCCGGTGAGCCTGCGCGCCGCAGGCGACGAGTCTGCCAACAACCAGGTCAGCATGCTGACCATGACGCTGGCCACCCATGTGGTCGACCCGGTGGAACGGCTCAAAACGATTCATGCCGGGTCTGAGGCCAACAAGCAGATGATGGGCCGCGTCAAGGCCGCCATTCCAAGTGACTTCCCGATGCTGGGCGCGCCCTGGCTGGTGTCGGGGCTGGCGTCACTGTGGGGGCGCTCGCGCATCATGAACGTGATGCCACCAATTGCCAACCTGATCATCTCCAACGTGGCCGGGATCCCGGTTCCGCTGTACTTTGCGGGTGCCCGCATGGCCTGCTATTACCCGGTGTCGATTCCGGCGCATGGCATGGCCCTGAATGTCACGGTACAGAGCTACAACGGCCGCATGGACTACGGCCTGATCGCCTGCCGCCGGGTGGTGTCAGACATCAACGAACTGGGCGACTACCTGCTGGCCGAACACCAGACGTTGCTGGCGCGGGCACAGGCATTGACTGAAGCCGCCGCCGCAACTGCGGCGGTAGCACCCGCCGCCGCCAGCCAGGCCAAGCCTGCACGCCAGGCCACCGCGCGCAAACGCGCCGCCGCACCGCGCCGCAAGCTGGCCCTGGTGGCAGCGCCGACCCCGACGCCGCGCAAACGCCGCGCCGCCTGAAGGCACGCCGGTCGCCCACAGGGGCTGGCGGATTCCTCCTACAGGGCGGCGCAGGGGTGCTGCCTAGAGTGGGGTTACAGGCTGCGCGGCCTGCAACTTCACCGAGGAAACCACCATGACCCCCAAACTCCTGATCGCCGTTGCAACCGCCTCGCTGCTTGCACTGGGCGGCTGCAGCACCAACCCAACCAATGCCCAGATCGGCACCGGCGTCGGGGCCGTCATCGGTGGTGTGGCCGGCAGTGCGGTGGGAGGCACTGCTGCCACCATCGGTGGTGCCGCCATTGGCGGCCTGATCGGCAACGAAGTCGGCAAACGCAAAGACTGAGCCTTGCGGCCTACACCGGGTAGATCAGCGAGTTGAGGATCATCTCGCTGTCGTAGACACAGCGTCGGCTTGCAAAACGCAGGCCTGCGCTGGTGCGCACGATCTCGTCGATATAGCGGCCCACGTTATAGACCTCGCTGGTGCCGCCCGGTTTGGTGCGAAATACCGCGTAGTTGGTTTGGGCCTGGATCACACCCGCCTGGTCTGCCAGCACCCTGGCCGGGCTCACCACATGGCGCATGTAGTACGGGCCGTGGTAAATGGTTTGGGTGATGCCGTAGACCCGGTCTTTCATCATGCCCTTGCTCTGTAGCGCGATCAGCGCCAGCGGCAGGCCGCGGTCAAAATTTTCACGGGCCTGCACTGTGTAGCAGGCGTCGTCAGTGAAGAAATCAGGCCAGGCCTCAAAACGCTTTTCGTCCAGCACGGCGGCATAAGCAGCATTGAGCTGGTCAATCTCAAACTGCAGCATGAGTCTTGGCAGATCAGCCATTTCAGTATCCTGTCAAAAAAACAACCCAAGCAGGCACCGCGGAACCGGCTTTGCCGGGCCGCTGGTGACGCCCCCTTGGGGGAGGCGGCCGCAAGGCCGCTTCGGGGGGAGTCCTATACCGCCATCACTTTCTTCCAGTAGGCGTACATGCTGCGGATCAGCGTCTCGGTGACCATGTGCTCGGTCATTTCGGTGCCCCGGCCACCGAGTTCGCAAAGCGTGCTGCCGGTTTCATCGCCACCACTGCCCGATTGTCGAAAACCGTCCTGGCTGAATTCAATCACCTCGCCATCATCGGCGCTGACAAAGCCGGCCGGGCCGAACAGGTTGGCCTGGCGCAGGCGGCGCTGGGTCATCTCGGGGGTGTCGTCGGTAAAGCCGAAATGGGTCCAGACGAAGTCAAACTCGCCCTCGCCGCGCGGCACGATCTGGCGGGTGGAAAGCGAGTTCACCTGCTGCTGGATGATCAGGCCCGGGAACAGCGTAATCATGGTCACGGTGGGCGTAATGGTGCTACCGGGGTGAGCCGGGTCGGGGATGGTCCACCAGGGCTCGGGCACGACGTCCAGCAAGCGCATGTCATGCAGCGCCATGTTGGCCTTGAAGCTGGTCACGCCCTCAGTCACCGACTTGTTCTCACCGCCCTCATTGCGGCGCGAAATCATCACCGCGTGGCGACCATGCGCGTCCATCACCATGCGGCTTTTCTGGTCGGCACGCCACAACCCGAAGGTCACAAACCAGGTGTGCAGCAGCCCTGGGTGATAGGGGTCCTTGATGTTCTCCATCATCAGCTTCCAGTTGCCCGGAATGCGCTGGCGGTTGTAGCCCAGCAGCGTGAGCGCGCGGCCGGCATCGGGCTGCGTCGAAGGGGCTTTGAAGATGCGGTCAATCCAGGGCATGACGTTGGGGCCAAGGTAGTCCTCCAGCGGCTCGGCGTCGGCACTGAAGGTGGCGAATACCAGCCCGTGCAGCAGCGCCACGCGCAATTTGGTCAGGCCGTTGGCCTTGAGGTCAAAGTCCTCAGGCATCCCGCCGTTGACACACTCCCCGTCTTTGACGCCGTCCTTGAAGGGCAGGCCCGCCAGATCACCATTGAGTTTGTAGGTCCATTGGTGATAGGGGCAAACAAAGCTGCGGGTGTTGCCATGGGGCTGTTGGCAAAAACGCACCCCACGGTGGGCACAGCGGTTCTCGACCACCCGAATGCCGCTGTCAACGCCGCGCTCCCTGGGTGCCACGCGGTCGCGCACCATGATCACCTGGCGCTCTCCGACAAAGCTGAGCTTGTAGTCGCCCGGGTTCGGTATCTCGATTTCCAGGCCCACATAGCTCCAGTGGGCACCATAAAAAATCTGCGCCAGCTCGCGCTGGTAAAGCTGGGCGTCGGTGTAAGCCCAGAAAGGCACACGGCTGGAGCCAGGGTGGGTCCAGCGCGACAGCGTGGTGGGTGCGTTCATTGCAGGCGTCTCCTGCGGAAATCATACGCGTACTTATTAATTTTCGCCAGTCTTCCAGGCCCATCGGTAATGCTTTAAGCTTCGCCTCCATGACACAAATGAAGAGTTTTTTGAGCGCCTTGGCGCTGGTTTTTTTGTTGGCCGCATGTGGCGGTGGCGCAGCTGACGAGGCACCGGCAAGCTTCGCCGATGTTCAAGCCCAGCGCAGCCCGCTGCGGGCTTCAACAGCACAGGCCACGCCGTCAACTTTCGATCTGGCCGACGTGCAGGCCTACATCCGCGCCTTCAATCTTTACGACCCGCGCAAAATTCATGAGGCAGCGCTGGTGGCGGGGCTCAGTGCGTCGCAGCTCGACGGCATCTACGGCCTTGCTGCCGGCACCGCCGGTGCCTACATTTCCGCACAAGGTTGGGCCGCCCTGCCCGGTGGTGCCACGGTCATTGGGCTGGGGGCTGCCCAGCCAGTTTCCATCAACGCCAGCACCCTGGCCTATGGCCGAACGGCAACCTTCAACCTCAGCGGGACCAACCTGAGCTCGGCCAACCTATCGGTGGTGATCGACAGCTGCGTCAGCGCCATGCTGGCCACGGGCGGCAGCGGCACCGTGCGCAGCGTAACTTGCACACCAAACGTGCCCGGCACGTTGACGGTGCAGGCGCGCAGCCCCGCCGGATCGGTGTTGCTTTCAGCCACGTTCACCGTACCGCTGCCCCAGGTTACGGTGGCCACCAGCCAGGGCACCGTTGTGTTGGAGCTCAGCCCGGTACAAGCCCCCGAGACAGTTCGCAACTTTTTGGCCTATGTCAACGATGGCTTTTACAGCAGCACGCTGTTTCACCGGGTTATCTCTGGCTTCATGATCCAGGGCGGCGGCTTCACCAGCGGTCTGGCGGCGCGCAACACCACCTACTCCCCAATCATCCTGGAGTCCAACAACGGCTTGTCCAATCTGCGCGGCACCGTGGCCATGGCGCGGACCAACGCGCCCCACTCGGCTACTTCACAGTTTTTCATCAACCATGTAGACAACCTGTTCCTGAACTACAGCAGCAGCGCTTCACCCGGGTATGCCGTGTTTGGCCGGGTTGTCAGTGGCATGGACGTGGTCGACCGCATTGCGGCCCTGCCAACGCGCACCGTCGGTGTGTTTCAAAATGTCCCGCTGACGGACGTAACCATCCTGAGTGCCCAGCAAACACGGTAGAGCCCGATCAACTGCCCAACGTGGGCTGCTGCGCTGCAGCGCGGCGGGCGCGCCAGGCACCAAACAACACGATCAGGCCCGGTACGAAAATCATTGCCCAGATGATCTTGTCCAGGTTCTCCTTGACCCAGGGCAGGCTGCCCAGAAAGTAGCCCGCCGTGACGATGCCAAGCACCCAGATCAGCGCCCCGGCCACGTTGTAGGCGGTGAACTTGGAGCGCGTCATCTCGGCCACACCCGCCACAAAGGGCGCAAAGGTGCGAACAAAAGGCATGAAGCGGGCAATGATGATGGTGATGCCACCATATTTTTCGTAGAACGCATGGGCCTGGTCAAAGGCGCGCTTGTTGAAGTAGCGGGACTGCTCCCACTGAAACACCTTGGGGCCAAAGTAGCGGCCAATGGTGTAGTTGCACTGGTCGCCCAAGATGGCGGCGACGATCAGTACAGCGCAAGCCACCGGGTAGCTCATGAAGCCCACACCACACAGCGCGCCGACCACGAACAGCAGCGAATCGCCCGGCAAAAACGGCATGACCACCACGCCGGTCTCGACAAAAACAATGACAAACAGCAAGACATAGACCCAGGTGCCGTAGTTCTTCACAAACAGCTCCAGGTGGACGTCAACGCGCAAAATAAAGTCCAGCAAAAAGGCAAAGATTTCCATGATGGCGATTATCCCCTGCCACCTACAATTGGCAGCCCATGAACGCCGTGCTTGCGCCCTCCCGCCGTCCTATCCGTGAGTTACCCGACGAACTGATCAGCCAGATCGCCGCCGGTGAAGTGGTTGAACGGCCGGCTTCGGTGGTGCGTGAACTGGTAGACAACGCGCTTGATGCCGGTGCCAGCCAGGTCACGCTGCGGCTGTTGGCCGGCGGTGTTCGGCTGATTTCGGTGGAAGACGACGGCGGCGGCATTGCCCGCGAAGAGCTGGCCATCGCCCTGAAGCGCCACGCCACCAGCAAAATTGCCTCGCTGGCCGATCTGGAATCTGTGGGCACCATGGGCTTTCGCGGCGAGGCGCTGGCCGCCATCAGTTCGGTAGCCGAACTGTCGTTGCTGTCGCGCACGCCAGCGCAAGCCAGCGCTTTCATGCTCAACGGGCTAAGCGGCGAGCTGCGGCCCGCCGCCCGCGGTGTCGGCACCACGGTCGAAGTCAAGGAACTGTTCTTCAGCACCCCGGCGCGGCGCAAGTTCCTGAAGACCGACGCCACCGAGCTGGCGCACTGCATCGAAGCGGTGCGGAGGCATGCGCTGGCGCGGCCCGACGTGGGCTTTGCGATCTGGCACGAAGGCAAGTTGGTGGAGCAATGGCGTGCGGCCAGCCGCGACCAGCGCCTGGCTGACGTGCTGGGTGCTGAGCTGCTGGCGCAAAGCCTGGTGGTGGACTACAGCGCAGGCGCGCTGCGGGTCACTGGCCGTGCAGGCATTCCCGACGCGGCGCGCTCGCGGGCCGACCAGCAGTTTTGCTATGTGAACGGCCGCTATGTGCGGGACAAGGTTTTGACCCACGCGGCACGCAGCGCCTATGAAGACGTGCTGCACGGCAACCGGCAGCCGGTGTATGCGCTGTATGTGCAGATCGACCCTGCGCGGGTGGACGTGAATGTGCACCCCACCAAGATCGAAGTGCGCTTTCGCGACAGCCGCGAAGTGCATCAGGCGGTGCGCCACGCGGTCGAAAACGCGCTGGCCGCACCGCGTGCCGCTGCGGCTTTGACGGCAGCCCTGCCCGCAAGCCCGGCTTTTGAAGAAAACCGGGCCCCAGCCCGCACCGGATATGCGCAAGCCACTATTAATTTTGTAGCACCTCAGGGCCACCATGTGTCTGATGTGGGGGCGCTGTGGCAGCCTGGCCCAGGTCGCACGGAGCCTGCCGCCGCGCCTGCCGCCCTGCCCGCTGGCGACTGGCCGCTGGGCCGCGCCATCGCCCAGTTGCAGGGCGTCTATGTACTGGCCGAGAACGCCCAGGGCCTGGTGATTGTGGACATGCACGCCGCGCACGAGCGCATTGTTTATGAACGGCTCAAAAGCCAGATGGACGCCCATGCCATCCACAGCCAGCCGCTGCTGATTCCCGCCACTTTTGCGGCCACGGCGCAAGAAGTGGCCACGGCTGAAACCTGCGCCGACAGCCTGGCCACGCTGGGCCTGGAAGTCGTCCCGTTCTCGCCAAAAACGCTGGCCGTGCGCGCTGTGCCAACCACGCTGGCTCAGGGCGACGCGGTGGAACTGGCCCGCAGTGTGTTGGCCGAACTGGCCCAGCACGATGCGTCAACCGTGATTCAACGGGCCCAGAACGAACTGCTGGGTACCATGGCCTGCCACGGCGCCGTGCGCGCCAACCGCAAGCTCACGCTGGACGAGATGAATGCGCTGCTGCGCCAGATGGAAGACACTGAGCGCTCTGACCAGTGCAACCACGGGCGCCCGACCTGGCGCCAGCTGACGGTGCGCGAACTTGACGCACTGTTCATGCGCGGGCGCTAGCCTCTTGCGCAGGCGCTGGCCCAGGCGGCATGGCGGTTTCTTCTTCCGCCCAGGCCCGGCCCCCGGGTGTCAGTGCTGAATGTTCGCGCTTTGACCGGAATACCGGGTAAAACATTTCCACAAACCAGCGCTCTTTGCCAAAGACCTTGTCATCGCGCAGCCCGACCTCTGCCGGGTATCGGCGGGTGATGTGAGCAGTGCCAAAAAGCACGTCCCAGAAGAACAGCAAATTGCCAAAGTTGCCCCTGTAGTGGCCAACCCCGTCGGCGTTTGTGATGGCGTGGTGGGCCCAGTGCGTGGCGGGCGTGGAGATGGTGCGCTCGACCAGCCACATCAGCGGGCTCAGTGCCTTGATTCTGTACAGCGGCTCATCCCAGCGCACCGCACAGTGGGCACCCAGAATCACCGTCAGTTTGATGATCAGATAGACCACGTACACCATGCCAAAACCCAAATAGATCAACACGCCCGAGACCCACAACCCAGGCATCATCAAGTAGTAAAAAAAGTTGTTTCTGTAGGTGATGCGGATGCTCATGTAGTGCGCTGTATGGTGCGCGCGGTGCAGTGGCCACAACAGCGGTGTGTGCGACAGCCGGTGCCACCAGTACTGCGTCATGTCGTCACCCACCAGCAAAATGCCCACCATCGCCCACCAGGGCAGTTCGGCCCACGCGCCTTGCCAGGTGGGAAACCAGAGCAGCCCGGCCTTGGCCGTGACGGCAAAAATCAGCGGCTGCACCACGGCCAGCAGGCTGAGGAACATGAACAGCTCCAGCTTGCCGTCGTCCTTCGTGGCGTTGAAGTTCCGGTAACGGCGTGAGGCAATCTCGGCGCAGGCAAAGCCCAGCATGACCAGCCCCAGGATGATGTTTTGCGTTGAATTCACGGCCTGTCTCCGTTGTTTGTTGACATTGTTCTGGGGGTTGGGGAACTCTGTCCAATGCATAATAAAATCAAAATCGATGCATTCGATGCATAAACCGATCAAAGCCTCAATGGAACTGCGCCGACTTGCCCACCTCACCGCTTTGGCCGACGAGCGCAACTTTGGCCGCGCTGCCGAGCGGGTAAACCTGAGCCAACCGGCGCTCAGCCGAAGCATTCAAGCGGCCGAGGCCGAGTTGGGCCTGCAGCTGTTTGACCGCGGCACGCAGGAAGTCACCTGCACGGCGGCCGGTGCATTTGTGATTGAGCGCGCGCGCAAGCTGCTGTTTGACAGCCGCTGTCTTGAGCGCGATGTGAACCTGTACCGTGAACGCCAGCTAGGCGACATTGCCTTTGGCGTTGGCCCGTTCCCTGCCGTCACTTTGCTGCCGGCGCTGATGATCGAGCTGCGGGTGCGGTTTCCCGGTGTCTGCGCGCGGGTCGAAGTCAACAACTGGAAGTACCTGGTAGAGCACCTGCGGGCCGAGGAGCTGGACTTCTTCGTGGCAGAAATCCGCGATGTATCGCGCGATGCCGACATCACGGTGCAAACGATTGGCGAACAGATCGGCCGCTTCTATGTGCGTACCGGCCATCCCCTGCAACGGCGGCGCAACCTGGCCCCGTCGGCCATGGTGCCTTACGGGCTGGCCAGTGTCCGGATACCGGTGGCGGTCAAAGCGGCAATGCGCCAGTTGCTGGGTTTGGGCCCCCTGGACCGACTGCCGGTGGCCCTGGAGTGCGACGACGTGCACCTGCTCAAGCGCGTAACCCTGGCCAGCGACACTGTGCTGGGCAGCACAGACGCCGCCGTACGCGACGAAGTGGCCCGCGGCCTGCTGCACCCGCTAGCCCTGCGCGACTTGCCCGCGCTGTACAACAAAATGGGGATCGTCTGGCTGAAGGGTCGAAGCCATTCGCCAGTGGCTGAATTCGCAGTTGATTTCCTTTCAGGTTGAACTTTTCAGCAGGTTGACCTCTCCATCAAAGCTCATGAAAAGCTGGTCGTTGTGGTTATCTCTTGCTGTGGCTTTGGCTGTGCTGGCCGGCTGCGCTACGCTGGACGAAAAGCAGCGCACCTGGATCTTCCAGCCCAGTGACCGTAGCTGGGGCAACGCTGAGTCGATGGCCGCTGGCATGGACGACATCTGGATCGACTTCCAGTCACCCGCCACCGGCAAGCCCACGCGCCTGCATGGCCTGTGGCTCGCCGCGCCACGTCCGGGCGCGCCGGTGCTGCTGTACCTGCATGGCGCACGCTGGAACGTGTCGGGCTCGGCTTTGCGCATCCGGCGCATGCAGGAACTCGGGTTTTCAGTACTCGCTATTGACTACCGCGGCTTCGGCAAAAGCACCCCCGCGCTGCCCAGCGAGGAATTGGCTGGCGAAGACGCCCGCGCCGCGTGGAACTGGCTGGCGGCGCAGCACCCCGATACTCCGCGCTACATTTTTGGCCACTCACTGGGCGGGGCCATCGCCATTGAACTGGCCACGCGCGTCAATGACGAACGCGGCACCATTGTTGAAGGTACCTTCAGCTCCATCGCCGACCTGGCACGCACCATGAAATGGGGTTGGCTACCCATTGAGCCGCTGATCACGCAACGCTTTGACTCGGTGCGCAAGGTCGGCGCAATTGGCTCGCCACTACTGGTGGTGCACGGCAGCGAAGACCGGCTCATCGCGCCGGCATTGGGCCGCAAGCTGTTCGACGCCGCCGCCGGCCCCAAGGAGTTTCTGCTGGTTGAAGGCGGCTCGCACCACAACACCAATTCAATGGGCCAGGCCCACTACCGCGACGCGATCGCCAGGCTGTTTAGCCTGCGCTGATTTCCGGGGCACGAACCTGCTGCCAAGACCAACTTTATCCTGAAATTCAGTTTTTTACGAACCAACAGTCATTACACTACCTATTTTAATGGAAGATTGAAGCCTCTACAGTCGCGGCTGATTCAATCTCTCTGAGGAAAAAAATGGAAACCATCGGCACCTGGTGGATGTGGACTGGCTTTGCAGTCTTTGTGGTCGTGGCGATTGCCGTCGACTTGTTGGTCATGGAAAAACAAGGCGCGCACAAGGTCACGATGAAAGAGGCGGCGGGCTGGAGTGTGATCTGGTTCTCGCTGGCCTTCGTGTTTGTGGCCTGGCTCTGGTGGTACCTGGACGGCAGCCAGGGCCGCGATGTCGCCAATACCGTGTCGATGCAGTTCATCACCGGCTATCTGGTGGAAAAGAGCTTGTCGATTGACAACATCTTCGTCTTCCTGATGATCTTCACCTACTTTGCCGTGCCAGCCCCCTACCAGAAGCGGGCGCTGATTATCGGCATCATTGGCGCGATTGTTCTTCGTGCCATCCTGATCCTGGTCGGCGCCTGGTTGCTGGCCACTTTCCACTGGATTCTTTATGTGTTCGGTGCGTTTCTGGTGATCACCGGCGTCAAGATGTGGGTGGCCGCAGGTCAAGAGCCCGCGATCGACCAGAACCCGGTGCTGCGCTTCCTGCGCACGCGCATGAACCTGTCGCCCAACTTTGACGGCGAAAAGCTGGTTACCCGGATCAACGGCGTCAAGTACTACACCCCCATGTTCGTGGTGCTGGTGATGATTGGCACCACCGATGTGATTTTTGCGGTGGACTCCATTCCGGCGATTTTTGCCATTACCAGCGACCCGTTCATCGTGCTCACCGCCAACGTCTTTGCCATCCTGGGCCTGCGTGCGCTGTACTTCCTGCTGGCCGACCTGGCCGACCGCTTCCATCTGCTGGCCTACGGCCTGGCCCTGGTGCTGGTGTTCATTGGCGGCAAGATGCTGTTGCTTGACGTGTACAAGATCCCGATTGGTGTGGCCCTGGGCGTGACCGCCGGCATTATTGCCATCAGCATTGTGGCCTCGCTGCTGCGCTCAAGCCCCCACAAAGAAAAGCCGGCACTGCCGGACCCAAAAAGTTGAGCATGCACCTGCGCCGCTGGTTCCGCCACCTTGAGCCGCGGGTGCTGGCCAGCCTGAATGGTCCGCTGCTCAGCCGCTGGCGGCCCTGGCTGGACCAGCATGAGGTGTTTAACTTCAACCGCAACCCGTTGGCGCTGGGTGTGGCCATCGGCATGTTCTGCGGCTTGATCCCGGGCCCGTTGCAAATCGGTGCCACCTTGCTGCTGTGTGCCTGGTGGCGCGGCAACCTGATCGCCGGGGCGATTGCCACCTTCTACACCAACCCGCTGACTATCGTGCCGCTGTATGCGCTGGCCTGGCAGATCGGCCAGTGGGTGCTGCCCGGCAACCACACCCTGCCAACCATCGGCGGGCCGGGCAACGGCCACTGGGCCAGTGACGTTTTGCACTGGATGCAGGCACTGGGCTGGCCTTTGGCTGCCGGGCTGCCGTTGCTGGGGTTGGGCCTGGCCCTGTTGGCCTGGTTGCTGGTGCAGGGCTTTTGGCTGGCTCCGGTGTACCGGCGTCTATGGGCTCGGCGCAGGTTCATCAAAAGCAGAGAATTGCAGCCCAAAGGCTGATTTTTTTAAGCATGGGTTACGACCTCAACTATCGCCATCTCTACTACTTCTGGGTGGTTGCCAAGGAAGGCGGCATTGCGCGCGCTGCGGATCGGCTGGACATGGCGGTCCAGACAGTCAGTGCCCAGGTACGCGAGCTCGAGCGCTCGCTGGGCTGCGCGTTGCTCAAGCCGGCCGGGCGCGGCGTGGCCCTGACCGAAGCTGGCCTGGTGGCGCTGCATCAGGCCGACCTGATATTCCAGCTCGGTGAACAGTTGCCGGCAGCGGTGCGCGGCGCGGCCAATACGCAAAGCGTGCGCCTGATCGTCGGCATTTCAGATGGCTTGCCCAAGCTGGTGGTGCAGCGCTTGCTGCAACCGGTGCTGAATGAACCCGGCCTGCGCCTGCAATGCCATGAGGGCGAGTTTGAAGACCTGCTGGCCGACCTGGCGCTGCACCGGCTGGACGTGGTGCTGTCTGACCGCGGCGCACCGCCCAACCCCAACCTGAAGCTGTACAGCCATTCGTTAGGCTCGGCACCGGTTGCCTGGTACGCACCACCAGCGCTGGCCGCGCGCGCCAGCGAAGACTTCCCGCGGTCGCTGGGCAGCGTGCCGGTGTTGCTGCCCACCGCGCACTCGGCCATTCGCATGCGCCTGGACCAGTGGTTTGAGCGTGAAGGCATCCAGCCGCAGGTGGTCGGTGAGTTTGAAGACAGCGCCTTGCTCAAGACTTTTGGCTCGGCCGGCATGGGCGTGTTCCCGGCCGCCGACCTGATGCACAAGGAGCTGACCAGCCGCTACAACGTCAAGCGCATTGGCACGCTGACGGGCATAGAAGAACACTTTTTTGCCATCGGTACTGCGCGCAAGGTGCTGCACCCTCTGGTACAAAAAATCTTGCCCGGCAAACCTTGAACCCATGCAGGCCGGGCCATTGAAGTACCTGCGCGGCTACCCCGAGGCGCTGTTGGCGCAAGTGCAGCAAATGCTGGCCGACGGCAGCGTCGCCCCGCTGCTGAGAAAAAAATACCCGACGCTGCACGGTGTGCGCACCGACCGCGCCTTGTACGACTACGTAATGGCCCTGAAGGCCAGCCACCTGCGCAGCTCCGAGCCGCTGAACAAGGTGTGTTTTGACGGCAAGCTGCAGCAGGTGGCCCAGGCACTTGGCACCCACACGGTGGCCTCACGCGTGCAGGGCAACAAGCTCAAGGCCCGGCGCGAGATCCGCGTGGCCTTGTTGTTCCGGGAGGTACCTGAACCGTTTCTCAAGATGATTGCGGTGCACGAGCTGGCGCACATCAAGGAGAAAGCCCACGACAAGGCCTTCTACAGCCTGTGCGCCCACATGGAACCGGACTACCACCAGCTGGAGTTTGACGTCCGGCTGTACCTCACGCATTTGCAGGCCCAGGGCGCGTCGCCCTGGGCTTGACAGCGCCTGGCCCCAAGCCGGCCCCGGCCATAGGGCTTCTGCTAACCTCAGCGCGATGTCTGACCCCGCGCTCAAGCCCATGGCCCCGGGCCTGGTGGTGGTGCTGCTGGCGCTGCTGCTGGGCATCCAGCCAATCACCACCGACTTGTACCTGCCTGCCCTGCCCGCATTGACCACCGAGCTGGGCGCGAGCGTTGGCCAGGCACAGCTCACGCTCACTGCGTTGCTGCTGTCCTTCGGGGTTTCACAACTGTTCTTCGGCCCGCTGTCGGACCGCTATGGCCGCCGGCCCATCTTGCTGGGCGGCGTGGCGCTGTACACACTGGCGGCCATCGGCAACATGCTTGCGCCCAGCATTGAATGGCTGATCGCCACCCGTACAGTGCAAGGTGGTGCCATGGGGGCGGCCGTGATGTGTGCGCGCGCCATCGTGCGCGACCTGTACTTGCCCGCTGACGGCGCGCGCGTGATGGCCAAGGCGCTGGGCGGCTTGGGGCTCGTTGCCTGCCTGAGCCCGCTGTCAGGCGGCCTGCTGGTGCCGCTGGTGGGTTGGCGCTGGGCCTTGGCGGCGCTGGCGGTGTTCGGCCTGGTGGTGCTGGTGCTGCTGGCCACGCGCTTCCAGGAAACACTGCGCCAGCGCACGCCACTGCAAGTCGGCCTGCTGCTGCGCAACTGGGGGCACATTGCCCGGCACCCCGGCTTCATCGCCTGGGCCGGCCTGCTGGCGGCGGCCTATGGCGGTTTGTTTACCTTTCTGGCTGCCTCGTCATTCGTGTTTCTCCACGTCTATGGGGTGTCGCTCCCGCTGTACGGCCTGGCCATGGCCAGCGCCTCACTGGCCTACATTGGCGGCACCCTGATCTGCCGCCGGCTGCTGGTGCGGGTGGGCTTGCGCGGCGCGGTCAAGTACGGTGCGGCGCTCAGTCTGGCCGGCGGCACCTTGATGGGCCTGCTGGCCTGGGCTGGGGTGCACACCTGGTGGGCCTTTTTGCTGCCGCACTATTTGTTCATGATTGGCCACGGCATTCACCAGCCCTGTACCCAGACCGGTGCCATCGCACCGTTCCCGCAGATTGCGGGGGCGGCGTCGGCGCTGTCGGGCTTTTTGCTGACCGTGGTGGCTTTTGGCGTGGGGGCCTGGCTGGGCGGGCGGATTGACGGAACAGTGTTTCCGCTGGTGCACGGCCTGTGGTTCTGGTCGGTGGTGATCGCCTTTTTTTCATGGGTGATGGTGCATCGCTTTGGCGATATGCCCGACCACACCCCCGTGCCATGAGCCTGCAGCCGATTTGCCTCGCAGGGCCCACCGCGTCAGGCAAAACCGCCGCGGCTCTGGCCATTGCCCAGCGCTGGCCGGTAGAAATCATCAGCGTGGACTCCGCCCTGGTGTACCGGGGCATGGACATCGGCACCGCCAAGCCCAGTGCCGCAGAACTGGCCGCCGTGGCGCACCACCTGGTGGATATCCGCGACCCACTTCAGGCCTACAGCGCAGCAGAGTTCGTGGCCGACGCCACGCAACTCATTCAAGACATTCAGGCGCGCGGCAAACGCCCACTGCTGGTGGGTGGCACCATGCTGTACTTCAAGGCGCTGTTCGACGGGCTTGACGCCATGCCACCGGCCCAGCCCGAAGTGCGGGCACAGATCGACGCGCAGGCCCGCGCACACGGCTGGCCCGCCCTGCACGCCGAGCTGGCCAAGGTAGACCCTGTGACGGCGCAGCGCCTGGCACCCCACGACGCCCAGCGCATCCAGCGCGCGCTGGAGGTCTGGCGAATCAGCGGGGAGCCGCTTTCGGCGTTTCATGCAGGCAGCGCAAACGCTACTAAATTTGTAGTGGCTCGCGCATATCCGGTGCGGGCTACAAGCCTTATCAGCCTTGAACCCGGGCTGAGAAGCTGGCTCCATGAGCGCATTGCCCTGCGCTTTGACGCCATGCTGGCGGCAGGCCTGCTGAACGAAGTGCGCGCCCTGCGCGCACGCGGCGACCTCACGCCCGGCCTGGCCAGCATGCGCTGCGTGGGCTACCGGCAGGCCTGGGAGCACCTTAACGGCGAGTTCGACGCCACCGGGCTGCGTGAGCGCGGCATTGCCGCCACCCGCCAGCTCGCCAAGCGCCAGCTCACCTGGCTGCGCAGCATGCCGCAGCGCCAGGTGGTGGCGTGCGACGCACCCGACGCACTGGCGCAGGTGATGCGCGCGGTTGAGGGGCAGCCATGAGCCTGGTCGTCACCGGCCTGGCCAAGGCCTATGGCGATGCGTCCGTGTTTGCCAACGTCTCACTCACGGTGGCGCGCGGCGAGTTTGTGGCCATCGTGGGGGAGTCGGGGGTGGGCAAGTCCACCCTGCTGAACTGCATGGCCGGGCTGGACCACTGGAGCGCGGGCAGCGTGGTGCTGGACGGCACCGACATTGGCACGCTGAACGACGAGCAGGCCGCGCGGCTGCGCCGCGACAAGGTGGGCTTTGTGTTTCAGGCTTTTCACG
>CALROG020000008.1:0-114519 GCA_943369755.1 Ramlibacter sp. 2FC
CGCCAAACACCTGGCTTCGCGCCAGGCAGTGCCCGGCGGGGGCGATCTCTGTGGCGGCGAGGAGCACAGATTTGGGGTCGGCGCGCGCAGCGCGCTTCGTGCTCATGCTTGCCGAAGCTGTTTGAGCGGCGTGAGCGCAGCGAACACAGCGAGTTCTTCGGCACGACCCCAAGTCGAGCACCGCAGTGCAGTCGTAGCGAAGCGCAGACCGCCACAGTGTGAGCCCCTGGCGGGCACTGCCTGGCGCGAAGCGCCAGCGAGAAAACGCTGGGCTAGCCAATGCAATTAGGCGACGCCCGCACCGGCAAGCTGGCCAACAACATCACCGGCTTTGGCCGCGCCTTGCGCCGCGCCGGGGTGCGGCTGGACAGCGCCCGGATTGCGCTGGCGCAGCAGGCCGCGATGCTGGTGGGGCTGGGCAGCAAGCCTGATTTGAGCGCCGCCATGGAGGCGGTGCTGGTCAGCCGCGAACAAGACCGCATGGTGTTCCGCGAGTTGTTTGACGTTTACTTTCGCAACCCCGAGGTGGCCAACAAGCTGCTGTCGCAACTGCTGCCCAGCGCCGAGGGCAAGGCCGAGCCCAGCAAGCGCCGGCCCCGTGTGCGCGAGGCGCTGCAGCCGCAAAAAGCCTACGGCCAGCAGGCTAAACCCAAGCAGGAAGACCAGAAGGTGGAGTTTGACGCCGCCATGACCGCCAGCGACCTGCAACGCTTGAAGCATGCCGACTTCAACGCCCTGAGCGGCAGCGAATACCGGCTGGTAGAGCGGCTGGCGCGCGACGTGGCGCTGCCCATACCCAGCGTGCCCTCGCGCCGGGTACGCCCCGGTGCCCGCGGTGCCCGGGTGCACTGGAGCGGCGTGCTGCGCGACGCCGCACGCACGGGCGGCGAGATCATGCAACTGCGCCGCTTGCAGCGCCACCGCCTGCCGCTGCCGCTGCTGGTGCTAGTGGATGTGTCGGGTTCGATGGAGCGCTATGCACGCCTGCTGCTGTCGTTTTTGCATGCGGCCACCCGCAACGCCCCCGGGGCCAAGAGCCGCACCGACGTGTTTGCCTTTGGCACGCACCTGACCGACCTGACCCCGGCCTTCCGGCTGGCCGACACCGACGCCATGCTGGGTGCTGCCAGCCTGGCCATCAGCGACTTTGCCGGCGGCACCCGCCTGGGCGACGCACTGGCCACGCTGCGCGAGCAGCACAGCCGCCGGCTGGTGGGGCGGCGCACCCTGGTGCTGGTGATCAGCGACGGGCTGGACACCGGCGAGCCAGCCGACCTGGCCCGCGAGCTGGGCTGGCTGCGGCGGCGCAGCCGCAGGCTGTTGTGGCTTAACCCCTTGCTGCGCTTTGACGGCTATGAACCATTGGCCCGCGGCGCGGTCGAACTGCACCGCCAGGCGCATGGCATGCTGGCGGTGCACAACATCAGCAAACTTGAAGATCTGGCGGCAAGCCTTGCCGCCGTCATGAAGAATTAAAAAGAAGGACTCACCATGGACATGCAAGGAAGCCGCGCGCTCGCCATCACCCAGCAACAAGCCTGGGACGCGCTCAACAACCCCGAGGTGCTGAAGGCCTGCATTCCCGGCTGCGACAAGGTTGAATCCACCGGCCCCGACCAATACGCCGTGGGCGTGGCCGTCAAGGTGGGCCCGGTGGCTGCCAAGTTCAGCGGCAAGATCACCTTGAGCGACATCAACCCGCCCAACAGCTACACCATTACCTTTGACGGGCAGGGCGGCGCGGCTGGCTTTGGCAAGGGCAATTCCCAGGTGTCATTGGTGCCGTCGCAAGAAGGTGGCGGTTGCGTGCTCAGCTACACCGTGCATGCCTCGGTGGGCGGCAAGATCGCCCAGCTTGGCCAGCGCCTGATTGACGGCGTGGCCAAGTCAATGGCCGAAGACTTCTTCAAACGCTTTGACGACGAAATGCAGCGCCAACACCCCCAGGCTTATGCCGCTGCGGCCGCTGTGCAGGCCGACACGTTTGCCGCCGCGCTACCTGCGGGCGGCAAGATCCCGCTGTGGGCCTGGGTGGCTGGTGCTGCGGCCCTGGTAGCGGCGTTCTGGCTGCTGCGCTGACACACCAGGAACGGGCTTCGCCATGGAAAACCTTGACGTGATGGTGCTGCGCACGCTGCGCGACTGGCGCGCAGCCGGCCAGCGCGCGCTGCTGGCCACGGTGGTGCGCACCTGGGGTAGCTCGCCCCGGCCGATTGGCTCGATCATGGGCTTAAGTGAAACCGGCGCGGTGGTGGGCTCGGTCTCAGGCGGCTGCATTGAAGACGACCTGATCTACCGCTTTACCCAGGCCTATGCACAGGGCAATGAAACCCAGGGGGAAGAAAAGCACATTCCCAGCGGCGCGCCCGGGTTTGTGAAGTACGGCATTACCGCTGACGAGGCCCACCGCTTTGGCCTGCCTTGCGGCGGCACGCTGGAGCTGCTGCTGGAGTACGACCCCGACGCCCAAAGCCTGGCGCAGCTGGTCACCGCGCTGGAAGCGGGCAAGCTGATGCAGCGCACCGTGCGCCTGGCCGACGGCGCAGTAACGCTGGCCGAAGCCGTGGCACCCGAAGAACTGAAGGTGTCGGACGCCGAACTGGTCAACACCTTTGGCCCCGAGTACCGCATGCTGCTGATCGGCGCGGGCCAGCTTACTGAATACCTGGCCACCATGGCGCTGTTCAGCGGCTTTGCGGTGACGGTGTGCGACCCGCGTGAGGAATACCGCGGTGCCTGGAGCGTGGCCGGTGCCAAAGTGGTGGCCGACATGCCCGACGACGTGGTCACCGCCTTCAAGCCAGACCGGCGCAGTTGCGTGGTGGCCCTGACGCACGACCCCAAGCTGGACGACCTGGCCCTGCTGGAGGCGCTGAAAACCGAGGCGTTTTACGTGGGCGCGATAGGCAGCCGCCGCAACAATGAAGCGCGCCACCAGCGCATGGTTGAACACTTTGAGCAGACCGACGAAAGCCTGAAACGCCTGCGCGGCCCGATTGGCATTTACATCGGCAGCAAAACACCGCCAGAAATAGCGGTGAGCGTCATGGCCGAAATTCTGGCGGTAAAAAACGGCGTGGCCCTGCCGCGCGACATGGACGTGGCCCAGGCCAAGAATGATCTGGCGGTGCCAGGCAATGACCCGGGGGTGATTGTGTGTGGGGTGCCGCGCCAGCGCGCTGGCGGGACCGGGCATACTTGAGCTCTTGTTGAGAAGGTGAGTGCCATGAGTGAAATTGTCTTTGTGGTCGAGCAAGCGCCGGAGGGCGGCTTCTCCGCGCGTGCGCTTGGCGAATCAATCTTCACTGAAGCCGACACGGTGGAGGAGCTTCGCACCGCCGTGCAGGACGCCGTTCACTGTCACTTTGACGAAGGGCAATCGCCCAAGGTCATCCGCCTGCACTTTGTGCGGGACGAGTTGCTGGCCGCATGAGACTGCCGCGGGATCTGACAGGAGCGCAGCTGATTCGCGCGCTCGGCAAGCTGGGGTATTCCGTCAGTAGGCAAACCGGCAGTCATGTGCGGTTGACCATCTACACCCCCGCGCAGCATCACATTACGGTTCCAAACCACGATCCACTGCGTATCGGAACTCTTGCTGCGATACTTGCCGCCGTTGGCGAGGCGCAGGGGCTTGACCGCGATGAATTACTACGCAAGCTGTTTGCCTAATCCTTGATCAGCATGCGCGCTGCGCGGCCCGATTGGCATTTACATCGGCAGCAAGCGCAGCTAAGTGGTGTCAGGCAAGCAGCGTTTGCAGTTCGATGTGCGCCGCGCCGTCTTTGCCGGTCGTGCCGGCGTCCAGCGCCTTTGCTGCGCACGAGGCAATCAGCGCCTGCTGGCGGCCAAAGGCGTCGAGAAGCTCCTGCGCGGACGCCAACTCCTGATACTCGACGTCTTCCAGCGCCTCTCGCACCACGAGAAAGGTGCAGGCCGTGCCGCCACGTGTGCCGGTGAACATCACGCCGTCGATGCCCACAGTCTCAGCATTTGAAATTTCGATGGTTGCCATGTCTACCTCCAGCGTTGGCGCAGTGTAGGCAGTGACAATCGGCTCCGTCAAGCGGTACAGACCATTTCAGCCCGCAGCCCGCATCTACGCTGCGCGAGCCACTATAAAAAACATAGCAGATCGAATGCCGGCAATGGTCAGCAGCAGGGAGCCTGCCAGGTGCAGCAGGGCTGTTGCGCTGGCCAGCAGGTAGCGCTGCTGCATCAGCAGGCTCACCACTTCGGCGCTGAAGGTCGAGAAGGTGGTCAGCGCGCCCAGAAAGCCGGTGACCAGGGCCAGGCGCCATACCGGGTCCAGTTGGGGCAGGGCCTGGAACACGGCCACGCACACGCCCACCAGGTAGCCGCCAATCAGGTTGGCGGCCAGCGTGCCCCAGGGGATCAGGGCACCACCAGGGCTGAGCCACAGGCCCAGGGCCCAGCGCGCCAGGGCACCTGCGCTGGCTCCCAGGCAGATGGCCAGCACACTGTGCATCACTTCATCATCTGCTGGGGCAGCCAGGTCACGATGCCGGGGAAGATGTAGATCAGGCTAACCGCCACGCACATCAGGAAGAACATGGGCAACGTGACCTTGGCGATCCAGGTCAGCTCGCGCCCGGTCATGCCTTGCAGCACGAACAGATTGAACCCGACGGGCGGTGTGATTTGCGCCATTTCAACCACCAGCACAATGAAGATGCCGAACCAGATCGGGTCAATGCCGGCCTTCATCACCGTGGGCATGATCACCCCCATGGTCAGCACCACCATCGATATGCCATCCAGAAAGCAGCCCAGGATGATGTAGAACACCGCCAGCGCGACGATCAGCTGGGCCTGCGTCAGGCCCAGCGAGGCGATCCACTCTGCCAGGTGCCGCGGCAGGCCGATGTAGCCCATGCTCAGCGTCAGGAACGCAGCGCCGGCCAGGATCAGGGCAATCATGCAGTAAAGGCGGGTGGCACCCATCAGCGAGTCTTTGAAGGTGGCCCAGTTCATTGAGCCTTGCACCGCCGAGATGGCCAGCGAGCCCACCACGCCCACGGCCGCGGCCTCGGTGGCGGTGGCAATGCCGCTGTAAATGGAACCCAGCACCGCGGTGATGAGCAGCACCACCGGAATGAGGCTGCGCGACTCTGCCAGCTTCTCCATGAAGGTGTAGGTGCGGTCAGCGGCAGGCACTTTGCCCGGGTTGGCCAGGGCCCAGGCGGCGATATAGCCCGAAAACAGCAAGGCCAGCATCAGGCCGGGCAAGACGCCTGCGATGAACAGCCGGGCAATCGACACCTCGGCGGTAACGCCGTACACAATCATGATGATGGATGGCGGAATCAACAGGCCCAGCGTGCCGGCACCGGCCAGCGTGCCAATGACGATGTCGTCCGGGTAGCCGCGGCGCTTGAGCTCGGGCAGTGTCATCTTGCCAATGGTGGCGCAGGTGGCGGCGCTGGAGCCGGATACGGCGGCAAAGATGGTGCAGCCCACCACGTTGGTGTGCAGCAGGCGTCCGGGCAGGCTTTGCACCCAGGGTGCCAGGCCTTTGAACATGTCGTTGCTCAGGCGGGTGCGAAACAAAATTTCACCCATCCACACAAACAGCGGCAGGGCGGTCAGCGTCCAGCTGCTGGACGAGCCCCAGATGGTGACCGCCATTGCGTCGCCCGCCGGGCGCGAGCTGAAGAGCTGCATGGCGATCCAGGCCACGCCCGATAGCGTCAGGCCGATCCAGACGCCGCTGCCCAGAATGAGAAACAGCGACAGCACCAGAAGGCCGGTTATGGCGATGTCACTCATTGCGTAGTGCCTCGGTGGGTTCCTGTTGAACACGGCGACCCTGGATTTCCAGCACCAATTCGTCGAGGAATGCAATCGCCAGCACCACAGTGCCCAGTGCCATGGCGATCTGGGGGATCCATAGCGGTGTGGCGTCGCTGGCGGTGGATATGTCGTGAAAGCTGTAAGACTGCCAGGACAGCCGCACGCTGTAGCCGGCAAACAGCGCCGCCAGCATGGTGGCGGCACCCAGCGCCCAAATCTCCAGAGCGCGCTTGTAGCGGCCCTTGAGGGCGTTGATGACCAGCGTCACGCGGATGTGTTCGCCGCGCTTGAGTGTGTGGGCCAGGGCCAAAAAGCCGCTGGCGGCCATGAAATAGCCGGCATAAGCGTCGGTGCCGGGCACGTGAAAGTGCAACTGCCGGCTGATGATGGACAGCAGCACCATCAACAGCAGGCCCACCATGAAAAGCGCCGCCAGGGCGGCGGCGCTGAGGTAGAGCGCGTCAAGAAACTTGCGCATCGTTGGGCCTTACTTGCGGAAGGCGTCCACCAGTTGCTGGCCTTCGGGGCCGGCTTTTTCAAGCCATTCCTTGAGCATCACGTCGCCCACTTTCTTCATGTCGGCCTTGAGCTGGGCAGAAGGCTGAACGATGTTCATGCCATTGGCCTTGAGCTTGTCCAGGCTTTCGGTGTTGACGCGCTTGCTGGCGGCCAGGCCACGGACTTCAGCGTCAGCCGCGGCTTTGAGCAGGGCGTCTTGCGTTGGCTTGTCGAGTGCGTCAAAGGCTTTTTTGTTCACAATCACCGCGTTCTTGGGCAGCCAGGCCTGGGTGTCGTACCAGAACTTGATGTGTTCGTAGGTTTTGGTGTCAAAGCCGGTGGAGCCGCTGGACATGTAGCTTTCAACCACGCCCGTGGCCATGGCCTGAGACAGCTCCGCGGCTTGCACCGTGACGGGCTGGGCACCCACCAATTCGGCGATGCGGGCGGTAGACGGGCTGTAGGCACGCCACTTCATGCCTTTAAGGTCTGCGGCAGACGCCAGCGGGCGCTTGGCGTAGATGCCCTGGGGTGGCCATGGCACGGCGTACAAGGCCATCAGGCCGTCAGCGGCGAGCTTTCTGTCCATCATGGGTTTTTGCACTTTCCACAGCTTGACGGCTTCGTCGTAGCTGTCGGCCAGGAAGGGCAGGCCGTCGGCACCAAAGGCCTGCCATTCGTTCTGGAAGTTCACCAGCAGGATTTCGCCGATCTGGGCTTGCCCGCCTTGCACGGCGCGCTTGATTTCTGGTGCCTTGAACAGCGCCGCATTGGGGTGCACCGTGATCTTGAGCTTGCCAGCGGTGGCTTTGTCTACGTCGTTGGCAAACTGCACCAGGTTTTCACTGTGAAAATTGGTGGCAGGGTAGGCAGCGGGCAGGTCCCACTTGGTTTGTGCAAAAGCCGCACCGCTGAAGGCAACAGCAGCAGCGACCAGGGCGAATTGGTGTTTCATGATCTCTCCAGGACAATGGCGTGAATGAATGAGAGCAACAGCATAAATGCAATTAGCGCGCCAGCCGCTACGGTGTTTCCCGGGCAGGCCGCCCAACCGGTGCTGGGCGTGGTGATGCTGGACACCCGTTTTCCGCGCCCGCCGGGCGATGTGGGCCACCCGGCTACCTGGGGCGTGCCAGTTAACTTTCGCATCGTCAAGGGCGTATGGCCCGACAAGGTGGTGCAGTCGGCCAAGGGCCTGCGCGCGGGCCGGGTGGTGCCGGGGCTGGTGTCGGTGGTGCGTGGGCTGGAGCAGGCGGGCGTGGCGGCCATCACCACCAGTTGCGGCTTTTTGGTGTTGCTACAAAAAGAACTACAGGCCGCCGCCAGGATACCGGTGGCTACCTCCAGCTTGCTGCTGTTGCCGCGCTTGCTGGCCGGGCAGCCGCAGGTGGGGGTTTTGACCATCAGCGCGGCCAAGCTGGGCAGCGAGTACCTGCGCTGCGCCGGTGTGCCGCGCGAGCGGGTACAAGACGTGCTGGTGCAGGGCGTGGACCCCAAAAGTGAATTTGCCCAAGCCATATTGGGCAACCGCGAGCAGATGGACCTGGAGCGCGCCGGGGCCGACGTGGTGGCGGCGGCGCTGGCGCTCAAGGCGCGCGCGCCGCAGCTCACGACGGTGGTGCTGGAATGCACCAACATGCCGCCTTACCAGGCACAAATTGAAGCGGCCACTGGCTGGCAGGTGCTGTCGCTGCGCGACCTGCCAGCCCTGAAGCGCTTTGCCGCAAACCCACAGGCAACACCATGAACCTGCGTTTTGTCGAGGCGTTTTACTGGGTGGCTTCGCTCAAGAGCGTGACCCGTGCGGCTGAAAAGCTGTTCCTCACGCAATCAGCCATGTCCAGCCGTGTTGCCGCGCTGGAAGAAGAGCTGGGCGTTTTGCTGCTGGACCGGCGCGACAAGCAGTTTCGCCTGACCATTGCGGGCACCCGTTTTTTTACCTATGCGCAGCGCCTGCTGGAGCTGCAGCGTGAAGTGAAGGCCGAAATGGGCTCGGGCGCGTCGCTGGCAGTGTCAATGCGCATTGGTGCGATTGAATCAGTGCTGCATTCGTGGTTGATCCCGTGGCTGGAAAAGCTGCGCACCGACCACCCCGCGCTGGCGCTGGAGCTGACGGTAGAAACCACCCCGATTCTGGTGGAGCAAATGCAGCGCGGCACCCAGGACCTGGTGTTTGCGGCGCTGCCGGCTGCGGCAGACGGTGTGCGCAGCCGGGCGCTGCCGCCAATGGAAATGGTATTCATGGGCAACACCCGGCTGCACCGCAAGCGGCGCTACACATTGGCCGAACTGGGCGAGCTTGAAGTCCTGACCTTCCAGCGCGGCTCGCACCCGCATGTGGGGCTGGTGGACTTGTTTCGCCAGGCCGATGTGGAGCCCAAGCGGGTGCACACCATTTCATCGATTTCGGCCATGGTGCAACTGGTGCAAGGCGGCTTTGGCGTGGCCACTTTGCCGCGCCGCGCGGTGCAGCGGCTGCTTGCGTTCCCCAATTTGAAGCAGCTGGCCTGCGACACCGCCTTGCAGCCGCTGCCGATTCACGCAAGCTACCGCACCGACCCGTCTTCATTGGCGGTAGAGACCGTCATCAAGTCGGCGTTTGCCTTTATTGACGCGCAGCCCGCGGCCAAGCGTGCACCGGTAAAGCGCAGCGTTGCGCGCTAGCGCCCTGTTTTGTAGCATCGAAAAAATCGATGACGTAAGCAAAAAATTTTGAATTTGAATATGCACTGAAGCCCAACCACAATCCGCCCATCGTCATGCAGTTGACATGATTTGAAACAAAGGACATGCGGTGGGATCAGCTCTGGATTTGGCGCAGGCAGTGTTTGGCCCCGACGGCATGCAGGACGCGGCGCATGTGCGCGGCCTGATTCGCCAGGGGCTGTGGAGTTCGCACACCAGCGGCCTGGCCGACGAACGGGTGCAGGGCAACGTGGTCATCCTGCCGCAGGCGCAGGCCAATGATTTCTTGCGCTACTGCCAGCGCAACCCCAAGCCGTGCCCGCTGCTGGCGGTGTCGGAGCCCGGCCAGCCAATGCTGCCCACGCTGGGCCAGGACATCAACATTTGTACCGACGTGCCGCGCTACCGGGTCTGGCGCGACGGTGAGCTGGCCGAGCAACCCACCGACATCACGGCCCTGTGGCGCGACGACCTGGTGACGTTTGTGATTGGCTGCTCGTTCAGCTTTGAGCAGGCGCTGATGCAGGCCGGCCTGCCACTGCGCCACATAGAGCAGGGCCGCAACGTGGCCATGTACCGCACCAACATTGCCACCCACGCGGCGGGCGTGTTCAGTGGCCCGATGGTGGTGTCCATGCGGCCCATGAAAGCCGCCGCCGCCATTCGTGCGGTGCAAATCACCTCGCGTTTTCCCAATGTGCATGGCGCGCCGGTGCACATTGGCGATGCATCGCTGATCGGCATTGCTGACCTGCAACAACCCGACTACGGCGACGCCGTGGAAATCATGCCCGATGAACTGCCGGTGTTCTGGGCCTGTGGGGTCACGCCGCAGGCTGCCATTCGGCAGGCCCGCCCGCCGTTGTGCATTACCCACGCCCCCGGCGCGATGCTGATTACCGATCTTCTCAACACCCAGCTTGCAAGCTTTTAAACCAAGGAGCCCTTCATGAAAAAACTCGTGTTCTGCCTATCTGCTCTCGCGCTTTGCGCCACGGCGTCGGCCCAGACCAAGTGGGACCTGCCCACCGGCTACGGTGCCAACAGTTTCCAGACCCAGAACGTGCAGCAGTTTGCCAATGAGGTTGACCAGCTGACCGGCGGCAAACTGAAGATTACGCTGCACCCCGGCGGTTCGCTGTACAAGGCCAACGAGATCAAGCGCGCGGTGCAGACCGGGCAGGTGCAGTCGGCCGAGTTCATCCTGTCTGGCGCTGCCAACGAAAACCCGCTGTTCGGCGTGGACTCGATTCCTTTCCTGGCCACCGGCTACACGGAAGCCAAGCGCCTGTATGACGCCGCCAAACCCGCCCAGGACAAGCTGCTCGCGTCCCAGGGCATCAAGGTGCTGTTTACCGTGCCGTGGCCGGGCCAGTCGCTGTATTCACTCAAGCCGATCAGTGCACCGGCCGACTTTGCCGGCACCAAAATGCGCGCCTACAACCCGGCCACCACCCGCATTGCCCAACTGCTCAAGGCACAGCCCGTGACCATCCAGCTGGCCGAGCTGGGCCAGGCACTGGCAACCGGTGGAGTGCAGAATTTTCTGACCTCCAGCGCCAGCGGTGTTGAAAGCAAACTGCACGAGCAGGTGAAGTTTTTCTACCCCGTTAGTGCCTGGCTGCCGCGCAATGCCACGGTGGTGAGCCAGAAGGCGTTTGACGCGCTCGACAAGCCCACCCAGGACGCCTTGCTCAGGGCCGCCGCAGCGGCTGAAGCGCGGGGCTGGGCCACCAGCGAGCGGCTTGATGGTGAATACATCAAGGAGCTGGCTGCCAAGGGCATGACCATTGCCGCGCCGTCCGATTCAGTCAAGAAAGAACTGGCCGCCATTGGCGAGACCATGACGGCCGAGTGGCTCAAAACGGCAGGTGCCGATGGCCAGGCCGTGATTGACGCTTACCGCAAGAAGTAAGCCGCGTTGCCAGCGGGCGCTGCACACCGCCTGTGCAGTCAGCGCCCGCTGATTCCCCTTTTGTCTCGTTGTCGAACCGAACCAGGAGCGTGCGGTGGCCAAACTCGTCCTCAATTTCTACAAACTGCTGATGGCCTTGTCGTGCCTGGCCATGGTGGCTGCATTCGGTGCGGTGCTGCTGGGCGTGATTGCCCGCGAAGTGCACTGGGACATCGGCGGGCTGGACGCCTACGCGGGCTATGCCATCGCGGCGGCGCTTTTTCTGGCGCTGCCCGCCACGCTTCAACATGGCGACCACATCCGCGTGACGCTGCTGCTGGACCGGGTGCCGCCCAAGCTGCGTGGTGCGCTGGAGTGGTGGTGTCTGTCTGCGGCCTTTGGCCTTGCGCTGTACATCGCCTGGTACGCAGTGCGCCTGGTCTGGGTGTCCTACATCACCCACGATGTTTCGCCCGCTGCCGATGCCTCGCCGCTATGGATTCCACAACTCAGCATGGCGCTGGGCTGCATTGGTTTTGCCCTGGCGTTCGGCCAGGCGCTGGTTGAGCGGTGGAATGGTGGCAACTTCATTGCGGTTTCTGCTGACGCCGCACACGTCGAATAAGAGCGAAAGAAAACATCATGGACGTTGTCATTGCATTGGCCTTGATCGTGCTGCTGTTCGCAGTGCTGGGCTCGGGTTTGTGGATCGGTCTGTCGCTGCTGGCGGTGGCATTGATCGGCATGGAATTGTTCACCCAGCGCCCGGTGGGCGACAGCATGATGCTGACCATTTGGGGGTCTACCTCCAGCTGGACGCTGACCGCGCTGCCACTGTTCCTGTGGATGGGCGAGATTTTGTTTCGCAGCAAGCTGTCCAACGACATGTTCAGGGGCCTGGCACCCTGGCTGGACCGTCTGCCGGGTCGTTTGCTGCACACCAATGTGGTGGGCTGCACCATCTTTGCCGCCATCTCGGGTTCGTCGGCGGCCACCTGCGCCACCATCGGAAAGATCACGCTGCCCGAGTTGAAGAAGCGCGGCTACCCGGATGACATTTCCATTGGCACCCTGGCTGGCGCCGGCACCCTGGGCCTGCTGATTCCGCCCTCAATCATCATGATCGTCTATGGCGTGGCGGCCAATGTATCGATCGCCAAGCTGTTCCTGGCGGGCGTGATACCCGGGCTGATGCTCGCCGCGCTGTTCTCGGGTTACATCATTGTCTGGGCTCTGTTCAATAAAGACAAAGTGCCTCCCGCTGACGCTGCCATGAGCTTCGGTCAGAAGCTCTACGCTTCGCGTCACCTGATCCCGGTGGTGTCACTGATCGCGCTGGTGCTGGGTGGCATTTACAGCGGTATTGCAACCGCCACCGAAGCGGCAGCGCTGGGCGTCGGCGGCGCGCTGGTGCTGGCAAAAATTGAAGGCTCGCTGGACTGGGCACGCTTCAAGGACGGGCTGGTGGCGGCCTGTCGCGTCTACTGCATGATCGGCCTCATTCTTGCGGGCGCAGCCTTCTTGACGTTGGCCATGGGCTTCATGGGCTTGCCCCGGCATCTTGCTGAATTCATCGGTGCGCTGCATCTGTCGCCGTTCGCGCTGATGCTGTTGCTGATCGTCTTCTTCATCATTCTGGGCTGTTTCCTGGATGGCATCTCGATGGTGGTACTGACGATCGCGGTGCTGTTGCCTACCGTCGAGGCCGCGGGCTTTGACCTGATCTGGTTCGGCATCTTCATCGTGCTGGTGGTCGAGATGGCGCAGATCACGCCGCCGGTGGGGTTCAACCTGTTTGTGCTGCAGGGCCTGACCAAGCGCGAAGTGACCTGGATTGCCCGCACCGCCATGCCGCTGTTCTTCCTGATGATCGCGGCAGTGCTCGCGACTTACTTTTTCCCCGACGTGGTCTTGTGGCTGCCACGCCAGATGCAGGGTTGAGCCACTTACCCCCCCCAGGAGTTCACCATGAAAGTCTTGTTGATTGCCGCCCTTGCCGCGGCGTCGGTAGCGCACGCCCAGACCAGCTGGAAACTCGCCACCGGCTACCGGGCCGAGTCGTTCCACACGCAAAACGTGATGCAGTTTGCGAAAGACGTGGAGCAGGCCAGCGCCGGTGCCCTGCGCATTGACGTTCACCCGAACAACACGCTGTTCAAGCTCAACGACATCCGCCAGTCCGTGCAGGACGGCAAGGCCCAGGCCGGCGAGACCATCATGACCAGCATGGTCAAGGACATCCCGATTGCCGGGGCCGATGCGATTCCGTTCGTGGTCAGCAGCTACGAAGATGCACGGCGCATGTGGGACTTGCAGCGCCCGTTGATCGACAAGCATTTTGCCGAGCGCGGCCTGAAGGCGCTGTACGCCGTGCCATGGCCGCCGCAGGGCCTGTATGCGGGCGCGCCGGTGCGTTCGTCGGCCGACTTCAGGGGCACACGCATGCGCACCTACAACCAGTCGACCATCCGTATCGCCGAGATGCTGGGTGCCACGCCGGTGGATGTGCCGATGGTCGAGGTGAACAAGGCGCTGGCCAGCGGCAAAATGGACAACATGATCACCTCTGCCGTCACCGGGGTTGAGAACCAGGTCTGGGGCCAGATCAAGCATTACTACGAAATCAACGCCTGGTTCCCGAAGAACATTGTCTTTGTGAACAAGGCGGCGTTTGACGCCCTCAAGCCCGCCACACAGCAGGCTGTGCTCAAGTCGGCCCAGGAGGCCGAAACCCGCGGCTGGGCCATGAGCCGCGAGGTGGCTGCGGGCTCCACTGGCGAGCTCAAGGCCAAAGGCATGAAGGTGGAGCGCATTCCTGCCGACTTTGAAGCCGAACTCAAGCGCATGGGGGAGAAGTTTTCCCGCGAATGGGTACGATCCGTCGGTAACGAGGCCAATGTGATTTTTGTTCCGTATTACATCCAACGTTAACCACACGCACCATGCAAGACTCTCATTCCGTTCCTGGCACCGACCGCTGGCAATTCTGGATAGACCGCGGCGGTACCTTTACCGACATCGTGGCCAAGCGGCCCGACGGCACGCTCACCACCCACAAGCTGCTGAGCGAAAACCCGGAACAGTACAAAGACGCCGCCGTGGCGGGCATTCGCCACTTGCTGGGTCTCACGCGCGGCGAGCCGGTGACGCCCCAGCAGGTTGAGTGCGTGAAGATGGGCACCACGGTGGCCACCAACGCGCTGCTGGAGCGCAAAGGTGAGCCGACCTTGCTGGTGACCACGCGGGGCTTTCGTGACGCGCTGCGTATTGCTTACCAGAACCGCCCACGGCTTTTTGACCGCAACATCCAGTTGCCCGAGTTGTTGTACAGCGAGGTGATTGAAGCCCAGGAGCGCCTCAGCGCCCACGGCGAGGTATTGCAGCCGCTGGACCAGGCGGCCCTGCGCGGTGACTTGCTGGCAGCCTATGGGCGGGGCCTGCGCA
The DNA here is from genome assembly GCA_943369755.1 of Ramlibacter sp. 2FC. GTDB lineage: Bacteria > Pseudomonadota > Gammaproteobacteria > Burkholderiales > Burkholderiaceae_C > CALROG01. The sequence continues at coordinate 14,336 of CALROG020000008.1, forward strand.
GCGTGGCCATTGTGTTCATGCACGGCTACCGCTACACCGAACACGAGCAGTTGGCCAAACGCATTGCCAAGGAGACGGGCTTCACCCAGGTCAGCACCAGCTTTGAAACCAGCCCGATGATGAAGTTCGTGAGCCGGGGCGACACCACCGTGGTAGATGCCTATCTGTCACCGATCTTGCGGCGCTATGTGGAGCAGGTGGCTGGCGAGATGCCAGGCGTCAAGCTGTTCTTCATGCAGTCGTCGGGTGGCTTGACCGACGCCCACGCCTTTCAGGGCAAGGACGCCATTCTTTCGGGCCCGGCCGGTGGCATTGTGGGCATGGCGCGCACCGCCGCGCTGGCTGGCCACGACAAGGTCATCGGCTTTGACATGGGCGGAACGTCCACCGACGTGAGCCACTACGCCGGTGAGTTTGAGCGCGAGTTTGAGACCCAGGTGGCCGGTGTGCGGATGCGTGCGCCGATGATGAGCATTCACACCGTGGCGGCCGGTGGCGGCTCGATTCTTGAATTCGACGGCTCACGTTTTCGCGTGGGCCCCCAGAGTGCAGGGGCCAACCCCGGCCCGGCAAGTTATCGCCGGGGTGGCCCGCTGGCCGTGACCGACGCCAATGTGATGACCGGCAAGATCCAGCCGCGCTACTTCCCCAAGGTGTTTGGCCCCGGTGCAGACGAAGCGCTGAGTTACGAAGCCGTGGAAGAAAAATTCAACCAGCTGGCCGGCAAAACTGGCCGCAGCGCCGAAGTGGTGGCCGAGGGCTTCATCAACATCGCAGTGCAGCAGATGGCCAACGCCATCAAGAAGATTTCTGTGGCGCGCGGCTACGACGTCACCCGTTACACCTTGCAGTGCTTTGGTGGCGCCGGTGGCCAGCACGCTTGCCTGGTAGCCGACGCGCTGGGCATGACGCGGGTGTTCGTGCATCCGCTGGCCGGTGTGTTGAGCGCCTACGGCATGGGCCTGGCCGACCAGAACGTCATCCGCGAGCAGGCCATTGAGCTGCCGCTGGCCGCTGCCTCGCTGCCGCTGATCGCCGAGCGCCTGGACGCGCTGGGCAACACCGCCCAGGCTGAGTTGCAGCGCCAGCAGGTCAACGCCGGCACGGTGCAGGTGCACCACCGTGTGCATGTGCGCTACGACGGCAGCGACGCGGCACTGGTGGTTCCGTTTGGCGATCTGGCCGCCATCAAGACCGCATTTGAGGCCGCCTATCGGCAGCGCTTTGCCTTTCTGATGCAAGGCAAGCGCCTGGTGGTGGAGGCGGTTTCGGTCGAGGCGGTGGTGGCCGGTGATGCCCCGGCCGAGCCGCGCCACGACACCCACGAGCCGCGCGCCGTGCCGCGCCGCGAATCTGTGCGGATGTACTCGGGCGGCCAGTGGCACGACGCCGCGCTGGTGGTGCGCGAAGACCTGCGCCCCGGTGACGTGGTGCCCGGCCCGGCCATCATTGCCGAGAAAAACGCCACCACCGTGGTTGAACCTGGCTGGGAGGCGGAACTCACCGCGCTGGACCACCTGGTGCTGGAGCGCCGCATTCCGCGGGCAGTGAAGTTTGCCGTGGGCACCACGGTCGACCCGGTGTTGCTGGAGGTGTTCAACAACCTGTTCATGAACATCGCCGAGCAAATGGGTTTGCAACTGCAAAACACCGCCTACTCGGTCAACATCAAGGAGCGGCTGGACTTTTCCTGCGCGCTGTTTGATGCGCAGGGCAACCTGATTGCCAACGCGCCGCACATGCCGGTGCACCTGGGGTCAATGGGCGAGAGCATCAAGACGGTGATACGCGAGAACGCCGGCAAGATGCAGCCGGGCGACGTGTATGTGCTGAACGACCCCTACCATGGGGGTACGCACTTGCCCGATGTGACCGTCATCACGCCGGTATACCTGGGCGCTGCCGCCCATGACAAGCCGCTGTTTTACGTGGGCAGCCGCGGCCACCATGCCGACATTGGCGGCACCACGCCGGGCTCGATGCCGCCGTTTTCTACCCGCATTGAAGAAGAGGGCGTGCAGATCAACAACGTGAAGCTGGTGGCCCAGGGCGTGCTGCGCGAGGCCGAGATGGTCGCGCTGCTGCAAAGCGGTGAATATCCGTCGCGTAACCCGCAGCAAAACATGGCCGACCTGAAGGCCCAGATTGCCGCCAACGAGAAGGGCGTGCAGGAGTTGCGCAAGATGGTGGAGCAGTTCGGCCTGGATGTTGTGCAGGCTTACATGCTGCATGTGCAGGACAACGCCGAGGAGTCGGTGCGCCGTGTCATCACGCGCCTGAAAGACGGCGCCTTCACCCTGCCGCTGGACAACGGCGCGCAAATTCAGGTGGCCATTCGGGTGGACACCACGAACCGCAGCGCCGAAATCGACTTCACCGGCACCAGTGCGCAGCAAACCAATAATTTCAACGCACCCACGGCGGTGTGCATGGCGGCGGTACTGTATGTGTTCCGTACGCTGGTAGACGACGACATCCCGCTGAATGCGGGCTGCCTCAAGCCGCTCAACGTGATCATCCCGGCGGGCTCCATGCTCAACCCCAACCCGCCGGCCTCGGTGGTGGCGGGCAATGTGGAAACCTCCTCCTGCATCACCAATGCCTTGTATGGCGCGCTGGGTGTCATGGCGGCCAGCCAGTGCACCATGAACAACTTTACTTTTGGCAACGCCTCGCACCAGTATTACGAGACCATCTCGGGTGGCTCGGGTGCGGGTGAGGGCTTCAACGGGACCAGCGTGGTGCAGACCCACATGACCAATTCGCGCCTGACCGACCCCGAGGTGCTGGAGTTCCGCTTCCCGGTGCGCCTGGAAAGCTACGAGGTGCGCCAGGGCTCGGGCGGTGCGGGCCAATGGAAGGGTGGCAACGGCGGCATTCGTCGGGTGCGCTTCCTGGAAGACATGACGGCCAGCATTTTGTCCAACGGGCGCAAGCACGGTGCCTTTGGCATGTGCGGGGGCCAGCCGGGGCAGGTGGGTCTGAACCGGGTGCTGCGCAGCAATGGCACCGTCGAGGCGCTTGACCACATCGGCCAGGCCGAAATGAAGCCGGGCGATGTGTTTGAGATTCATACCCCGGGCGGCGGCGGCTACGGCGCGGTCTGACCGCACACCAAAGGAGTTGGTCATGGACATGAGCTTGCGCGTTCAACGTTGGTTTGCTTCTGCACGGGGTGCCCAGCGCGAGGAGCTGGTTGGCACCAGTGCCCATGCCTCGCCGCCTGACCTGGAGGCTATTCGTGAGGCGATGCGCCTGGCCATGGCACCTTGCAGCAACCACCATCGGGCGCTGGCGACCGGGCAGATTGCCCGGGCCGGTTCAGCAATAGAACTGTGGCTGCTGCGGGCCAGCCTGTACCAGTACCTGGCGCAGGATCTGGGCCAGAGCGTCGCCACCTTGCGCTGTGCGGCTTTGTTGCCGTTGTTCAAGGACGCCGTGCCCGGCAATGTGCCGGGGCGGCGCATTGGCGACAATGACGCCCATGGACAGCGCTTTCACTGAGAACTACCGCCTTCTCGCCCGCTACAACCGCTGGTTCAACCAGCGCCTTTATGCCGCCTGCGATGGTTTGGGCGATGCCGGGCGCAAGCTTGAGCGGGGTGCCTTTTTTGGTTCGATCCATGGCACGCTGAATCATCTGGTGTGGGGCGACACGCTGTGGTTGCGGCGCTTTGCAGCGCAGGGCGTGGTGTTCGCGGCGCTGGACGATGGCTTGCTGGCGCTGCCGCCCGGTGCCAGCTACGCCACCCCGATTGAGGTGGACTGGGCGGCATTGCAAGAGCGGCGCGACCGGCTGGACGCCGCGATCGAAGCCTGGGTGGCGCAGATGCCCACCGACTTTGTGCTGCGCACCATGCGCTATGCCAACACCCAGGGCGTGCAACGCGCCCACCCGATGTGGCAGGGCATGACGCATTTTTTCAACCACCAGGCCCACCATCGCGGCCAGGTCACCACGCTGCTGGCGCAGGCGGGTGTGGACGTGGGCACCACAGACCTGGTTGCGCTGGTCTCGCCGGCTCCCTAGATGCTATTGTTTTGATAGTGGCTCCTGCATATCTGGTGCGGGCTACCGGCTGTTTTATTCGTTTTCCCCAATAAAAAAACCCGCCGAAGCGGGTTTTGTGAAGCTGGGCGCAGGCCTTACTTCTTGGGGGCGCTGGCGGCGGGCTTGGCGGCCTCGGCCTTGGCGGCGGGCTTTTCGTCCTTCTTGGCAGCAGCGGCCTTCTTCTCGTCATCTTTTTTGGCTTTGGCATCTGCCTTGGCCTTTTTCTCTGCGTCAGCTTTGGCCTTCTTCTCTTCTGCGGCCTTGGCCTTGGCGTCGTCTTTGGCCTTCTTGTCAGCGTCAGCCTTGACTTTGGCTTCAGCCTTCGGGTCTTTCTTTTCCTGCTTGGCGGCTGGCGCAGCGGCGGCGGCTGGGGCAGTTGCGGGTGCAGGTGCGGCAGCCGCAGCAGGCTTGGCTTCGGCCTTGGCAGGCGCAGCAGCCGCAGCGGCGGGCTTGGCTTCGGCCTTGGCGGCGGCAGGCTTTTCGTCCTTCTTGGCAGCGGCGGGGGCGGCTGATGCGCCCTTGAAACCTGCGCCGTTGACGGTCAGGCCTTCGGCCGAGAACTTGGCGGCATTGCCTTCGCCCACGCCCTTGACCCGCTCGACAAAGTCGTTCCAGTCTTTGAAATTGCCCTTCTTGCGCTCGTCGATGATCTTGGCCGAGATGGCGGGGCCAATGCCCTTGATGCCGTCCAGATCGGCCGCGCTGGCCTTGTTCACATCAACCGCCGCGAACGATGCAGCGGCGTACAGCATGACCACCAGAGCCAACAGTTTTTTCAGCATGGGAAACTCCTCAAAAGGGGTAGTTGAACCGGCAACCTCCGTGCCGGGCTCCGACTATAACGGTGCGCCATCGCGCGGCGTTGACCCAGGGCCAGCGGGCAAACCCTAGGCGTTACCCGTCAGCCAGGCCATGTAGCGCGCCACGCCGGTCTGTACGTCGCAAAACACGGTGTCACAGCCCGCAGCGCGCAGTGCGCTCAGGTCTGCCTGGGTGTAGCACTGGTACTTGCCACGCAGCGCGTCCGGGAAGGCGATGTACTCCACCAGGCCCCGGCCATGCAGCTCGGCAATGCTGCCGGGCTGGGCCGACAGCGCGCCCAGCACGGCCGCCGCCACATCGTTGAACGGTTGGGCGCGGCCGGTGCCAAGGTTGAAGATGCCGGACTTTTGCGGATTTTCAAAAAACCACAGGTTCACCGCCACCACGTCGTCGATGAACACGAAGTCGCGGGTTTGCTGGCCAGGGCCGTAGCCGCCGTAGTCACCAAACAGCTTGACCTTGCCTTCGGCGCGGAACTGGTTGAACTGGTGAAACGCCACGCTGGCCATGCGGCCCTTGTGCTGCTCGCGCGGGCCATAGACGTTGAAGTAGCGAAAGCCCGCCACCTGATGCTTGAACCGCGCAAAGTCTGCGCCACATTCGCGGCGCATGCGCTGGTCAAACAGCAGCTTGCTGTAGCCGTAAACATTGAGCGGCTTCTCGAACTCGGGTGTTTCACGAAAGGTGTCGGAGCCGCCATAGGTGGCGGCGGACGACGCGTAGAGCAGGCGCGTGCCGTGTTGCTGGCAGGCCTGGAACAGGCTACACGACAAGGTGTAGTTGTTGTCCATCATGTATTTGCCATCGGTCTCCATGGTGTCGCTGCACGCGCCCTCATGGAACACGGCCTCTACCTTGCCAAAGCTGCCTTCGGCGAACCGGTCGTAGAAGCGGTCGGCGTCTACATAGTCGGCAATTTTCAGGTCGGCCAGGTTGCGGAATTTTTCACCCTGGGTCAGGTCGTCCACCGCAATGATGTTGTCAATACCGCGGGCGTTCAGCCCTTTGACAATGTTGCTGCCAATGAAGCCGGCCGCGCCGGTGACCACGATGCGTGTCATTCAAAAAGCTCCTCGTAGGAAACCGTGGCAGTGCCGAATTTGCCCACCACAATCCCGCCAGCCTTGTTGGCCAGCGGCATGGCCTGGCGCAGGCTCAGGCCGGCCGCCACCAGCGCGGCGAGGGTGGCGATCACGGTGTCGCCCGCGCCGGTAACGTCAAACACCTCCCGGGCCTGGGCCTTCACGTGCAGCTCGCCGTCAGCGTCATACAGGCTGATGCCGTCTTCACTTCGGGTGAGCAGCAAGGCCTCAAGCTGGAGCAGGGCGCGCAGGTTTTGTGCCTTGGTGCGCAGTTCGTCTTCAGTGCGCCAGCCACCCACCACCTGCTGCAATTCAGCGCGGTTGGGCGTGATGACGGTGGCACCGGCATAGCGCGAATAGTCCGAACCCTTGGGGTCGATCAGCACCGGCTTGGCCGCCGCCCGGGCTGCGGTAATCATGGTTCCGATATGCGCCAGGCCACCCTTGCCGTAGTCCGAGAACAGCACCGCGTCATGTTGCGGCACCAGTTGGGTAAAGGCCTCGGTCTGCGAGGCCAGGGTTTCGTGGTCGGGTTCGCTTTCAAAGTCCAGCCGCAGCAACTGCTGCTGGCGGCCAATCACGCGCAGCTTGACGGTGGTTTGCAGGCCGGCGTCGCGCGCCAGGTGGGTGCGAATGCCGGTGTTGCGCATCAACGCTTCGAGCTTGTGGCCGGGCTCATCATCCCCAATCACGCCGATGAAACTGGCCTGCGCACCGACCGACACCACGTTGTAGGCCACGTTGGCGGCAGCGCCTACGCGCTCCTCTTCGCGCGTGACGCGCACCACCGGTACCGGGGCTTCGGGCGAGATGCGGTCCACCGCACCGTGCCAGTAGCGGTCGAGCATGGCGTCGCCCACCACCAGTACCCGGGCTTTTGAAAGTTGATCTTTGGTCGGATTCATAACTCTTCCACCCTGCGGGCCGGGTAGCTGTCCCAGGCCTGGCAGCCCGGGCATTGCCAGAAATGCTGCTTGGCCTCGAAGCCGCAGGCAGCACAGCGGTAGCGCGTGAGCGGTTTCACCGCGTGCTCCAGTGCGTTTTGCACAAACGGGTGGAACTGGTCGTGCTCAAGCTTCTCGCCGGCCAGCCACCTGGAGGCCGCCACCAGCGAAGGCTCGCGCTTCAGGTGGCGCACATACCATTCGCGCGCCACCAGCGGATCGGGCTCGAGTGCCACGATTGCCTCCAGCACATCAAGCGAGGCATGCAGCTCGTAGCTGGTTTGCAGCACCAGGGAGGCCTCGGCCTGTTGGCCACTGGCCTTTGCCGCGTCGGCCAGCCGCCTGGCCATCAGCGGAATGGCGGCCGGGACTGCCTGGGCCAGTTCCATCAGAGTGGTCATGGCCAGCGTTGCATCACCGGCGCGGCCTTGCAGGGCGGCAAGTTCCAGCCGCGGGCGTGGCGCTTCAGGCGCAGTCTTGAGGGCCTGACGCAGCAGCGGTTGCGCGTCTTCGTCGCCGGCCTGGCTGGCTTGTTCACACAGGTAGTGCGCCATTCGCGTCACAAAGCTGCCCTGGCCCGAGGCGTCCAGCTTGCGCGCGGTTTCGGCGGCCTGGGCCCAGTCGCGCGAACGCTCATACAGTGCCAGCAACGCCAGCCGCGCCTGGGTCTGGAAACTCGTGCCTTCGAGTTTGCGCAGCGCGTCTTCGGCCCGGTCAAGCAGGCCCGCCTTGAGATAGTCCAGCGCCAGCGCATGCTGGGCCCGGTCGCGGTCGGCGCGGCTCTGGTCGCCACGCGAGAGCAGATGCTCGTGCACCCGCACCGCGCGTTCGTATTCGCCGCGACGGCGAAACAGATTGCCCAAAGCAAAGTGCAGCTCGGAGGTGTCCGGGTCGTTCTGCACGGCTTCAATAAAGGCGTCAATGGCCTGGTCTTGTTGCTCGTTGAGCAGGTAGTTCAGGCCCCGAAAGTAAGCCTTGGGTGCCTGGCGGTTTTCAATGCGCAGTTGGCGCAAGTCCAGCCGCGAAGCCAGCCAACCCATGACGAATGCCACGGGCAGGCCCAGCAAAATCAGGCTGAGGTCAAAGTCCATGGCGCGGGATCGGGGTGCTGTCGCTGCCTGTTGCGGGCACCGCACGCTGCCCGGCCTTGTGGGCAGCACTGCGGTGCTTCCACCAGCGCGGCACCATGCCCAGCACGCCCAGGGCGACGCCAATGGCAAACGCGGCCAGTACCACCAGCACCAGCGGAGCGCTCCACTGGGTACCAAAGAAAAAGTGCACGGTTACGTCCTGCTGGTTGTTCAGTGCGAACGCAAACAGGGTAAAAAAAATGGCTGCCTTAAGCAGCCACATGAGGTATTTCATTGGTCTCCTCAGTGACGAGGAGATTCTATAGGCGTCAGCCTGCGGGCTTGTCCCCGGCTTCGAGCTCTGCGGTGCGTTTGTCCACCGCTTCGCGAAGGGCCTTGCCCGGCTTGAAGTGTGGTACCCGCTTTTCAGGAATCTGCACGCTCTCGCCACTGCGCGGGTTGCGGCCCATGCGGGGCGGTCGCCGGTTGATCGAGAAGCTGCCAAAACCACGGATCTCGATGCGGTGGCCACGCACAAGGGCGTCGCTCATCGCGTCCAGAATGGTCTTGACGGCGTACTCCGCGTCGCGGTGCGTCAGCTGGCTGAAGCGGGAGGCCAATTCCTCCACAAGGTCCGATCGGGTCATCTTGGGCAAATTGGGGCAGAGCACGCCGGGCGACTTGCGCCGCCCGGCGTGGACTGCGCCGCAAAATTACTTGGTGTCCGAATTGTCCAGCTTGGCGCGCAGCAGTGCACCCAGGCTGGTCGTGCCGGCGTTTTCACGCGACGACTGCTGGCTCAGGTTGGCCATGGCGCCTTGCTCGTCGGCCATGTCCTTGGCCTTGATCGACAGCTGGATGTTGCGGGTCTTGCGGTCGATGTTCACAACTACGGCCGACACTTCGTCGCCTTCCTTGAGCACATTGCGGGCATCTTCCACGCGGTCGCGGGAGATTTCGGAAGCACGCAGGTAGCCCAGGATGTCCTCGCCCAAGTCGATCTCGGCACCCTTGGCGTCCACGGTCTTTACCTTGCCTGACACCACGGCACCCTTGTCGTGAATGGACACGAAGGTGGCAAACGGGTCGCCGTCCAGCTGCTTGATGCCCAGGCTGATGCGCTCGCGGTCCACATCCACAGCCAACACGATGGCGTCGACTTCCTGGCCCTTTTTGTAGTTGCGCACGGCGGCTTCGCCGGGCTCGTTCCAGGACAGGTCGCTCAAATGCACCAGGCCGTCGATGCCGGCCGCCAGGCCAACGAACACGCCAAAGTCGGTGATCGACTTGATCGGGCCCTTGACGCGGTCGCCGCGCTTGGTGTCTTGCGCAAACTCTTGCCACGGGTTGGCCTTGCATTGCTTCATGCCCAGGCTGATGCGGCGCTTGTCTTCGTCGATTTCCAGAACCATGACTTCGACTTCGTCACCCAGGGCGACGATCTTGCTGGGGGCGACGTTCTTGTTGGTCCAGTCCATTTCGGAAACGTGCACCAGGCCTTCGATGCCGGGCTCCAGCTCGACAAACGCGCCGTAGTCGGCGATGTTGGTGATCTTGCCGAACATGCGGGTGCTTTGCGGGTAGCGGCGGTTGACGCCCATCCACGGGTCGTCGCCCATTTGCTTGAGACCCAGCGAGACACGGTTTTTCTCGGTGTCGAACTTGAGGATCTTGGCGGTGATTTCCTGGCCAGCCTGAACCACTTCGCTGGGGTGGCGAACGCGGCGCCAGGCCATGTCGGTGATGTGCAGCAGGCCGTCAATGCCGCCCAGGTCAACGAACGCACCGTACTCGGTGATGTTCTTGACGACGCCGCGCACCACGGAGCCTTCTTTCAGGGTTTCCATCAGCTTGGCGCGCTCTTCGCCCATGGAGGCTTCCACCACGGCGCGGCGGCTCAGCACCACGTTGTTGCGCTTGCGGTCCAGCTTGATGACCTTGAATTCCATGGTCTTGTTCTCGTAGGGAGACAAGTCCTTGATGGGGCGGGTGTCGATCAGCGAGCCCGGCAGGAACGCGCGGATGCCGTTGACCAGAACGGTCAGGCCGCCCTTGACCTTGCCGCTGGTGGTGCCGGTGACGAATTCGCCGGATTCCAGAGACTTCTCCAGGGCCATCCAGGAGGCGAGGCGCTTGGCGGTGTCACGGCTGACGATGGTGTCGCCGTAGCCGTTTTCCATGGCAACAATGGCCACCGACACGAACTCGCCGACCTTGACTTCAAGCTCGCCCTTGTCGCTCTTGAATTCGGCAATGGGGACATAGGCCTCGGACTTGAGGCCGGCGTTGACGACCACATGGCCGTGCTCGATGCGAACGACTTCAGCGGTGACGACTTCACCAATGCGGGTTTCTGCATGTTGCAGCGACTCCGCGAACATATCGGCAAAAGATTCAGACATTTTTGGTTCCTTGCACGTCGCACAGGTTTCCAGCGGCACGATTGCTGCTGTTTCTAAGACTGAGGACGGCGGTTTGTGCGGATGACCCGCGGGTTAGGTTGTTGAACCACACTGCCTGTGCGCTGACGCGCGTGCGGGGCGGTGTGGGCCGTTCAGTCTTTCGGGGTGGCCCCGAATGGCTGCTTGCCTTGCCACCAGTTCAACACCCGGGCTACCGATTGTTCAATCGAGAGTTCAGAGTTGTCTAGCAACAAGGCGTCTTCGGCGGGCTTCAGGGGCGCAGTGCTGCGGGACGAGTCCCGCGCGTCACGGGCCTCCAAATCCTGCCGGAGAGCGTCGATTGTAGTTGAAAAACCCTTTGAAATCAATTGCTTATGACGTCTTTCGGCGCGCCGGGCGGCGCTTGCCGTCAGGTATACCTTGAGCCGGGCCGAAGGGAAGATCACCGTGCCCATGTCGCGCCCGTCGGCAACCAGGCCGGGCAGCCGGCGAAAGCTGTGTTGCAGCGCCAGCAGCGCGGTGCGCACGGCCGGCAGGGCAGAGACTTTCGAGGCATTCATGCCGGCTTCTTCGGTACGGATCGCGTCGCTCACGTCCAGCCCGTCCAGTAATACCTGGTTGCCTTCAAACCGCACCGCCAGCCGGGCCGCCAGTGCGGCAAGTGCGGCTTCATTGACTGGCTCCAGTGCCAGGCTGGCCTTTGACGCGGCCAGCGCGGTGACCCGGTACAGCGCACCCGAATCGAGGTAGTGGTAGCCCAGCGTTTGCGCCATGGCAGCAGCCAATGTGCCCTTGCCGGAGGCGGTGGGGCCGTCTACGCACAACACCGGTACCGCGTCCGGTGCCGGCTCAACCACCGAAAACAGGGCCTCGAAGTAGTCAGGGAAGGTCTTGGCCACACATTTCGGATCTTCAATGCGAACCGGCAGTCGGCCCGGATTGAAGGCCGCGAGTGAAAAGCACATGGCGACACGATGGTCGTCGTAAGTGTGGATGCTGGCGGGTTGCCACTGGCGTGGCGGCGTGACGCGAATCCAGTCAGGGCCTTCTTCGATGACTGCGCCAAGCTTGGTGCATTGCGCAGCAATGGCGGCAATGCGGTCAGTCTCCTTGACGCGCCAGCTCGCGATATTGCGCAGCGTGCTCGGGCCGTCGGCGTACAAGGCCATCACGGCCAGCGTCATGGCTGCGTCGGGAATGTGATTGCAGTCCAGGTCAATGGCCTTGAGTGGCCAGTTGCCGCGCGTGATGTGCAGCCAGTTGGCCCCGCTGGTGACCTGGGCACCCATGGCCTGCGCCGCCTCGACGAAACGGATGTCGCCCTGAATTGAGTCCAGCCCCAGGCCCTCGATGCGGATGCCATGCTGGCCCGCAACGGGTGCGGCGATGGCCCCCAGTGCAATGAAGTAGCTGGCCGACGAGGCGTCTGCCTCTATATGGATGCGGCCCGGGGACTGATAACGGCTTCCTGCCGGCACGGTGAAGCGCTGCCAGCCATCACGCTTGACGGCGATGCCGAAGCGGGCCAGCAGGTTGAGTGTGATTTCGATGTAGGGCCGTGAAATCAGTTCGCCGACGACGTCAATCACGATGTCGCGCTGCGCCACCAGGGGCAGGGCCATGAGCAAGGCGGTCAGGAACTGGCTTGACACATCGCCGCGCACCGGGATCGGCTTGGCAATCGCAATCAGTGGCTGTCCGATGCGCAGCGGCGGGTAGCCGTTGTTGCCAAGGTAGTCGATCCGGCAGCCCAGCGCACGCAAGGCGTCTACCAGGTCGCCAATCGGGCGTTCGTGCATGCGCGGCACGCCACTGAGTTCAAAGTCGCCACCCAATACCGCGAGTGCCGCCGTCAGGGGCCGCATGGCGGTGCCGGCGTTGCCCATGAACAGTTTGGCGGCGCGAGCGGGTGCCCGCCCGCCCAGGCCGGTGATGTGCAGTACCGGGCCGTCTTGCACCACGGTGCAGCCCAGCTGGCGCAACGCGCCCAGCATCACGCGGGTGTCGTCGGAGTCCAGCAGGTCATGAATTTCGGTGCTGCCGTCGCACAGGGCGGCCAGCAGCAACACCCGGTTTGAAATGCTTTTGGAGCCCGGCAGCGTGACCGTGCCTCCCGCAGCGACCAAGGGCGGAATATCCAGAAACTCGGTGGCAAACATTACTTTTGAGGGCCGGCACCCAGCCGCCAGTGCGCCCGCGTGCCGCTGGCCTGATCGATCAGGTTCTCAAGGGCATCGGCATCGCCGCTGGCGATGATGCGCTCCATGGCCTGCAGGTTGTCCTGGAACAGTTTGGACTGGGCCAGCAACTCTTCACGGTTGGCCATCAGGATGTCGCGCCAGATCTTGGGGTCGCTGGCGGCGATACGCGTGAAGTCACGGAAACCCGGCCCGGCCAACGACAGGAACTGCTTGCCGTGGGGCTGGCCTGAGATGCCGTTGATCAGCGCAAAGGCGATCAGGTGGGGCAGGTGGCTGACGGCGGCAAAGGCGGCGTCGTGCGCGTCCGGCGACATTTGGGTCACCTTGCAGCCCAGTGCCGTCCACAAGTCCACCGCCAGCTTGAGCTTGCCCGCCAGCGTTCGTTCAATCGGTGTGAGGATGACCTGCTTGCCGCTGTACAGGTCGGCGTCGGCGTGTTCAACGCCTGCCACCTCTTTGCCAGTGACCGGATGGGCCGGCACAAAAATGCCCACATTGGTTGCCAGCACACGACGGGCAGCGTCAACCACGTCACGCTTGGTCGAGCCCACGTCCATGATCAGTGTGTTGGCCGTCACCAGATGGCGGATCGCCTTGAGCGTGGCCTCGGTGGCAGACACCGGCACCGCCAGCAATACGATGTCCGCACCCGACACGGCCAGCAGCGCCGAGGGGGCTTCAACGTCAATCACCCCCATTTGGCGGGCGCGCTCGGTCGTGGACGGTGACTTGCTGTAGCCCACCACGCGTTTGACCAGCCCGGCGCGCTTGAGCGCCAGCGCAAACGACCCGCCCATCATGCCGCAGCCGATCAATCCAAGTTGTTCAAACATCAGTCGCTCACCGGGTAGGTGCCCAGAACCTTGTAGAAGGCGCACAGGCTTTGCAGGTCGTTGAGTGCCGCCGCCACATGCGGCTGCGAGGGGTGGCCCTGCACATCAATATAAAAATAATATTCCCACTGCCCTGACCGCGCTGGCCGGGACTCAAACCGCGTCATTGATACACCATGGGTTTTCAGCGGAACCAGAATGTCATGCACCGCGCCCGGCTTGTTGGGCACCGAGACGATCAGGCTCACGCAGTCGCGCCCTGAGGCCTGCGGCGCGGCCAAAGTCTGCGGCAGGCAGACCACCGCAAAGCGGGTGCGGTTGAAGGCGTCGTCCTGGATCGCATGGGCAGCCACATGCAGGCCGAACTCCGCGCCCGCGCGCTCGCTGGCGATCCCGGCCCAGGCAGGGTTGGTGGCTGCCAGCCGCGCGCCCTCGGCATTACTGGAGACGGCTCGCCGTTCGGCGTCAGGCAGATGCTTGTTGAGCCAGCCCTGGCACTGGGCAAGCGCCTGCGGATGGGCCAGCACCGCTGCAATACCCTGGCGCTCAGGCGACAGCCGTAACAGATGGTGGCGTACCAGGAGGCTGATTTCGCCGACGATGTGCAGTGGCGACTGCAGCAACAAATCCAGCGAGCGCGTGACCACTCCCTCGGTGCTGTTTTCAACCGGCACCACGCCAAAGTCTGCAGTGCCGGCGGCGGCGGCGTGGAACACCTCGTCAAAGCTCACGCAACGTACATGCTCAATGCTGGCGCCAAAGAACTGCACCGCTGCCTGTTCGCTGAAGGTGCCAGAGGGGCCGAGGTAGGCCACCCGTTGCGGTGCTTCAAGCGCACGGCATGCGGACATGACCTCGCGCCAGATGGTGGCCACGTTGGCGGCTTTCAACGGCCCGGGGTTGGTGGCCTGCAGGCCATTGATGACCTGGGCTTCACGCTCTGGCCGGAACACCGGTGAGCCTTCCGCGCGCTTGAGTTCGCCGACTTCGTTGGCCAGGCTGGCGCGCTGGTTCAACAGCGTCAGCAGTTGCTGGTCCAGCGCGTCGATCTCGGTGCGAAGCTGGCCCAGATTTCGAATGGTGTTACTCATAAAAACAGCCTCTAGCCCGCATTAAACATGCTCGAGGCGCTATAAAACATGTAGCAAATAGGTTGTTCAAGCGGCGTCAATCGGCTCGTCGGCGTCGCCCTCGGCGGCCTGAGCGTCATTCTCCACAATGCGCTGCAGCCCGCTGAGCTTGGAGCCCTCGTCCAGGCCAATCAGCGTCACGCCCTGGGTGGCGCGGCCGAGTTCGCGGATTTCGCTGACCCGGGTGCGGACCAGCACGCCCTTGTCGGTGATCAACATGATCTCGTCGTCGGCATGCACCAGCGTGGCGGCCACCACCTTGCCATTGCGCTCGCTTTGCTGGATCGCGATCATGCCCTTGGTGCCGCGGCCATGGCGGGTGTATTCGGTGATGCTGGTGCGCTTGCCATAACCGTTTGCGGTGGCAGTCAGCACGCTTTGCTGCTCGTCTTCGGCTACCAGCATGGCGATCACGCTTTGGCCGTCGTCCAGCATCATGCCGCGAACTCCACGGGTGTTGCGACCGGTCGGGCGGACATCATTTTCGTCAAAACGCACCGCTTTGCCGCCGTCGCTGAACAGCATCACGTCGTGCTTGCCGTCGGTCAGTGCGGCACCGATCAGGTAGTCGCCTTCATCAAGGTCAACGGCAATGATGCCGAGTTTGCGCGGGTTGTTGAACTCGTCCAGCGTGGTCTTCTTCACCGTGCCCATGCTGGTGGACATGAATACATAGTGGTCGGCAGGGAAGCTGCGGAACTCGCCAGTCAAAGGCAGCACCACGTTGATCTTTTCACCTTCTTGCAGCGGAAACATGTTGACGATGGGCCGCCCGCGCGAGCCGCGCGAGCCCGCCGGCACTTCCCAGACCTTCAGCCAGTAAAGGCGGCCGCGGTTGGAGAAGCACAGGATCCAGTCGTGCGTGTTGGCAATGAAGAGCTGGTCAATCCAGTCGTCTTCTTTGGTGGCGGTGGCCTGCTTGCCACGGCCGCCGCGTTTTTGGGCACGGTACTCGCCCAGCGGCTGGCTTTTGATGTAGCCCGAATGGCTGAGCGTCACCACCATGTCGGTCGGCGTGATCAGGTCTTCGGTGGCCAGGTCCTGGGCGTTGTGCTCGATCTCGCTGCGCCGCGCGCCCAACTTGGTTTGCCCGAATTCTTGCTTGATTGTTCCCAGTTCGTCTCCGATGATGGTGGAGACGCGGCCCGGCTTGGCCAAAATATCAAGCAGGTCGTCGATCTCGGCCATCACTTGCCGGTACTCGGCCACGATCTTGTCTTGCTCCAGGCCGGTCAGGCGTTGCAGGCGCATCTGCAAGATTTCCTGGGCCTGTGTTTCCGACAAACGGTACAGGCCGTCAGTGCCCATGCCGAATTCGCGCTCCAGGCCGTCAGGGCGGTAGTCATCGGCATTGACCACGCCACCGTCTTCCCGGGTGCGGGTGAGCATTTCGCGCACCAGCTTGCTGTCCCAGGGGCGGGTCATCAGCTCGGCCTTGGCCACCGGCGGTGTCGGGGACTCGCGGATGATGCGGATGAAGTCGTCAATATTGGCCAGCGCCACCGCCAGGCCCTCCAGCACATGGCCGCGTTCACGGGCTTTGCGCAAGGCAAACACAGTGCGCCGCGTCACCACTTCGCGGCGGTGTTGCAGGAACACCTGGATCAGCGTTTTCAGGTTGCACAAGCGCGGCTGGCCGTCGATCAGCGCAACCATGTTGATGCCAAAGGTGTCTTGTAGCTGGGTCTGCTTGTACAGGTTGTTCAGCACCACCTCGGGCACTTCGCCGCGCTTGAGCTCGATCACCAGGCGCATGCCCGACTTGTCGGACTCGTCCTGGATATGGCTGATGCCTTCGATCTTCTTTTCGTTGACCAGCTCGGCCATGCGCTCTTGCAATGTCTTCTTGTTGACCTGGTAGGGCAGTTCGTCAACGATGATGGCCTGGCGTGCGCCCTTGTCGATGTCTTCAAAGTGGCACTTGGCACGCATTACCACCCGGCCGCGACCGGTGCGATAGCCTTCCTTGACACCGTTGATGCCGTAGATGATGCCGGCCGTGGGGAAGTCTGGAGCCGGGATGATTTCCATCAACTCGTCAATGGTCGCCTCCGGGTTGCGCAACAGATGCAGGCAGGCGTCAACCACTTCGTTGAGGTTGTGCGGCGGGATGTTGGTGGCCATGCCCACCGCAATGCCGCCCGAGCCGTTCACCAGCAGGTTGGGCAGCTTGCTTGGCAGTACTAGCGGTTCTTTTTCGCTGCCATCGTAGTTAGGGCCGAAATCTACGGTTTCCTTGTCGATGTCGCCCAGCATCTCGTGGGCGATCTTGGCCAGCCGGATCTCGGTGTAGCGCATTGCCGCCGCGTTGTCACCGTCCACCGAGCCGAAGTTGCCCTGACCGTCCACCAGCATGTGGCGCATCGAGAAGTCCTGCGCCAGCCGCACGATGGTGTCGTAGACCGACTGATCACCGTGCGGGTGGTATTTGCCGATCACGTCGCCGACGATACGGGCGGACTTTTTGTAGGGCCGGTTCCAGTCGTTGTTCAACTCGTGCATGGCGAACAGCACGCGCCGGTGTACTGGCTTGAGGCCGTCGCGCGCGTCGGGCAAGGCCCGGCCCACGATCACGCTCATGGCGTAGTCAAGGTAGCTGCGCCGCATTTCCTCTTCAAGACTGATGGGCAGGGTTTCTTTGGCGAACTGGGTCATGAGGAGGGGCGTGCGGCGGGAAAGAGGGCAATTTTACGGGCAAGCGGTTGTAGCAAACCTGCAACATCTGGTGTCATTGCGCCTCAGTCCTACAGCGCAGGGGCTGATAACCGTTGCGCCGGTGGGGACGTGTGGCACAATCAACCCAACGTTTTTGGTGATGGTCACCTTAATCGTCCTTGTATCGCAGCGCAGCTGCGGCTTTTTCCCCAAGAGGAGAACCATGAAGAAATTGAACAAAGTGGCGATGTTGTTTGCCTCCGCTGCGCTCGCAACCGCTGCCGGTGCCCAAACGATCGACAACTGGCGTAACGGCTCGTCCGAGCTGGTCTGGAAGAACGGTAGCAACGAGCTGTGCTGGCGCGATGCCAACTGGACGCCAGCCACGGCTGCGGCCAATTGCGACGGTGCCATCAAGCCTGCTGCACCCGCACCGGCTCCCGCTGCTGCTGCTCCGGCCGCTCCTCGGGCTGCTGCTCCGGCCGCTCCGGCCGCTGCCGCTCCCCGCCCGGCGCCTGCTCCCCAGCCGCCCGCAGCCACCAAAGTGACCTACGCTGCTGACGCCTTCTTCGACTTCGACAAGTCCGTGCTCAAGCCCGAAGGCAAGGCCAAGCTTGACGACCTGACTGGCAAGGTCAAGGGCATCAACCTGGAAGTCATCATTGCCGTGGGTCACACTGACTCCGTCGGTGGCGATGCTTACAACCAGAAGCTGTCGGTTGCTCGCGCTGAAGCCGTCAAGGCCTATCTCGTGACCAAGGGCATCGAGAAGAACCGCGTTTACACCGAAGGCAAGGGCGAGAAGCAGCCTGTGGCTGACAACAAGACTGCCGAAGGCCGCGCCAAGAACCGCCGCGTCGAAATCGAAGTGGTCGGCACCCGCGCCAACAAGTAATCCCCCGGGATTGCTGGAAAAAAGCCCCGCTTGCGGGGCTTTTTTCATGGCTTAGCGGACAATCGTCCCATGACTTCCACCGTGAACGCCGACCCGGCCGAACTGGCCAAATTCTCAGACCTTGCTCACCGTTGGTGGGACCCGGAAAGCGAATTCCGACCCCTGCACCAGATCAACCCGCTGCGTCTGGACTGGATCAACAGCCTCGCGCCACTGGCGGGCAGGCGGGTGCTTGACGTTGGGTGCGGCGGTGGCATCCTGTCCGACGCCATGGCCCGCAAGGGTGCCGACGTGCTGGGCATTGATTTGGCGGGCAAGGCACTCAAGGTAGCGCAACTGCACGCGCTGGAAGCCAATACCCTGGGTGTGCAATACCGTGAAGCCAGCGCCGAGGCACTGGCGGCCGAGTTGCCTGGCAGCTTTGACGTGGTGACGTGCATGGAAATGCTGGAGCACGTGCCCGACCCGGCGTCTGTGGTTCGGGCCTGTGCCACCTTGGTCAAGCCAGGTGGGCGGGTGTTTTTTTCCACCATCAACCGCAACCCCAAGTCGTTTCTTTTTGCCATCGTCGGTGCTGAGTACCTGCTCAACATGCTGCCGCGCGGCACGCATGAATACGCCAAGCTTGTTCGCCCCAGTGAACTGGCAGGCTACTGCCGCAGTGCCGGGCTGGACCTTCAGGGCACCAAGGGACTGGAATACAACCCACTGACCAAGCGCTACTGGCTGTCGGCTGACACCAGCGTCAACTACCTGTTTGCCACGCAAAAGGCGGTTGGCTGATGTTTGGCGGCATCGAAGCCGTGCTGTTCGACCTGGACGGCACCCTGATCGACAGCGCGCCCGACCTCGGCGCAGCCGCTGACCAGATGCGCACTGACCGCGGTCTGCCAGCTCTGCCGTTTGAGCACTACCGACCCATGGCCGGCGCAGGCGCGCGCGGCATGCTGGGCGTTGCCTTTGGCATGACGCCCGAACACGCCGACTACGAGACCCTGCGCGAGGAGTTTTTCCGCAATTACGAACAGCGCCTGACCCAGCTGACCTATGCGTTTGACGGTGTGCCCGAGTTGATTCATCAGCTAGGCCAGCGCGGCCTGGCCTGGGGCGTCGTCACCAACAAGTCGATGCGCTTTACCGCGCCGCTGACCCGGGCCATGCCACTGTTTGCGACCGCCCGGGCGCTGGTCGGCGGTGACTCCACGCCCCATGCCAAACCCCACCCCGAGCCGCTGTTTGAGGCGGCGCGCCAGCTCGGCCTTTTGCCAGAGCGTTGCATCTATGTCGGTGATGACGCACGCGACATTGTGGCGGGCCTTGCCGCTGGCATGGGCACCGTGGCCGCCACGTATGGCTACCTCGGCAGCAACGCCAACACCCACCAATGGGGTGCCCATGCGCACATTCATTCACCGCTGGAGCTACTTTCGCTCTTGTAATTGGCCACAAGCGCCTAAAATGCAAAGCTTGGGGCTGCACTGGTTTCGACGTGGGTTCGGACGCGTGGCAGGGCATGTCGAGCTGAATGCGCTCGTAAAACAGATTCAAACAAACTAACTGCAAACGACGAACGTTTCGCACTCGCCGCTTAATTGCCGGTGAGCTTTGCAACAGCAGGCCGATGGGCTGGGCAAGGGTTGTTTAGCGCAAGCTGAACAGTCCAGGCTGCAAAGATAATTTCATGGGCTGGTCTTGTGTTGGGTAACTTGGCACAGGACGAGAAAATAGGTTGCTGGCGTCCTGTTTAGCGTGCCGCTGCGCGATTCAGGAAGCGAGACTCAAATCAGACGGCTACACATGTAGAACTGTACGAAAAAGGCTTGCGGACGCGGGTTCAATTCCCGCCAGCTCCACCATACAAGAAGGCCCGGAAAGTCTCCGGGCCTTTTCTTTTGCATGAAATCCCCTTATTGCCCGACCTTGAGCACCAGCTTGCCATTGTTGGCACCCGAAAACAGCATGTCGAAGGCTTTGGGGAACGCTTCCAGGCCGTCCACAATGTCTTCCCGGGTCTTCAGCTTGCCAGACTGAATCCAGCCTGCCATGGCCATGGCGGCTTCTGCGGCACGGTCGTAGTAGTCAGACACCACTATGCCGGTCATGGTGGCGCGTTGTACCAGCAACGAGAGGTAGTTGGCCGGGCCTTTGACCAGGCTGGTGTTGTTGTACTGTGAAATGGCGCCGCAAATAACGATGCGTGCGCCGCGTGCCAGGCGTGTCAGCACGGCGTCCAGGATGTCGCCGCCGACGTTGTCAAAGTACACGTTGACGCCGTCCGGGCAGTGGACTTTGAGTGCCTCAGCAACGTTTTCGGTTTTGTAGTCAATCGCGGCGTCAAAGCCCAGTTCTTCAACCAGGTAACGGCACTTGTCCGCACCGCCGGCAATGCCGACCACCCGGGCCCCCTTGATTTTGGCGATCTGCCCGACCACGGTGCCCACGGCACCAGCGGCCCCGGACACCACAACGGTGTCACCGGCTTTGGGTTGCCCGACCTCCAGCAAGCCAAAGTAACCGGTCAGGCCGGGCATGCCCAGGGTGCTGAGGTACAGCGGCAGCGGTGCCAACTTGGGGTCTACCTTGGTCAGGCCCTGACCATTGGAGTAAGCGTATTCCTGCACGCCCAGCAGGCCGGTGACGTGGTCTCCGACCGCAAATTTGGGGTTGTTTGATGCCGTGACACGGCCGACGGCGATGGCGCGCATCACTTCGTCAATGCCTACCGGGGGGATGTAGGACGCCTTGTTGTCGTTCATCCAGCCCCGCATGGCCGGGTCCAGCGAGATGTACAGCACCTGGATCACAAGCTCGCCGTCAAGCGGTGCGCGCACGGCTTCTTCGGCGCGGCTCCAGTCGCCGGGTTTGACGCTGCCAACAGGGCGGGCAGCGAGCTTGAATTGGTGATTGGTGACGATGGTCATAGCGCTTCTCCAGGTGGTTGTGAAAGGGTGAAGCGAAGTGTAGAGACGCACTTATTGATTGAATAGTCATTAATTGGTCATAATATCGTTGCATAAATGGCAACAATATTTCTTTGGAGCAGCAATGAATACACAGCGCCTCGCCATGTTCAGTGCCATCGTGCATGCCGGCAGCATCAGCAAGGCGGCCGCGACGCTGGGCACTGGTAAATCTGTCTTGTCGCGCCAGTTGGCCAAGCTGGAAGCCGATCTGGGCACCCGCTTGATCCAGCGCTCCACCCGCCGCCTGACGCTGACCGAAATTGGTGAGCTGGTGTTTGCTGAAACTCGCCACATAGATCGGGCGGTCTCCAACATCGAACAGCTCACCGAGCAACACCAAAGCGAAGTCAAAGGCCGCCTGCGGGTGACGTGTCCGCGCCCACTGGGGCAGCGCTACCTGGTGCCGTTGCTGGTGGAGTTCACCGCGCTCTATCCAAAGATTGAAGTCGCGCTGTCGGTGGATGACCGCATGGTGGACCTGATTGCTGAACATATCGATGTGGCCCTGCGGGTTGCGCACCTTGAAGACTCCACCCTGGTGGCGCGCAAGCTGTGCGACAACCCGCGGGTGCTGGTGGCCGCGCCTGCCTACCTGGAGCGTCGCGGTACGCCGGTGCGCCCCGAAGATCTGCTGGGCCACGACTGCCTTGTCTATGCCAGTGGTGCCCAGGTGTTTGATGAGTGGCTCTTCACCCAAGACGGCCAGGGTGCGGCAGTCCGGGTGCCCAGCAAAATTCAAATCAACGACGGCATGGCCCTGGTCGCCGCCGCGGTGGCGGGCGGCGGGGCGATGGTGATAGACCGTCTGCTGGTGGCGCAGGAACTGGACAACGGCAGCCTGGTGCAGTTGTTGGCCGACTACCAGCTGCGCGCAGGCCAGCCGGTCTATGCCGTGTACCCTGCAAGGCCGTGGCTGGCGTTGAAGACTTCGACCTTTGTGGCCTTTTTGCAGGCGCGGTTGTTTGCCTGAAGCGAGTCGCCAACGACCCCGAGGCCGTCCAGTCTGCAGCCCTGCCGGGCCAACGTCCGCTTGATAGTGCCGCCTAAAATGCGCGGACCTGTTTCGCAAACCAGGCCCCTGGCAGCTTTGCGAGATTCAAGGCCTCTTTCAATGCAGGTCAGCCCGAATACTTCCGATGCGTCTTGACGACATTCTTTACTCGCAGGGCTTTGGCACGCGCCGCGTGTGTGCGGGCCTGATCCAGCAGGGCCTGGTCAGCGTTGCCGGCCAGGCCTGTGACGACCCCGCATTCGACGCCCACCCCACGGGACTGCATTTCACGGTGCAGGGCAAAGCCTGGGAATACCATGCGCCGGCTTATGTGCTGCTGAACAAGCCCGCGGGCACTGAGTGTTCGCAAAAACCCTCGACCTGGCCCAGCATTTACACGCTGTTGCCTGCGCCGCTGCGCCAACGCCCGCAAAAGGGCGCGGTGCAAGGCGTGCAGGCCGTTGGACGGCTGGACCAGGACACCACCGGCTTGCTGCTGCTGACGGACGACGGCAAATTCATTCACCGCATGAGTTCGCCGCGCCACCATGTGCCCAAGGTGTATGAGGTCACCGTCAAGCATGCGCTGGACGAAGGGCAGGTCAGCCGCCTGCTGGCAGGCGTGGTGCTGGACGATGACCCGAAGCCAGTGGCCGCCGCTGCCTGCGAAGCGGTGAGCCCGACGCACCTGCGCCTGACGCTTACTGAAGGCAAGTACCACCAGGTCAAACGCATGGTGGCCGCAGTGGGCAACCGGGTTGAGGCACTGCACCGTTCGCGCATCGGCGGGTTGGCACTGCCGGGCGACCTGGCACCGGGCCAGTGGCGCTGGCTCTATCCGGCGGACCTGGCGGCCATCACCGGCCAGGCTGCGCCAGGAACGCCTGCACCAGCTGGGTGACGCGCCCGGGCTGGTCGCGCTGGGGTGAATGGCCGCAGGCCGCCAGCTTCTCAAGCTGTATCGGCCCGCGCGTTGGCGCAATCTCCTCAATCTGCCGCATCGTGCCGTAGGCGTCGTTTTCTCCCTGGATGGCGAGCACCGGTGCGCTGATGGCGCGGCATTCGCCACGGATGTCAAAGGCGCGAAAGGCCGGGTCCAGCCAGGCGTCGTTCCATTGCCAGAAGGCGCAGTCCACATCCGCGTGGTGGCGGGCCAGCCGTGCGCGCAACCCGCCGGCTTCAAACGCCTCCCGGGCCTGGGCGATGGACTGGATGGAGATTTCTTCCACCATCACGTGCGGCGCCATCACGATGCAGGCGGCCACGGGGTAACGGCTGGCGTAAAGCAGGGCGATGCTGCCACCGTCCGAATGACCCAGCAACACCGGCTGCCGAATGCCCAGGCGCTGCAGTAGCGCAGGCAACACCACCCAGGCCTGGTGATGCATGTAGTCCGGCTTCAGGCGGCCTGTACCACGCACGTCGGGCACCGGGTCCGACAGGCCATAGCCGCGGCGCGACCAGACCACACCGGCGCGCCCGGTGGCTTTGCACACGGCATCAGGCCAGCCCCGCCACATCCCAACCGAGCCCAGGCCTTCATGCAGAAACACCACCGGCGGCCGGTCGTCGCCCGCAATGCGCACAAGCTCCAGCCGCACACCGTTGATTTCAATCAAATCCATGGTGACGATGGTACGGGAACGCTGCGGGCCTGCACGGTGAGCCGGATACACTCTTGGGTTGCTCTGAGAACTGGTTTTTTCGTGAACTTCCCCCGTTGTTTTGTTGCGTTCTGGGCAGCTTTTGTGCTGTTGGTGGTGCCGCTTGGTGCGCTGGCCCAGACGCACCCCATCTTTGTGCTGAACTCGCTGGAGGCCAGCGTCAGTGTGATTGACCCGGTGACCTGGAAGGAAACCAAGCGCATTGCCACCGGCAAGGAGCCGCACCATCTGTACCTCACGCCCGATGAAAAGTCGTTGATCATTGCCAACGCGCTGTCGGACTCCCTGACCTTCATCGACCCCAAGACGGCAGAAATCCAGCGTACCGTGCGCGGCATCCTCGACCCGTACCACCTGCGCTTTTCGCCCGACATGAAGTGGTTTGTGACGGCGGCCAATCGCCTCAACCATGTAGACATCTACCGCTGGGACGGAAAAGACATCACGCTGGTCAAACGCCTGGCCACCGGCAAGACACCCAGCCACATCTGGATCGACAGCAAAAGCACGGTCGCTTACGTCACCATGCAAGACAGCGACGAGCTGGTGGCCATTGACCTAGCAAGCCAGGCGTTGAAGTGGCGCATCAAGACCGGTGCCATGCCCGCCGACTTGTATGGCACGGCTGACGACCGCCATGTGCTCGTGGCCCTGACCGGCAGCAACGGCGTAGAGGTGTACGACATCACGGGCAAAGATCCGAAAAAAACCAAAACCATCAAGACCGGCGACGGCGCGCACGCGTTCCGGGCTGCGGGTGACAAACGCCACCTGTTCGTCAGCAACCGTGTGGCCAACACCATCAGCAAGATCGATATGCAGGCTTTTGAGGTGGTAGACAGCTACCCGGCACCCGGCGGCCCTGACTGCATGGACTTGATGACCGGGGGCAAGCTGCTGCTGGTCAGCTCGCGCTGGGCGCGCAAGCTTTCGGTGATTGATCTTGAACAGAAGAAGGTAGTCCGGCAGGTGAATGTCGGAAAATCGCCGCATGGAGTCTGGACGCTTGACCACATGCCGCGCTGAGTCTGCCCGCCGGGGCCTGGCGGGCTGGGCGATTGCTATTATTTTTATAGTGGCTGGCGCAGCATCTACGCGGGCTACAGCCGAAAACGCTTGTATTCGACCGCTGTACCTGACCTTTGACACAGGGCACATGGAGGTGGCACCGCTGGTGGCGGATGTGCTCAAGCGCCAGCAGGTGCGGGTGACTTTTTTTGCCGCCAACGAGCGCACCAAAGCGGGCGACGCCAGCCTGGGTGACTACTGGGCACCCTGGTGGAAGGCCCGCGCCGCTGAAGGCCATGAATTCGCCTCCCACACCTGGGACCATGTTTACTGGCGGGCCGACCTGGCGGGCGAGCCGCCGCGCTTTCGGGTGCGTGCCTCGGCCGGGGCGCAGGCCGGGCGCGACTTCGACTGGAGCGCGGGCGAATACTGCGCGCAGATCAGCAAGGCGGCGCAGCGCCTGCAAGACATCACCGGCAAGAAGCCACTGCCCTTGTTTCGTGCGCCGGGGGGCAAGACGTCGCCCAGGTTTCTGGCGGCCACGCGGGCCTGTGGCTACCCCCATGTGGGCTGGGCCGCAGCGGGTTTTTTGGGTGACGAGTTGCCCAGCGAGCAGTTCAGCAACGAGGCCCTGCTTAAGAAGGCGCTGCGCGACATCCGCAGTGGCGACGTGCTGGTGGCGCATCTGGGGATCTGGTCGCGCAAGGATGCCTGGGCCCCGGTGGTACTGGAGCCGCTGATCTCGGGCTTGAAAGCGCGCGGCTTTTGCTTTGAAACCCTGCGGGTGCATCCGGCCTACAAAGCCTGGATCGACAGTCGCGGCTAAGCGCAATGGACTGGGTGACCGACGCATTCTCCGCCGCGCAGCAATGGCTGTTTGAGGCCCTGGTGCAGCCGGTGGTGTTTGGCATTGGTTTGGGGGCCCGCGTCGAAGACGCTTTCGGCGCCACCGGCTGGCTGCTGGTGGGCCTGATCCAGATCGCCGTGCTGCTGGCAGTGATCGGCCCACTGCAACGCTGGCGGCCGGTTGAACCAGTCACAGACCGGGCGACGATCCGCACCGATGTTTTGTACACCTTGATCCATCGTCTGGGCTTGTTTCGTGTGGCGCTGTTCTTTACGCTGGAGCCCTTGTTTGACGAGCTGTTTGGCATGCTGCGTGTGGCGGGCCTTCCTACGCTACACCTGGATGCGTTGTGGCCCGGTGTGACCGATATCGCGTTGCTGGCTTTCCTGATTTATCTGGTGGTGTTTGACTTCGTGGACTACTGGATTCACCGCGGCCAGCACGCCTTCAATTGGTGGTGGAATCTGCATTCGCTGCACCACGCGCAACGCCAAATGACGATGTGGAGCGACAACCGCAACCACCTGCTGGATGACGTGCTGCGCGACAGCTTGTTCGTTCTGGTGGCACAGCTCATCGGCGTGGCGCCGGGCCAGTTTGTCGCCATTGTTGCCGTTACCCAGCTTAGTGAGAGCTTTCAACACGCCAACCTCAAACTGTGGTTTGGCCCGGCAGGCGAACGGCTGTGGGTTAGCCCGCGCTTTCACCGCTTGCACCATAGCGTGGGTATTGGCCACGAGACAGCAGGGCGTGGCACGCTGGGCGGTGCCAACTTTGGCGTGCTGCTGCCCTGGTGGGACATGCTGTTTGGCACGGCCAACTTTGAGCAGCGCTACGAGCCCACTGGCGTGCGTGATCAGCTCGAACAAGGCCGCGACTATGGGCGTGGCTTCTGGGCGCAGCAGTGGCTGGGGTTGAAACGCCTGGCCGGCAAGGCCTGAAGCTGGCTATCCTTGGCCCATGAACCTGCTGCTTGATTCGTTCTGGCGCGCTGTCGCCTACTGCGTGCACCCAAGGGTGATCGCGCTGTCGCTGCTGCCGCTGGCCTTTATGGTGGCCCTGGCCCTGGGCCTGGGCTACCTGTTCTGGCAGGGCGCGATTGACGGCTTGAACCGCGCGCTGGACTCGTTCGAGTTGCTGGGCGGCTTGTGGCGCTGGCTGCAGGACATGGGCGCTGGCAACCTCAAGGTGGTGATTGCGCCGCTGATCGTGATCTTCACCGTCACGCCATTGATCGTGGTGGTGTCGTTGGTGGTGGTGGCTGTCGCCATGACGCCGGCGCTGGTTTCACTGGTGGCCGAGCGGCGCTTTGCGGCATTGGAGCGCAAGAAGGGCGGCTCGCTGCTGTTCAGTATGCTTTGGTCTCTGGGTTCGGTGTTGCTGGCCCTGGTGGCGCTGGTGGTGTCGATCCCGCTGTGGCTGGTGCCGCCGCTGATTTTGGTGCTGCCACCGTTGATCTGGGGTTGGCTGACCTACCGCGTCATGGTGTTTGACGTTCTGGCCGACCACGCCAGCGCCGATGAGCGGCGCGAAATTTTCCGCCGCCACCGTGGCTGGCTGCTGGGCATTGGCATTCTTACCGGCTACCTGGGCGCGGCACCCAGCATCGTCTGGGCCTCGGGCGCGCTGTTTGCCGCGGCCTTTGTGGTGCTGGTGCCAGTGGCGATCTGGATCTACACCCTGGTGTTCGCGTTTGCTTCACTGTGGTTTGCCCACTATTGCCTGGCTGCGCTGCAAAGTCTGCGGGCGGAGTCGGTTAACGCGCAGGCGCCCACCGCCGCGCCGGTTGAGCCGCTAGCATTGCCAGATGACGCAAGCCCGCCCGCACTCCCTCCCGCAGCCTGATCCGGCTCCCGGCATTGGCCTGGTTGTCGTCGGTGACGAAATCCTGTCGGGCAAGCGCGCCGACAAGCACCTGACCAAGGTCATCGAGCTGCTGGGCGCGCGTGGCCTGCAACTGGACTGGGCCGACTACGTGGGCGACTCGCCCGCACGCATCACAGCGGTGCTCAAGCGTGCATTTGAATCGGGCGAGCTGGTTTTTTCTACCGGCGGTATCGGTGCCACGCCGGACGACCACACCCGCCAGTGCGCGGCGCGGGCGCTCGGGCTGCCCCTGTTGCTGCACCCGCAGGCCGAAGAGCTGATCCGGGCGCGTATGCAGGATGTCGCCCGCGAGCAGGGCCTGCCCTACGAGGCAGACCGGCCCGACAACATTCATCGCCTCAACATGGGCATGTTCCCGCAGGGTTCGCACATCATCCCCAACCCCTACAACAAGATTCCGGGCTTCAGCCTGGGCCACGTGCACTTTGTGCCGGGCTTTCCAGTGATGGCCTGGCCCATGGTTGAGTGGGTGCTGGACACTCTGTACCCGCAGCTGCACCGGCAGTCGGCCTGGGTCGAAAAATCGGTGATTGTTTTCGGTGCGATGGAGGCAACCCTGACGCCGCTGATGGAGGCCATTGAGCGCGACCACCCAGGCGTCAAGGTCTTCAGTTTGCCAAGCGTTGACCACCCCGAATACGGCCGCCATATCGAGTTGGGCGTCAAAGGCGCACCGGCGCTGGTGGCGCAGGCCTGGCCGGGGTTGCTCGCGGGTCTGCAGACCTTCAACGCCAAACTTGGCCCCGAATTGGTGCGTTGATTGATTTGCACTGTTATGGTGCATTTCGGCTTCGCCCTGAAGTGGGGCGTGCTGGCCCGGTTTTGCAAGTTTCGCGTCGGGAAACGGCCTGAAGTCAAGGCACAATCGATGGCTTGGCAGTGTGTGCGACGCACCAGCTTTGGCACAAAAACTGCATTCCAAGCCTGTACGCTTTTTTTACAACCATCCAAACCAGGAGAAACCTGATGGCAAAGACCGTCGCAGACGTGATGAAGATGGTGAAGGAGAACGAAGTCAAGTTTGTTGACTTCCGCTTCACCGATACCCGTGGCAAGGAGCAGCACGTGACTGTGCCTGTGTCGCACTTCGACGAAGACAAGTTCAGCTCGGGCCATGCGTTCGACGGTTCTTCCATCGCTGGCTGGAAGGGCATTGAAGCCTCTGACATGCTGTTGATGCCTGATTCCAACACGGCCAACATCGACCCGTTCTACGAAGAAACCACGCTGTTCCTGAGCTGCGACGTGATCGACCCGACCGACGGCAAGGCCTACGACCGCGACCCCCGCTCGATCGCCAAGCGCGCTGAAGCCTACCTCAAGGCTTCTGGCCTGGGCGACACCGCTTACTTCGGCCCGGAACCCGAATTCTTCATTTTTGACGACGTTCGCTGGGGTTCTGACATGTCGGGCACCTTCTTCAAGGTCGACGAGTACGAAGCGCCCTGGAACAGCGGCAAAAAAATCGAAGGCGGCAACAAGGGCCACCGTCCCACCGTCAAGGGCGGCTACTTTCCCGTGCCCCCGGTTGACAGCACCCAGGACATGCGCGCCGAAATGTCGCTCATCCTTGAGTCGCTGGGCATTCCGGTTGAAGTGTTCCACCACGAAGTAGCAGGCGCGGGCCAAAACGAAATTGGCACCAAATTCAGCACGCTGGTGCAGCGCGCGGACTGGACGCTGCTGCTCAAGTACGTGGTGCAGAACGTGGCCAACGCCTATGGCAAAACCGCCACCTTCATGCCCAAGCCCATTGTGGGCGACAACGGCTCCGGCATGCACGTGCACCAGTCGATCTGGAAAGACGGCAAGAACCTGTTTGCCGGCGACGGCTACGCCGGTCTGAGCGACTTTGCCCTGTACTACATCGGCGGCATCATCAAGCACGCCCGTGCGCTGAACGCCATTACCAACCCCGGCACCAACAGCTACAAGCGCCTGGTTCCCGGCTATGAAGCCCCGGTGAAGCTGGCCTATTCGGCCAAGAACCGCTCGGCGTCGATCCGCATTCCGTATGTGGCCAACCCCAAGGGCCGCCGGATTGAAGCGCGTTTCCCGGATCCGCTTTGCAACCCGTACCTGGGCTTTTCGGCCCTGATGATGGCGGGCCTGGACGGTGTGGAAAACAAGATCCATCCTGGCGAAGCCGCTACCAAAGACCTGTACCACCTGCCGCCGGAAGAAGACGCATTGGTGCCAACCGTGTGCCACAGCCTCGACCAGGCGCTGGACTACCTGGACAAGGGCCGCGGCTTCCTGACCAAGGGCGGCGTGTTCACCGACAGCATGATCGACGCCTACATCGAGCTGAAGATGGGCGAAGTCACCCGCTTTCGCATGGCTACCCACCCGGTTGAATACGACATGTACTATTCACTGTAATTTTTTACAGTTTGTGGTGCAAAAAGGACGGCGCGAGCCGTCCTTTTTCGTTGGGGGAATGGCCCGGATGTTGAATTTACCAGCGCTTGCCCCATACTGGCAGACCAGCCCTGCATCGATGTGATGCGAGGAGAAAGCCATGAAGTACGCTTTATTCATCCCGTTGCTTGCTACGTTTTTGGTAGCAAACAGTTATGCCCAAGCCCGCATTTTCCGCTGCGGCAATGAGTACACCAACAACGCCACCGAGGCCCAGGCCCGCGGTTGCAAGCTGGTGGAAGGCGGCAACGTCACCGTTGTCGAGGGCACCCGCGTCAACCCGCCCAATGCGCCGGCGCCGGTGCGCGTTGCCAATGCTGCGCAAGCCGGCCAGCGCATTGACAGCGGCGAACAGCGCGCCCGCGACAACGACGCCCGCAACATTCTTGAAACTGAACTGAAGAAGGCCGAAGCGCGCCAGGCCGAGCTGCGCAAGGAATTCAACAACGGCGAGCCCGAAAAAATGGCCAGCGAGTCCCGCAATCATCAGAAATACCTGGACCGAGTCGCCGAGCTCAAGGCCAGCATCGCCCGCAATGAAAGCGATATTTCCGGCATTCGCCGAGAACTGGGCCGCTCTGGTGCTGCGCCTTCTGGGCCAAAATAGGCCGCTTGGAACCCTCTCGCTCCCAGTCGTCCCTGCGCTTCCAGTCGTTTGACCTGCTTGCCACGCTGGTGGCTGTTGTGCGCAGCGACGGAGCCGTGCTGTTTGCCAATTCAGCACTCGAAGACGCGCTGGGCACCTCGCGCCGCACCATTGAAGGCTCGCGGTTGCCCGAGTGCTTTACTGAACCTCACATTCTGCAAAACGCGCTGGAAGGCGCTGGTAGCAACGAATTTGCCGCGCTGCGCTATGACGCCTGGCTTAAACGCCTGAACTACGACCCGTTGCCGGTGCACGTGATCGTGGCCCAGACCGAGCGGCCCGGCGAAATCATCGTCGAGCTGTTGCCGCTGGAAGCCCAGGCCAAGCAGGACCGCGAAGAACGCCTGATCGACCAGGCCCAGGCCAACAAGGAACTGATCCGCAACCTGGCGCACGAGATCAAGAACCCGCTGGGCGGCATTCGGGGTGCGGCGCAGTTGCTGCAGATGGAAATCGATCCCGGCCTGACCGAATACACCCAGGTGATCATCCACGAGGCCGACCGGCTGCAGACCTTGGTAGACCGCTTGCTGGCGCCGCACCGCCGGCCCCATGTTGTGGGCGACGTGAATATCCACGAAGTGTGTGAACGGGTGCGCTCACTGGTGCTGGCCGAGTTCCCCCGCGGCTTGAAAGTGGCGCGTGAGTACGACATCTCGATTCCCGAGTTCCGCGGCGACCGCGAGCAACTGATTCAGGCGGTGCTCAACATCGCCCACAACGCCTGCCAGGTGCTTGCCGAGCGCATGGCCGATGGCGACGCACGGCTGATTTTTCGTACCCGCATCGCCAGACAAGTGACATTTGGCAAGCAGCGCTATCGACTGGCACTGGAATTGCATGTCATTGACAACGGGCCCGGTGTGCCTGAGTCGATCAAGGACCGAATTTTCTATCCGCTGGTGTCGGGGCGAGAAGGCGGTTCCGGGCTGGGGCTGACGTTGGCGCAAACCTTTGTTCAGCAGCATCATGGCTTGATCGAGTGTGACAGTGTGCCGGGCCGCACGGACTTCAAGATACTGATTCCGTTGCCCTGACTGACCATGATGACCTGAGGTTTTAAAAAAACATGAAGCCGATCTGGATAGTTGATGATGACCAGTCGATCCGCTTCGTTCTGGAAAAGGCCTTGCTGCGTGAAGACTTGCCCACCCGCAGCTTTACCAACCCGCGCGAGGTACTGCAAGCACTTGAAAGCGCCAGCGACGACGACGGCCCTCAAATCCTGGTAAGTGACATCCGCATGCCGGGTGGCTCAGGCCTTGATTTGCTGGCCAAGGTCAAGGAAAAGCACCCCGGTTTGCCGGTCATCATCATGACCGCGTTCTCTGACCTGGACAGCGCTGTGAGTGCCTTTCAGGGCGGTGCCTTTGAATACCTGCCCAAGCCGTTTGACTTGCCCAAGGCGGTGGAACTGATCCGCCGTGCGGTGGAAGAAAGCCAGCGCGAAGAGGTGGCCGAGGAGCGCATGGCGGCGGCACCCGAGATGCTTGGCCAGGCCCCGGCCATGCAGGACGTTTTTCGCGCCATCGGGCGGCTGAGCCAGAGCAATGTGACGGTGATGATTACCGGCGAGTCAGGCTCGGGCAAAGAGCTTGTGGCGCGGGCGTTGCACAAGCATTCGCCGCGCGCCAATGGCCCTTTTGTGGCCATCAACACCGCGGCCATTCCGAAAGACTTGCTTGAAAGCGAACTGTTTGGTCATGAGCGCGGTGCTTTCACCGGGGCCCAAACCATGCGCCGTGGCAGATTTGAGCAGGCCGAAGGCGGCACTTTGTTCCTTGATGAGATTGGCGACATGCCTTTTGACCTGCAGACCCGTTTGCTGCGGGTGCTGAGCGACGGGCATTTCTACCGCGTCGGCGGGCACAGCTCCGTCAAGGCCAATGTGCGCGTGATTGCCGCGACCCACCAGGACCTGGAACTGCGGGTCAAAGAAGGTGCCTTCCGTGAAGACCTGTTTCACCGCCTCAATGTGATCCGCCTGCGCCTGCCGCGCCTGAGCGACCGCCGCGAAGACGTGCCCATGCTCACCCGGCATTTTTTGCAGCAAAGCGCCAAGCAATTGGGTGTGGAGCCCAAGCGTATTTCAGACGCTGCACTGGCCCAGCTCGGTGCCTTCGGATTCCCTGGCAACGTGCGCCAGCTTGAGAACATCTGCCATTGGCTGACCGTGATGGCACCCGCGCAGGTGATTGAAGCCAAAGACTTGCCGCCGGAAGTGGCACGGCTGCCTGGCGTGCCGCCAGCCGACCCAGCTGCGCGCATCGAGGCGGTGGCCCCCACCGCAGCGCCCGCGCCAGACGGTGCCCCGAGCGCTACGGCAGTGGCCATGCCGGTCACCTACGCGGTGCCTGGCGTCAGCAGTGGCTGGGAAATCGGGCTGGAGTCTGAAGCGATGGAATTGCTGGCCAGCGGTCGCCACGATGTGTGGGACGAACTCACCAAGCGTTTCGAGTCCAAACTCATTCTCACTGCGCTGGCCAACACCCGAGGTCGGCGGATCGAGGCGGCTCAAAAGCTGGGCATTGGCCGCAACACCATCACCCGCAAGATCCAGGAGCTAGGGCTGGAGTAGCTCCAGCACCACTGGCGTGTGGTCGCTGGGCTTTTCCCACTTGCGTGGCACGCGGTCGATCACGCAGGTTTTCACCAGGGGCTTGAGCGCCTCGCTCACCAGGATGTGGTCGATGCGCAGGCCGCGGTTCTTCTGGTAGCCCAGCATGCGGTAGTCCCACCAGCTATAGCTTTTTTCCGGTTGGTCAAACATCCTGAAGCTGTCGGTCAGTCCCAGCGCCAGCAGTTTGCGGAAATGCTCACGCTCTTGCGTGGTGTGGTGAATGGTCTCGCGCAGGCCCACCGGGTCGTAGCTGTCGCGGTCCTCGGGTGCCACGTTGAAGTCGCCCAGCAATACCAGCCGGGGATGGCGGGCCATTTGCTCGCGCAGCCAGTCGTGCAGGGCCTGCAGCCACCGCATCTTGTAGGCAAACTTTTCGCTGCCCGGCTCCTGGCCGTTGACGAAGTAGCCGTTGACGATGCGCAGCTCCCCCAGCGGCGTGTCCAGCGTTGCGGCAATCACGCGCGACTGTTCGTCGGCAAAACCGGGGATGTTGCGCTCCACCTCGCGCAGCGGTGAGCGGCTCAAAATTGCCACGCCGTTGTAGGTTTTTTGGCCGAATGCCGCTGCCTGGTAGCCGGCCGAGCGCAGCGCCTCAAACGGAAACTTGTCGTCCGTCATCTTCAGCTCTTGCAGGCACAGCAGGTCCACCGGGTTGGTGCCTAGCCAGTCCAGCACATGCTGGTGGCGCGCAGTGAGGGAGTTGACGTTCCAGGTGGCGATTTTCATGCTGCGGGTGTGCGGTTGTAGCTCACAAAGCTAAAGGGCAGGCCAGTGGCTGACACGTGGCGCTCGCGCGCGACTTCTTTCCAGAGCGCGCCCAGTGGCGGTGCGAAGGCATCGCCTTCAAAGTCGGCGTCGATCTCGGTGATCTCTGCGCGCTGCGCCAACGGCAGCGCCTGGGCATAGATGTCGGCTCCGCCGAGGATCCATACTTGCGCAACTTGCTCACATTTTTGTAGCGCCTCATTCAGGTTGTGTGCGGGCTCAGCGCCTGGTTCATTCCAATCCAGAGCGCGTGTGAGGACGATGTTGCGCCGCCCCGGCAGCGGCCGGAACTTTGGCGGCAGCGAGTCCCAGGTCTTGCGGCCCATGATCACCGGATGGCCCAGCGTAAGAGCCTTGAGGCGCGCCAAGTCTTGCGCCAATCGCCAGGGGATGGCGTTGTCTTTGCCAATGACGCCGTTGCGTGCCTGCGCCCAGATCAGGTTGATCTGCATGCTCACACCGCCACCGGTGCCTTGATGGCTCCGTGGCACTGGTAGTCCAGCACCTCGAAGTCTTCGTACTGGTAGTCGAAGATCGAATCGGGCTGGCGTTTGATGTTCAGTGTGGGGTAGGGGAACGGTGCACGGCTGAGCTGCAACTGCACCTGCTCGTGGTGGTTGCTGTAGATATGGCAGTCGCCACCGGTCCAGATGAAGTCGCCCACGGCCAGGTTGCATTGTTGCGCCACCATGTGGGTGAGCAGGGCATAGCTGGCAATGTTGAACGGCACGCCCAGAAAAATGTCGGCGCTGCGCTGGTAGAGCTGGCAGCTCAGTTTGGCCGGCTCGCCCGCCACTTGTGACGGCGCGACATAGAACTGGAAGAACGCGTGGCAGGGCATCAGCGCCATCTTGTTCAGCTCGGCCACGTTCCAGGCACTGACGATGATGCGGCGGCTGTCGGGGTTGGTTTTCAGCGTTTTGATGACTTCTGCAATCTGGTCAATGTGGCCACCATCTGGCGTGGGCCAGCTGCGCCACTGCACGCCGTACACCGGGCCCAGGTCGCCGTCTGCTTTGGCCCATTCGTCCCAGATGCTGACGCCGCGTTCCTTGAGCCAGTTGTTGTTGGACGAGCCGGTCAGGAACCACAGCAGTTCCTGGATGATGGACTTCAGGTGCACTTTCTTGGTGGTGACCAGCGGGAAGCCCTCGTTCAAGTCAAACCGCATCTGGTGGCCAAACACGCTGCGCGTGCCGGTGCCGGTGCGATCGGTCTTGGGCGCGCCCGTGGTGTACACGTGGCGCATGAAGTCTTCGTATTGGGAGCGGACGGGGCGGTTACTCATTCAATAGGCTCCAAAGAGGCATTCCATGGCGGCAATGATCTCACCGCGCTGGCTTTCAAGATTGGTGATGTGTTTGACCAATTCGCGGGCCGGGAACGCGGCCAGCGCAGCCGCGTCCAGCACCATTTGCCTGCCCTCGATGTCGAACACGGGGTTCAGGTCCCGCAGCTTCAGACGGTACAGCGATGCAGGCCGCAGCGGAATGACCACGCGCGTGTCCAGCCGGTCAATGAAGTTGTTCTGTACGTCCAGCAAGTAAGGCGTGTTTTTGCGCGCAGCGGCATCCGGGTGCGCGTAGACATCGAAACGGGCCATGGTCAGAAGCTGCGGTACTTGGCCAGCGGCAGGCCTTCGCGGTTGACGCGCACGTTGTACTCGTCAATGGCTTCGCGGTTCTCTTCATTCCACTGCTGCCAGTAACGCCGCTTCACCTCTTCGGCCAGCAAGGTTTCCACGGTTTGCGAGATATTCATGCCCATCTCGCGCGCGGCGTCGAGCACTTTGGCATTGATCGACAGATTGGTGGCTTTCTTCTGGGCATTGTCGAAGTTCAGCATGACACGGCTCCATAGGGTTTGCGCATATTCTATGCGCATCTATCGTCTAGAAACCCATTGCGACCCTCCCCGGCAAAAGTGAATTGCCCCTGGCATGTGGAAACCCGCAGCCCTACTGGACGCCGCCAGCAGCACAATCGTCCTCCGGCCCAGAACAATGACAAAGTGAGCACCGATGAACCAGACCAATGCCCCCGGTGCCCAATTCGCGGCAACCACAGAGCAAGCGCAGCAAGAGCAGTTTCAGGTGCCTGACGATGGCACCACCCTGCACGCCGCCGCGCTGGCCTACCACCGGCCGCAAAACCCCGACGACATCGGCGGCAAGATCGGCATTGCACTCACCAAGCGGGTGGATTCGATGGACGACCTGTCTCTGGCCTACTCACCCGGTGTGGCCGTGCCCTGTCTGGAGATTGCCCGTGACCCGGCGCTGGCCTATGAATACACCGCCAAGGGCAATCTGGTGGCGGTCATTACCAACGGCACGGCAGTGCTGGGCCTGGGCAACATCGGCGCGGTGGCCGGCAAGCCGGTGATGGAGGGCAAGTCGGTTTTGTTCAAGCGCTTTGCCGGGATTGATGCGTTTGACATCGAGATCGACGAGACCGACCCGAAGAAGCTCATTGAGATCATCGCCAGCCTGCACCCCACATTTGGCGGCATCAACCTGGAAGACATCAAGGCACCCGAGTGTTTTGAGATTGAGCGCGCCCTGCGCGCACGCCTGCCCATTCCCGTGTTTCACGACGACCAGCACGGCACGGCAATCGTGGTGGCGGCTGGCCTGATGAACGCGTTGCACCTGCAAGGCAAGAACCTGGAAGACGTGAAGCTGGTGTGCAACGGTGCGGGTGCTGCGGCCATCGCTTGCCTGGAGCTTCTGGTCAGCCTGGGGCTGAACAAAACCAATGCGCTGGTGTGCGACTCCAAAGGCGTCATTTACAGCGGCCGCGCCGCCAAGGGGGACGATGGCGAAAAGGCCGCCTGGGCCCGCGACACTGCGGCCCGCACGCTGGCCGATGCATTGGTGGGCGCAGACGTGGTGCTGGGCCTGTCGGGGCCCGGTGCGGTGAGCCAGGCCATGGTCAAAAGCATGGCAGCGCGGCCGGTGGTGTTTGGCCTGGCCAACCCCGAGCCGGAGATCCGCCCCGAACTGGTCATGGCGGTGGCACCCGACGCCATTACCGCCACCGGGCGGTCTGACTACCCCAACCAGGTCAACAACGCGCTGTGCTTCCCCTACCTGTTTCGCGCCGCGCTGGACGTGGGCGCGCCGCAGATCAATGAAGCCATGAAAAAGGCGGCCGTGCTGGCGCTGGCCGAGCTGGCCCGCAGTGACACCGCCTTTGGCCGCAACAAACTGCTGCCCACGCTGTTGGACCCGCGCCTGCTGGAAGCGGTGTCCCTGCGCGTGGCGCAGGCGGGCGCCGACAGCGGGTTTGCCAGGCGCGGCTTTGAGGCGGGGGCTTATCGGGAGCGGCTGGCGCGGCTGGCGAAGCGGTTGCTTGCCTGAAGCCTTGTGAAGCCCACGGCCAGCCGCAGGCCAGTTTGCGAGCGTCAGAGCCTACAGCGGCGGCCGAACCAGCTCGCACCACGTGGCGACTGAGGGGCGCGACCACTGGTGATGGGCATAGTGAACGAGCACTTCGGGCATATCGTCCCCGTGCATGACCAGCCGGTTGAGCATGACGGCCAAGTCCACATCGGCGATGGACCAGGCACCAAACAGATTGTCTGATCCATCCCCTAACGCGGCTTGTGCAGCAGAAACCAGTTTGTCGCGCGCGCGGCGGCCAACAGCAGAGAGCTCAGGCTTGCGCGCGCCGTAGAACAGTACCTCGGTCGGGCGTTCCTGGCGCAGCGGCAGAAGATCGCTACGCAGCCAGGCCTGCCATTGCCGCGCCAGTGCCTTGCGCTTTGGCTCAACGGGGTACAAGGGAGTTCCTCGCCAGGTGTCGTCGATGTACTCTGTGATTGCCGACGACTCGGCCAGTCGGAAGTCACCATGCGCCAGCGCTGGAATGCGTTGCGTCAGCGACATCGGCGCGTGCGCCGGCACCAGGTGTTGCCCCACCGACAAGTCCAGCGCGGTCATTTCAAAAGGGATGCCTTTTTCATGCAGGGCGACAAATGC
Source organism: Ramlibacter sp. 2FC (assembly GCA_943369755.1). GTDB lineage: Bacteria > Pseudomonadota > Gammaproteobacteria > Burkholderiales > Burkholderiaceae_C > CALROG01. Next base: position 52,215 of record CALROG020000008.1, read on the forward strand.
CGACATCGCCCATGGGCTTGCGTACTGGGCGTCGACATACAAATGAACCGGGTTTTGCATATCAATTTCGTTTGAATCAGGCTGTAGCCCGCATACAGATTGGTCTACCCACTATCAATCTTGTAGCACCCGCCCCGGGTTCATGATGTTCTGCGGGTCCAGCGCCTGCTTGATGACGCGCATCATTTGCAGGGCCACGGGCGACTTGTAGCCGGGCAGCTTGTCGGCCTTGAGCTGGCCCACGCCGTGCTCGGCAGAGATCGAACCGTCGAACTGCTTGACCGAGTCGTAAACCAAAGTGTTGAGTTTGTCTTCCCAGTCGCGCAAAAAACCTTGGGTGTTGTTGGCGTACGGCCCGGTGGCGGGGGCCTGCACGTTGTAGTGCAGGTTGCCGTCGCCCAGATGGCCAAAGTTCACCAGCCGCACGCCCGGCACTGCCCGCTGCAGCAGCGCGTCGGTCACTTCACAGAACTTCGGGATGCTGGACACCGGGATGGAAATGTCGTGCTTGATGTTCAGGCCTTCTTCCACCTGCGCCAGCGTAATGCTCTCGCGGATATGCCACAACGCGTGGGCCTGTGCCAGGTTTTCGGCGATCACCGCGTCGCTCACACAGGCGTTGTCCATGGCGGCTTCCAGCAATGACTCGAAGCGGCCACGGGCGTGTTCTTCGCTCTCGCTGTCTGAGGTTTCCAGCAGCACGCAATAGGGCGTGTCCTGATACAGCGGCACGCGCATCTGCGGGTAGTGCTTGTTCACCAGGCTCAGCGCAAACTGGCCCATCACCTCAAAGCCAGTGAGCGCTGCACCCAGGTGTTGGTGAGCCATGCCCAGCAGGGTTACCGCGTGCGCCATGGACGGCACGGCGGCCCAGGCGGTGAGCTGCGCCGCCGGGCGCGGGTAGAGCTTGAGCGTGGCGGCGGTGATGATGCCCAGCGTGCCTTCAGCGCCGATGAACAGGTCGCGCAGGTCGTAGCCGGTGTTGTCCTTGCGCAGGCCGCTCAGGCCGCTCCATACCTCCCCCTGCGCGGTGACGACCTCCAGCCCCAGGCACAGCTCGCGCGCGTTGCCGTAGCGCAGCACCTGGGTGCCGCCGGCATTGGTGCCCAGGTTACCGCCGATGGTGCAACTGCCTTCCGCGCCCAGACTCAGCGGGAACAAAAACCCTGCGTCATCAGCGGCCTGCTGCACACTTTGCAGCACGCAGCCGGCCTCCACCGTCAGGGTGAGGTTGGCCGGGTCAATAGCGCGCACCCGGTTCATGCGCTGTAGCGACAGCAGCACCTGGGTGCCTGAAGCGTCTGGCACGCCGCCCACCACCAGGCCGGTGTTGCCGCCTTGCGGCACGATGCTGACCGCCTGGCCGCGTGCGCGGGCTGCGGCCACCGCGTTGACCACGGCGGCCACCTCGGCCGTGCTGCCAGGGCGCACAACAGCCAGTGCCTTGCCGCGCACGCGTTTGCGCCAGTCTTGCTCCCAGGGGCTCAGGTCGGTGGCCGGGTCGTCGTGCGTGAGCACCTGCGCGGTGCCCACGACGCCGCGCAATTGCTCAAGCAGTGTCATGGGGTGCATTCTTCAAGCGCAGGCGCACATGCAGGGCGCAGGCGGCAAACAGCGTGAGGCATAGAACCACCTCCAGCATGGCCAGGTAAGAACTGGGCGCGCGGTCGCTGTAGGCGCGCACCACGCCCTCGGTGAAGTACAGCCACACCAGCAGACTGACCCAGCGGTAGGTGTACATCCGGTTCTTCAAAAGCCCGGCCAGCGGCAGGCACAGCGGCAGCACCTTGAGCGCCAGCCACGAGCCGCCGGGGCGCACCGGGGCCAGCCACAGCTCCCACAGCAGGCCCAGCACAATCAGGCCAAGCAGGCTGCCCACAGCCAGGCGGCGGGTCAGGGTGACGTGTTGGTTATCAGAGGAGAGGAGGGCAGACATTTGGCTGGCATGATAGCGGCCATGACGCTTGACGCCTTGCTGGGTACCCTGAAAACCTTTCCCTGGCGCGCCACGGGCCGCACGCTGGCCGAGCGCTTTCGTGAAGACCGGCTGGGCAACACGGCAAGCAGCCTGACCTTCACCACCATCATCGCGCTGGTGCCGCTGTTCACCGTGATCCTGGCGATCTTTACCGCGTTCCCGATGTTCAGCAAGCTTCAGGGCAGCTTGCAGCAATGGCTGGCGTCCAGCCTTATTCCCGATCCGATTGCCAAGCAGGTCATGGGCTACCTGACGCAGTTCGCCAGCAAGGCCAGCCGCCTGGGGTTGCTGGGTGTGGGCTTTCTGATGCTCACCGCCATTTCCCTGATCTTGACGATTGACCGCACCCTCAACGCCATCTGGCGGGTGCGCCGGGCCCGACCGCTGGCGCAGCGGGTGCTGATCTACTGGGCCGTGCTGACGCTGGGGCCGCTGTTGCTGGCCGCCAGCATTGCCATGACTTCATACGCGGTGTCGGCCTCACGCGGGCTGGTGGGGGCCATGCCCGGCACGCTGGGCTTGTTGCTGGACGCGGTGGAGTTTGCGCTGATGTCCCTGGGCGTGGCGGCGCTGTACCGCTACGTTCCCAACACCGATGTGAAGTGGCAGCACGCCCTGGCGGGCGGTGTTTTTGTGGCGGTTGGGCTGGAGCTGGCCAAGTCGGGCCTGGCGGTTTATCTCAAGGCGGTGCCGAGCTTCTCGGCCATCTACGGCGCGTTTGCGTCGGTGCCGATTTTGCTGTTGTGGATCTATGTGGTGTGGCTGGTAGTTCTGTTCGGTGCGGTGGTGACGGCTTACCTGCCCAGCTTGCTGGGGGCGGTGGCGCGCCGAGGTGGCCGGCCCGGCTGGCAGTTTCAGTTGGCGCTGGACCTGCTGGCGGCACTGGAGGCCGCACGCAGCGCCGGCACCCAGGGCTTGAAGCCGATGCAGTTGGCGCGCAGCCTGCACACCGACCCGCTGGAGCTGGAGGCCGTGACCGCCTCGCTGCAGGGGCTGGACTGGGTCGGGCGGCTGGACGACGGCCGGCTGGTGCTGCTGGTCAACCCCGACGAAGCCCGGCTGAGCGTGTTGGGCCAGCGGCTCTTGCTGGCACCCGACGCAGGCACCCAATTTATATGGGAAAAAGGCCTGCAGCCCGCAACAAAGCTTCGCGAGGCGCTACAAAAATTGTAGCAACTCAGAAAGCGATCTTGCCGGCCCGGCCGACTCAGTCGGCCTTGATGCCCGCCCGGGTGATGACGGCCTTCCAGCGGGTGCGTTCGGTGGCAATGAACCTTGCAAACTCCGCTGCGGTACTGCCCACGGGAATGGCTGCGTCCAGGCCCAGGCGTTCCACCGTGGCCGGTGCCCTGATGGCGGCAGCGCAGCCCGCGGCCAGCTTTTCCACCGCTGCGGCTGGCACTGAAGAGGGTGCGTGCATGCCGTACCACTGCGTCATCTCGAAGTTGGGGTAGCCCTGCTCGGCCACGGTAGGCACGTCGGGCAACTGCGGGATGCGCTGCAGTGTGCCGGTGGCAATGCAGCGCAGCTTGCCGGTTTTGATGAACTGCAGCACGGCGGCGGCACCCACCGACGCCGCGTCCAGCCGGCCCCCCAGCAGGTCGGTCAACTGCGGGCCGGTGCCGCGGTAGGGCACGTGGGTGATGAAGGTCTCGCTCGCGGCCTTCAGGTATTCCATGGCCAGATGGCCAGCGCTGCCGTTGCCGGCGCTGCCGTAGTTCAGGCGCCCGGGGCTCTTTTTAGCCAGCGCAATGAACTCGCGCAGGTTCTTGACCGGCAGGTCGGGGTGCACCAGGTACAGGCTTGGCACCTTGGCCAGCAAAGACACGGGGCGAAAGTCCTTGTCTGCGTCGTACTGAAGGCGGCTGTAGATGAACGGGTTGACCGCCATCGTGCCGATGTGGCTGAGCACCACCGTGTGCTGGTCGTCGGCGCGCGCCACCTCGGACATGGCGATGTTGCCCGATGCACCAGGCTTGTTGTCCACAAACACGTTCTGGCCCAGCAGCTTGGTCAGCTCGCTCGCCGTGGCGCGGGCAATGATCTCGGAGCTGCCGCCGGGCGCAAACGGCACCACGAAGCGCACAGGCCGGCTCGGCCAGGCCTGGGCGCGCAGGGCCGGGGCGAAGGTGGCGGCGGCGCCGCCGGCGGCGGCCAGCAGCAGGCTGCGGCGGGGCAGGTTGAATGTCATGGGCTTGTCTCTTTCAGTAGTTGATGCGAACAAGCACCATGCTGCCAGCGCCGACCTATCAGTTGCCTTTCAGTGGCCGGCCACCATGGCGGGCACAATCCGGCCCATGCGCATCCTGCTGGCTGAAGACGAACGCGACCTGGGCGAATGGCTGGCCCGGGCGCTGGAGCAGGCTGGCTTTCGGGTGGACTGGCTGGACGACGGCCGCCTGGTGGAGCGGGCGCTGGACGGCGGAGACTTCGATGCGCTGGTGCTCGACCTGGGCCTGCCCGGGCGAGGCGGGCACGAAGTTCTCAAGCGCATCCGCGTGCGTGACCAGCGCCTGCCGGTGTTGATTCTGACCGCACGCGATTCACTGGCCGAACGTGTGAGCACGCTTAACGAAGGCGCGGACGACTTCCTGGCCAAGCCGTTCGCGCTGGCCGAGCTGGAGGCGCGCCTGATCGCGTTGATCCGCCGCGCTCGCGGCAGCGAGCATCCGCGCCTGGCCTGCGGGCCGCTGCAGTTTGACACGGTGACGCGGCGCTTCACGCTGGGCGACGAAGTGCTGTCGCTGTCGCCGCGCGAACAGGCGGCGCTGCGCGTGCTGGTGCAAAAGAGCGGCGAGCCGGTGTCGCGCCAGCAACTGATGGACCGCGTGTTCAGCGATGAGCAGGATGTGCAAAGCAGCGCGGTGGACGTGTTGCTGCACCGCCTGCGGCGCCGCCTGGACGGCAGCGGTGTGCGCATCCACACTTACAGGGGGCTGGGCTATGTCCTGGAACCGCATCCGCAGGCTTAGCGCCGGGGCCAGCCTGCGCGCCAAGCTGCTGGCGCTGCTGCTGCCGGCCATGCTGGGCATCGCCGGCTTGAGCCTGTGGGCCACCCATGCCGACGCCGTGGGCTCGGCCAATGCGGCCTACGACCGGTCTTTGCTGGGCGCCATCAAGGCGCTGGACCTGAACGTGTCGACCGCAACGGGCGGGCTGGCGGTCGAGCTGCCCTACCGGTTGTTTGAATTTTTTCAGCTCACGGCGACGGGTGAGGTTTACTTTCGCGTGGCCACGGCTGACGGTCTGGTGGAAATCGGCCACCCCGACCTGCCGCGCCCGCCACATCCGCCGCGCCTGGGCGAGCCGGTGTTTTACGACGCGCGCTACTTTGGCGAGTCGGTGCGCGTGGGTGCCTATGTGCGTCCGCTGGACCGCCCTGTGGGCGCGGCGCAGGAGGTAATGATCCAGGTGGCCGAGAGCACCGCCTCGCGCACGCAGTTCACCAGCCGCTTTGTGCGCCGCGCCGCGTTGCGCGACGCGGCCTTGCTGGCCGTGATGCTGGCCAGCGTGGCGCTGGCACTGTGGGTGGCGCTGCGGCCGGTATCGCGCCTGGCTCGCCTGACGGCGCAGCGCGCGCCCGATGATTTGCGCCCGCTGGAGGCCGCTGGCCTGCCGCGCGACATTGCACCGCTGGTAGACGCCGTCAATCAGCAGCTGGCCCGCACCGATGCGCTGATGACCGAGCGGCGCCGCTTCATTGACGACGCATCGCACCAGCTGCGCACGCCGCTGGCCACGCTGCGCGCGCAGGTGGACTACGCCTTGCGCGAGCCCGACACCGTGCGCGCCCGCCAGGCGCTGCAAGCCCTGTCTGTGGCGCTGGACAACACCGTGCGCGCCACCAACCAGCTACTGGCGCTGGCGCGCAGCGATGCGGCGGCAGTACAGACGGAGGCGTTTGACGCGGCCGAACTGGCGCGCGAAACGGCGCTGGCGCTGCTGCCGCAAGCACGGGCCCGCGGCATTGACCTGGGCGTGGACGCAGCGGCCGAAGGCGCACGCACCGGCGGCGACCGCGCGCTGCTGGCCCAGGCGCTGGCCAACCTGCTGCACAACGCCATTCACCATGGCCGCGCGCAGGGCGTGGTAACGGTGCAGGTGGCGTCTGATGCGCTGGGCTGCAGCCTGGCCGTGCTGGACGACGGCCCGGGCGTGGACGCAGCACTGTTGCCGCGCCTGAGCCAGCGCTTTGCCAAGGGCCGGGGCAGCAGCGGCAGCGGGCTGGGGCTGGCGATTGCCCAGTCGGTCATGGCACGCCACGGCGGGCGGCTGCGCGTGCAGCCACGCGACGACGGCCCCGGCCTGAGGGCGGTGTTGTGGTGGCCGCACCCATGAAACGCTGCGTTGTCCTGCTGGCCTGCAGCGCGGCCCTGGCGCATGCGGCATTGCCTGCATTGCCCGAAGGTGCGCGCTGCGTGGCCCCGGCCAAACCGGGCGGCGGCTTTGACCTGACCTGCGAGCTGGCCCGCACCGCGCTGCAGGCAACAGCGCCCGGTGTGGCATTGCCCACCACCTATCTGCCCGGCGGCATTGGCGCCATGGCCTTCAACACCGTGGTGCGCCAGCAGCCGGCCGACGCCAAAACCATTGTTGCGTTCTCGGCGGGTTCATTGCTGAACCTGGCGCAGGGCCGCTTTGGCCCCTACAGTGAGCGTGACGTGCGCTGGGTGGCCGCTTTGGGGCTGGACCACGGCGTGATCGCCGTGCGGCGCGACGCGCCCTACACCACGCTGGGCGACCTGGTGGCGGCGCTCAAGCGCAACCCCAACGCCGTGGTGTTTGGTGCGGGTGGCACCATCGGCAGCCAGGACTGGATGAAAGCCGCGCTGCTGGCGCGCGCGGCCGGTGTCAGCCACAAGACCATGCGCTTTGTGGCGTTTGAAGGCGGTGGCGAGGCACTGGGCGCGCTGGCGGGCGGCCATGTGCAAGTGCTGGCGGGCGATGCGGCCGAGGTGGCCCGGCAGATGGACAAGGGCATGCCGGTGCGGGTGCTGGCGGTGCTGGCCGAGCGGCGCCTGGGTGGCAGCTGGGCCGGCGTGCCCACAGCGAAAGAGCAGGGCTTTGACATCCGCTGGCCCATCTTGCGTGGCGTGTATGTGGGTCCGCAGGTGGCCGACGCCGCCTACCGCCAGTGGGTCGATGCCTTCACCCAGGCGCAGGCCCATCCGCGCTACACCGCCGCGCTGGCGCAAGCCGGACTGACGGCGGCACCCGCAACCGGTGCGGCATTGGAGGGGCTGATTGTTGAGCACATGGCGCGCTACCGCGCGCTGGCCCGGGAATTCGGGCTGGGGCCGAAATAACGCAGGCGCTCAGAACGGGATGCGGCCCGTCCAGATGTCCTTGTACATGACCCAGTCGCCCATGAAACTGTAGAACGGGCGCTTGAAGCTGGCGGGCTTGTTCTTCTCAAAGCCAAAGTGGCCGATCCAGGCAAAGGCGTAACCGCACAGCAGGCCTGCCAGCAGCCATAGCGGGTTGCCAGTGGTGAGCATCGTGGCCAGGCACACCAGGCCCAGCGAAGAACCCACAAAGTGCAGCCGTCGGCAGGTGCGGTTGCTATGTTCGTTCAAATAGAACGGGTAGAACTCGGCAAATGTCTTGAAGCTGCGCGGGTCGGTGGCGGTGGCGGTGGCGTCCATGGGGGGTCTCCAGTTTTTTTGCAGTTTAGGCCACCGAGAAGGGCGCATGCAAGAAGCCCCTGAACCGGGCGCGACCGCCGCGGGTGGGGCGCTGCGTCAATTGGTAGCGCGCAAAGCGCTGCAAAAAGCGGCCAATCGCAACCCGGCCTTCGAGCCGCGCCAGGCTCAGGCCCGCGCACTGGTGGATGCCGAAGCCGAACGCCAGATGGCGGTTGTTGTCTCTGGACAAGTCCAGCACTTCGGGGTTTGCAAACTGCGCCGGGTCGCGGTTGGCCGCACCAATGCACAGCGTGACCAGCGCCCCGGCGTCAAGCGGTACGCCACCAATTTCGCAGGCCTTGAGCGCGCGCCGGTTGCCGAGCTGGTTGGACGATTCAAACCGCAAAATTTCGTCTATTGCCAAGGTTAAAACAGTCTCCAGCCCGTTTGAGTCCTGCGCGAGCCACTGCGTTTTTTGTAGCAACTCAGATTTGGCGGCGGGCCATTCCTGCAAGGCCACCAGGGCGTTGCCGATCAGGTTGGTGGTGGTTTCATGGCCCGCATTGAGGATGAAGATGCAGTTTTGCAGCAGCTCGGTTTCGCTGAGCTGCTCGCCTGTACCGTCACCCTGGATCAGCCGTGTCAGCACGTCATGCTCCGGGTCCCCGGGGGTGGCGCGGCGCTCGCGCACCAGCTCGCGAAGGTAGGCCAGCATCTCGGTCACGCTGCGGTTGCCGGCGGCCTGCTGGTCGGGCGTGATCCGGGGCTCCAGCGCCCCCAGAATGGCCAGCGACCATTCGCGCAGTGGGCCGCGGTCAGCATGCGGCACGCCCAGCAGGTTGCCGATGATCTCTACCGGAATGGCGCAGGCAAAGTCTTCGATCAAGTCGCCCCCGCCCTGGGCCTCGATCTTGTCCAGCAGGCTGTCCACCAGCGTCACCAGGCCGGGCTCCATGTCGGCAATGGCGCGGCGCGTCAGCGCGCCCATGATGAGCTTGCGCACCCGGGTGTGCAGCGGCGGGTCGTTGAACACCAGGCTGGTGGTGTGGTGCTCCAGCAGCGGTGAGTCGCCGTACTTCGGCGCAAACTCAATTTTCTTGTCGGAGCTGAAGGTTTGCGCGTCCCGGTACACCGCCACCAGGTCGGCGTAGCGGGTCAGAAAGTAGCTGCCGTCAGGCATGCGCCGCACCGGCTCGGTTTCACGCAAATGCGCATACACCGGATAGGGGTTGGCGTAAAAGTCAGGGGGCAGGGCGCGCAGGTCAAAGCTTGCGGCAATTTCTTCAGCCCGCTCGGGCGACAGTGCAGGGGTGATGACCATGGGCAGGTTATACACGGCAGGGCCAGATATCAGGCAAAAACGGCTGTAGCCCGCATGGGTGTTGTGTGACCCACTATGAAAAATGTAGCAAATCAGGTGGCCAGAAAGTCCCGGATGGCAAACAGCGTGGCCTCGGGTGTCTCGGTCATCTGGTGGTGGCCCACAGGCAGGCTGGCCACTTTGAAGCTCTTGCCCGTCGCCTTTGCCTTGTCAATCAGGGGCTGGGCTGCTTTGGCCATGGTCATTTGGTCCTGCGCACCCAGCACAAACAGCACGGGGGCTGTGACCTGCGCGATAGCGTTTTCGCCGTTCGCATAGCTGTCGCAGGCTTTGAAGCCGCGATGAAACACATTGACCTTGGGGTTGCTGCGCAGCACGCGCCGGCCCAGCGCCAGGCTCGCGCCAAAAATCCAGGTGCCGGGCCCCAGCGTGGACGGCGGGACGGCCAGCGTGCTGCGGCTGAACACATTGATCATCTGTAGTGCCTTTTCGGGCTCGTTGAGCGAGGCATCCAGCAGCATTTGCGACACCTTCATCGGGAAGGCCGTGCCCACCAGCACCAGGTGGCTCACACGGTCTTGCAGCCGTGAAGCTGCTTCCAGCGCAATCAGCGAGCCCCAGCTGTGGCCGACCAGCGCAGCCTTTTCAACGCCCGCTGCGTCCAGCAGCGCGGTGACGAAGGCGGCTGCTTCCTCCACCGATGAGGGGGCTTCGCCTTCGCTGCGGCAGTGGCCGGGCAGGTCTACCGCCAGCACGTTCCAGCCGTGGTTGGCCAGGTAGCGGCTTTGCAGGACCCATACGCTGTGGTCGTTGACCACGCCGTGGATGAAGACCACGGTGGGTTTGGTGGCGTCAAAAGACTTGCCGCCGGTGTAGCAGTAGGTGTTGGTGCCGTTGACGGACAGATACATGGTCAGGCCCCCGCTTTCTCGGCGGCCTTGAGGGCGCGCTTGAGGTCGTCGATCAAATCGTCCGGGTCTTCCAGGCCGATCGACAGGCGGATGGTGCCCTGGCTGATGCCGGCATTCACCAGTGCCTCGTCGCTCATGCGAAAGTGGGTGGTGCTGGCCGGGTGGATCACCAACGAACGGCAGTCGCCCACGTTGGCCAGGTGGCTGAAGACCTTGAGCGTTTCAATCAGTTTTTTGCCCTGCTCGCGGTTGCCCTTGATATCAAAGCTGAACACGCTGCCCGCGCCTTTGGGCAACAGCTTTTGCGCCAGCGCATGGCTGGGGTGGCTTTGCAGCATGGGGTGACCGACCCGCGCCACAAACGGCTGGCTGGCCAGAAACTCCACCACGCGGCAGGTGTTGCTCATGTGGCGCGCCATGCGCAGTGGCAGGGTTTCAATGCCCTGCAAAATCAGCCAGGCGGTGTGCGGGCTCATGCAGGCACCAAAGTCGCGCAGGCCCTCGCGCCGCGCGCGCAGCAAAAACGCACCGATGGTGGACTCTTCGGTGAACACCATGTTGTGAAAGCCGTCATAGGGCTGGGTCAGTTCGGTAAAGCGGCCCGCTGCCTTGGGGCCGTCCCAGTCAAAGCTGCCGCCGTCCACCACAATGCCGCCAATCACCGTGCCGTGGCCACTCAAAAACTTGGTGGCCGAGTGATACACCAGGTCAGCGCCCAGCGCCAGCGGTTGCTGCAGGTAAGGGGAAGTAAGGGTTGCGTCTACCAGCAGCGGCACACCGGCCTCATGCGCAATGGCCGAGATGGTGGGAATGTCCAGCACGTCCAGCCCTGGGTTGCCCACCGTTTCGCCAAACAGCAGCTTGGTGTTGGGGCGGATGGCGGCACGCCAGCCGTCGATGTCGCCGGGCTTCACAAAAGTGGTGTCAATGCCAAAGCGGCGCAGGGTGTAGTGCAGAAGGTTCTGGCTGCCGCCATACAGCGCGGTGCTGGCCACGATGTGCGAGCCCGCGCCCATGAGCGTGGCCACCGCCAGGTGCAGCGCGGCCTGGCCGCTGGCGGTAGCAATCGCACCAATGCCGCCTTCCAGCGCCGCCACGCGTTGTTCCAGCACCGCGTTGGTGGGGTTGCTGATGCGGCTGTACACATGGCCGGCGCGCTCCAGGTTGAACAGCGCGGCGGCATGGTCGCTGGACTCGAACACGAACGAGGTGGTCAGGTGAATCGGGGTGGCGCGGGCACCGGTGGTGGGGTCTGGCGCGGCACCGGCGTGCAGGGCCAGGGTGTCAAAGCCAGGGTCAGCGTATCCAGGCATGTCGTCTCCGGGTAACTCTGTTGTAGAACAGCCCGGCATTGTGGGCTATATTCGTTTCAGGGCCAGTCACGCCGGTACCAGAGGAGAAAGCCATGAAAGTCAGCGACATTCTGCGGGTCAAGGGCAACACCCTGTACACCGCCACCCCCGACGAACCCCTTGCCAATGCGCTGGCCATCATGAGCGAGAAAGACATCGGCTCGCTGGTGGTCATGGAGCACGGCGACCTGATCGGCATGCTGACGTTTCGCGAGGTTATTGCCTGCGTCGTCAAAAACGGCGGGGCGGTGGGTACCACCCTGGTGCGCACGGCAATGGACGACCATCCGCTGACCTGCACCAGCGAGACCGAACTCGACGAAGTGCGCCGCATGATGCTGGACCGCCATGCCCGCTACATGCCGGTGATGGACAAACGCATGCTGATGGGCGTGATCAGCTTCTACGACGTGGCCAAGGCTGTAGTGGACAGCCAGAACTTTGAGAACAAGATGCTCAAGGCCTACATTCGCGACTGGCCGGGCGAGGAAGAAGAAGCGCCCAAGGCCTGAGGTTCACCCCATGCTGGCGTGAATCACTTCCCGCACCCGCGGGTAAATTTGCTGGTTCCATTTGCGGCCGCTGAACACCCCGTAGTGGCCCACGCCCACCTGAATATGGTGGGTTTTCAGGTAGGGCCGGATGTTGGGGCACAGGTCTTGCGCGGCCACGGTCTGGCCCACCGCACAAATGTCGTCACGCTCGCCTTCTACCGTGAGCAGCGCGGTGCGACGGATCGCCGCGCAGTTGACCAAGCGGCCGCGGTAGATCAGCGCGCCGCGCGCCAGGTCGTAGGTTTGAAACACCTTTTCCACGGTTTCCAGGTAGAACTCGGCGGGCAGGTCGTTCACCGCCAGGTATTCGTCATAGAACACGCGGATCACGTCGGCGTGGGCTTCTTCGCCCTGCACCAGGTGCTGGTACAGGTTGCGAAACTGCTGCTTGTGGCGCTCCAGGTTCATCGATAAAAACGCGCTGAGCTGCACAAAGCCGGGGTAGACCCGGCGCATGTAGCCCGCATGCGGCAGTGGCACATGGCTGATCAGGTTCTGCGCGAACCATTCAATCGGCTTGCTGGTGGCCAGCGTGTTCACGCCCGTGGGGTTGACGCGGCAGTCCACAGGCCCGGCCATCAGCGTCAGGCTGCGCGGCGTGGCGGGGTGGTCGTCCTCGGCCATCAGCGCGGTGGCGGCCAATGCCGCCACGCAGGGCTGGCACACCGCCACCACGTTCACACCGGGGCCGATGGCGGCCATGCTTTGCATCATGTAGTCGATGTAATCGTCCAGGCTGAAACCGCCATGGCGCAGGCTCACGTCACGGGCGTTGTGCCAGTCGGTGATGTACACATCATGGTCTTGCAGCAGGGTGCGCGCGGTTTCGCGCAGCAGCGTGGCAAAGTGGCCCGACAGGGGCGCTACCAGCAGCACGGGCGGCTGGCCACTGACGCCGACCTTGCGAAAGTGCAGCAAGGTGCCAAACGGCAGGGCCAGGGTTTTTTCTTCCACGACGGGGTAGTCCTGTTCTCCTACTTTCACCGACTGGATGCCGTAAGCGGGGCGACTGTGGGTCAGGCGCATGCGTGAAAACACCTCCGACGCGGCAGACCACTTGCGCAGCAGCGAGCCCTCGGTCTGGCTCAACCAGAGCAAGGCGCTGCTGTGCTGGGCCAGCAGCCGCAACGGGGACATCAGGTCTGACTGGGATTGATAGGCCTGGTACAACATGCGCGTCCTGATGGGGTGGGCTTTTGGCCCGGTTCCCGGGTTGCAGGCAAGTTGCGGGCCAGCCAATGCACCAATATCTTGCCCCGGTGGCCCGCAACTTGCTCAAAGCCCATGGCAAACAGGAGATGCCATGGCAAAAGCCATCCTTACGATCAGCAGCAAGAACTACGGTGCCTGGGCTTTACGCGGCTGGCTGATGGCCAAATTCGCGGGCCTGGACTTCACCGAAAAAGTGATCCCGCCGGATGACCCGGCCATGAAGGCCGAGATGCTGCTGCTGGCGCCGTCCATGCTGGTGCCCTCGTTGCAGCACAACGGCATCAAGGTCTGGGACACACTGGCGATTGGTGAGTACCTGCATGAAATCAAGCCCAAGGCGGGCCTGCTGCCTGCCGACGCCAAGGCCCGGGCGCATTGCCGGGCCATCAGCGGCGAGATGCATTCGGGCTTTTCCTCGCTTCGCGGTGCGCTGCCGATGAACCTCAAGGCGCACTTTCCCAACTTCAAGGTCTGGTCGCGGGCGCAAGCCGACATAGACCGTGTGTTCGCGATCTGGCAGGAATGCCTGCGCAGCTATGGCGGGCCTTACCTGTTCGGCAAGGCCCCGACCATTGCCGACGCCATGTACGCCCCGGTGGTGACACGCTTTCTCACTTACGACGTGCCGCTGGACAAAACCTGCGTGGCCTACTGCAAGCGCATCATGGAGTTGCCCGCCATGAAGGAGTGGGTTGCGGCCGCGAAGAAAGAGCCCGACGAGATTGACGAGCTCGATGCGGAGTTTTGACGCTTACTACCAGGGAGTGGGCGCGGGGATGGCGCAGACCGGCGCTACATCGACCGTCGTGAAGTCGGCTGGAGAGACGATCTCCAGGTACTCCATATCGGGCGAATAGTCGAACAGGTAATGGCGGATGCCGGGCCGCTGGTGCACCACGTCGCCCGCCTCGACCAGGGTTTCCTGGTCCTCGTACATGAACTTTGCCCAGCCCTTGACCATGATCACGATCTGGAACTCTGCCTCATGGCGGTGCCATCCGGTGCCCGTTTCCGGTGCCATATTGGCCTTCACCAGGTGCGCGATGACTTTGCCATTGGTCGCTGCGGCGACGCCCAGGTCCCGGTAGAGGAAGAAATCGCGCAGGCCCCCTGGCTGATATTGCGTGTCGGCGGGTTTGACGTGTGAGAACTTGGTTTGGGTGCGGTCCAGCATGGTTTTCCTCCGGCAAAGGGGTTGTTGCATCGCAGCATAAGCATGAAGCGTTCCCGCGCCGGTGCACCGGTCTGGGATAATCGCGCCCCATGAGCGGCAACACCTTTGGCACCCTTTTCGCAGTCACCAATTTCGGTGAATCCCACGGCCCGGCGATTGGCTGCGTGATTGATGGCTGCCCGCCCGGCATGGCGCTTGCCGAGGCCGACATTCAGGGCGACCTGGACCGCCGCCGCCCCGGCACCAGCCGCCATGTGACCCAGCGCCAGGAAGAAGACAAGGTCGAGATTTTGTCGGGCGTTTATGAAGGCCAGACCACCGGCACACCGATTTGCCTGCTGATCCGCAACACCGACCAGCGCAGCAAGGACTACAGCGAAATCGCCCAGACCTTCCGGCCTGGCCATGCCGACTACAGCTACATCCAGAAGTACGGTTTGCGCGACCCGCGTGGGGGTGGCCGCTCGTCAGCCCGCCTCACGGCACCCATGGTGGCCGCAGGCGCGGTGGCCAAGAAATGGCTGAAGCAAAAGTACGGCACCACCTTCAGGGGTTGCATGGCGCAGATCGGGGACGTCGTGATTCCGTTCGAGAGCTGGGAGCATGTGCCGCACAACCCGTTTTTTGCGCCCATGGCTGATGTGAGCCAGCTTGAGGCCTATATGGACAGCTTGCGCAAGGCCGGCGACTCCTGCGGCGCGCGTGTGCGGGTGACGGCCAGCAACATGCCGGTGGGCCTGGGCGAGCCACTGTTTGACAAGCTCGACGCCGACATCGCCTGGGCCATGATGGGCATTAACGCCGTCAAGGGTGTGGAAATCGGGGCTGGTTTTGGCAGCGTTACCCAACGTGGCACCACCCATGGCGACTCACTCTCGCCCCAAGGCTTCAAGACCAACAACGCCGGCGGAGTGCTGGGCGGCATTAGCACCGGGCAAGACCTTGACGTTGCCATTGCCATCAAGCCGACCAGCTCGATCATCAGCCCGCGCCAGACCATCAACATGAAGGGCGAGGCCACTGAAGTCATCACCAAGGGCCGCCACGACCCCTGCGTGGGCATTCGCGCAACACCGATAGCCGAGGCCATGCTGGCATTGGTGGTGATGGAGCACGCGTTGCGCAACCGTGCCCAGAACGCCGACGTGGACGCGCCGTTGCCCGCCATTCAGGCTTCTTTTCTTTAGAAGGCACCAGCAGGCGTAGCATGGGCCGCCATGCGCTGGCCTTTGTCGGCGCGGGGAGTCTGGCCATGGGTCTGTCGAACAACGCCTCCTGGTACTCGCGCTTTGCCAAGGCAACAGCGCATTTTTGTGGCCGCCCACGGGTTTTTACTTTCGCGGTGGCAACGATTCTGACCTGGCTGCTGACTGGCCCGTTGTTTGGGTTCAGCAATACCTGGCAACTGGTGGTGAACACCGCCACCACCATCATCACCTTCCTCATGGTGTTCCTGATCCAGAACACCCAGAACCGCGACACCGAAGCCATCCAGATCAAGCTGGATGAACTGATCCGCGCCACCCAGGGTGCGCACAACGCCTTGCTGGACCTGGAAGAGCTTGAGGTGGAGGCGCTGGACGGCTTTCGTGGCCGCTACCAGGCGATGGCCCGTGCGGCGCGGGCTGACTTGGGCCTTGGCGGCAATGACACCGGGACTGCCGAGGCCTGAGCGGCGCGATCTCAACGCGCGCTGCGCGACGTGCCGAGCTTGCTGGCGAGTTCGGTCTTGTAGACCACGGTGCCGACCGCCAGCACCGCAAAACTGATGGTGACGAACAACAGGTACCAGGGCCAGCGCGTGGTGCGGCTGTGCAGCGTGGGCAAGGGGGCTGGGCGGCTCAGGCGGGGGCGCGCCTGCGCATTGGCCTGCTTGCGCTCGATCCATTGGTCATGTAGTTGGCGCTGGGACGGGTCCGACAGCACCTCGTAAGCCTTGTTCAGATTGGCCATCACGCGCGACGCGAACCGGTTGCCGGGCGACTTGTCCGGGTGGTAGCGCTGCGCCATGCGGCGATAGGCCGCGCGGATTTCGGTTGCCGGTGCATCGGGGGGCACTTGCAGGATGTCGTAGTAGCTTGGAATGGGTGCGCGCATCAGGATTTGGCTAAATCTGGCTGTAGCCCGCGCGGATTCTACGTAAGCCGCTATCAAATTGGAAGCGACTGTGTTGCGAAAATGCTGCGTCAACGTGTCTGCGGCGGTGCCCGAAACGGGTTGAAGCCAGTAATCAGCGCGGTGGCTGCCAACACCAGCAGGCAACCTGGCAGCATGCCTGCCGTGACCGGTTCTTCCAGAAACAAGCCACCCCAGGTCACGCCGAACAGCGGAATCATGAAGGCCGAAGAGGTGGCGGCGCTGGCCGGAATTTCACGCATCAGCCGCATGCTGACCCAGTACATGAAGCCCGAAGTGACGCAGCCCAGTGTGGCCACTGCAACCCAGGCACCTGGGCTGGGCACCATGGTGGGGGTTGACGCACCCAGCGGCAGCAGCAGGACCAGTGTCGCCGCCACATGCACTGCCGCAGACGCCGGCAACGGCTGGTGCGCCAGGCTGGCGCGCTTCATCAATACGGCACCTGTGCCATAGCTGGCGGCAGCCGCTGTGCAGGCCAACGCCGCCAGCAGCACCGGCGTTGTTACGGCGACCGGGCCCAGCTGCACCAGCAGGGCCACGCCGGTAAAGCCCACCGCGCACCCCACCAGCCGCCGCAGGGTCAGCTTTTCTTCTCCCATGGCGGCTGCGCCCAGCACGCCAAACAGCGGGGCCGTGGCGTTGAGCACGGCCGAGTAGCCTGCCGGAATGATCAACCCGGCCCAGCTAAACAACACGAAAGGCGCTACCACCGTCAGCAACGCCAGTGCGCCCAGCCGCGGCCAGGCCCCGGCGGCGGGCCAGCGCTGGCGCAGGGCGCGCATCAAGATGCCCAGCACCAAGGCGGCCAACAGGCAGCGGATACCGGCCAGACCAAACGGCCCGAAGGCCGGGCTGGCGATCCGGATCAGCGGAAACGAAGCGCCCCACATGGCAGACAGTGCAATCAGCTGGAAAAAATGGCGTGTTTTCATGGGGCAGGGCAGGCCATTGTGATGTGCTGGGGCGTTGCGCCGGTTGCAAACGGTAGCAAAGTGCTGGTTTCTGGCTGCACAATGCGAACACAGGCGACACAAGGCAGGGGAAAGAATTCATGGGGCAGCTAAATTTCGTCCAGGAGGGCAAGGGGCCGATGCTGGTGCTGAGCCACGCTTTGGGCTGCGACTTGCACCAGTGGGATGAGGTCGCCAGCCTGCTGCGAACCCGCTACACCGTGCTGCGTTACGACCACCGCGGCCATGCAGGCTCGGCCGGTTTGCCTGGCCCCTATTCGATGGAAATCCTGGCCGATGATGCGGCCGCGTTGATTGAGGCAAACAGCACGGGCCCGGTGACCTTTGTCGGCCTGGTGCTGGGCGGCATGGTGGGGCAACAGCTTGCAGTGCGTTATCCGCACCTGATCAAGAGCATCGTGATGGCCAATGCCGCCAGCTACCTTGACGAGGCGATTCAGACACGGCTCAAAACGCGCATCCAGCTTGCGCTGGAGCAGGGCATGCAGGCGGTCGCTGACGAAGCCACGCCACTTTGGTTTTCCCCGACGTATCTGGCCAGTGCGTCCGGTGCGGCCAGGGCCGCCAAGCTTCGGGCCAGCCTGCTGGCGCTGGACCCCAAGGTCTATGCCGCGTGCTGCGAGGCCATGATGGAAGTGGACTACGGTGCCACCAATCCGCTCATTGCCTGCCCTACGCTGGTGATCGCCGGTGACTACGATGACGCCATTTCCGTGCGCACCGCCGAGTCCCTGTGCCGCAGCATCTCCGGCGCTGACCTGCGCACCCTGGCAACCGGGCGCATGAGCGCGGTGGAGCAGCCGCTGGAGTTTGCTAACCTTGTGCACGACTTCCTGAAATCACTATGAAAACCGCTGTTGTCCTGAATGGCCCCAACCTGAATCTGCTGGGCACCCGTGAGCCGACTGTTTATGGCTCGCAGACGCTGGCCGACGTTGAAAAACTTTGCGCCGCCGCCTGCGCTGCGCATGGCCTGGCGCTGGACTTTCGCCAGACCAACCACGAGGGCGTGCTGGTTGACTGGATTCAGGAAGCCGGCCGTGCCCAGGCGGCGGGCCAGGTGGCGGGTGTGATCCTGAACGCCGGTGCCTATACCCACACCAGTGTGGCGCTGCACGACGCCATCAAGGGCGCGGGCGTGACACTGATCGAGCTGCACATCAGCAACGTGCATGCGCGCGAGGCCTTTCGCCACCACAGTTTCATTTCACCCGCGGCCAGGGCCGTGATGGCCGGGTTCGGGGTACAGGGCTATGCGCTGGCGATTGCGGCGCTGGCGGGCTTTTAAACGGCTTTGCGCTGGATTTATGACCAAGACTCTCAAAATCGATTTCGTCTCCGACATCGCCTGCCCCTGGTGCGCGATCGGCCTGAGTGCGCTGGAGCAGGCGCTGGACCGCGTCAAGGGCGAGGTGCAGGCGCAGCTGCACTTTCAGCCGTTCGAGTTGAACCCGCAGATGGGCCCGCAAGGGCAGGACGTGGGCGAGCATCTGACGCAAAAGTACGGCTCCACGCCTGAGCAGCAGACGCAAATCCGCGAGACCATCCGCCAGCGCGGTGCCGACGTCGGCTTCACGTTCCGGCCCGAGGGGCGGGGCCGGGTCTGGAACACCTTTGATGCCCATCGCCTGCTGCATTGGGCCGGCCTGCAAGACGCGGCCCAACAGCATGCGCTGAAACGGGCTTTGCTAGAAGCCTTGCACGGCCGTGGCGAGAACCCCAGCGCTACCGATGTGCTGGTGGCAGCCGCTGAGCGGGTCGGACTGGACGCTGCCCGCGCGCGGGAGATTCTGGCCAGCGACGAGTTTGCGGCCGAGGTGCGTGCGCAGGAGCAGTACTACCTGAGCGCGGGCATCAACTCGGTGCCAGCCGTTATCTTCAACAACAAGCACCTGGTGTCGGGCGGCCAGCCGGTCGAGGTGTTTGAACGGGCCATTCGCCAGATCGCCGCCGAGACGGCCTGACCATGCCGCTCAGGCGTAGTCGCTCACCGGCACGCAGCTACAGAACAGGTTGCGGTCACCGTAGACGTTGTCCAGCCGGCCCACCGGTGCCCAGTATTTGGCGTGTTGTCTGGCCGACAGTGTGGCCGCCGCCACCTGGCGCGAATAGGCGTGCGCCCAATCGTCGGCCATCAGGGCCTGCGCCGTGTGCGGTGCATGCTTGAGCGGGTTGTCGTCCTGCGGCCATTCGCCTTTTTCCACGCGGCGGATTTCGTCGCGGATGGCGATCATCGCGTCAATGAAGCGGTCAATCTCGGCCAGTGTTTCGCTCTCGGTCGGCTCCACCATCAACGTGCCCGCCACCGGGAAGCTCAGCGTTGGCGCATGAAAGCCGTAGTCGATCAGCCGCTTGGCCACGTCTTCGGCGCTGACGCCGCTGGTTTCTTTCAGCGGGCGCAGGTCCAGGATGCACTCGTGCGCCACATGGCCGTTCTGGCTGGCGTACAGCGTGGGGTAATGGTCGGCCAGGCGCGCGCTGATGTAGTTGGCGCTCAGGATCGCGACCTCGGTGGCCTGCTGAAGGCCCTCGGCACCCATCATGCGGCAGTACATCCAGCTGATGGGCAGCACGGCCGCGTTGCCCAAAGGCGCTGCTGATACAGCGCCGACGCCGTTGACCGGGATACCGCCTGTGGCATGCCCGGGCAAAAACGGCACCAGGTCTGCCACCACGCACACCGGGCCCACGCCCGGGCCACCGCCGCCGTGCGGGATGCAGAAGGTCTTGTGCAGGTTCAGGTGGCTCACGTCGCCGCCAAATTCACCCGGCGCGGCCACGCCCACCAGGGCGTTCATGTTGGCGCCGTCTACGTAGACCCGCCCACCATGCTGGTGCACCAGCGCGCAGAGTTCCTTGACCTGGGTTTCGAAAACGCCGTGGGTGCTGGGGTAGGTGATCATCACCGCCGCCAGGTTGGCGCTGTGCTTTTCGCACTGGGCCTGCAGGTCGGCCATGTCCACGTTGCCGTTGTCGTCGCACTTCGTCACCACCACCTGCATGCCCACCATCTGCGCGCTGGCCGGGTTGGTGCCGTGGGCGGACGACGGGATCAGGCAGATGTTGCGATTGCCCTGGCCCCGGCTTGCGTGCCAGGCCTTGATGACCAGCAGCCCGGCATATTCGCCTTGCGACCCGGCGTTGGGCTGCAGGCTGATGCCGGCATAGCCCGTGGCCTGGCATAGCCATTCACGTAGCTGTGCGTCCAGTTCTGCATAGCCCTGCAGCTGGTTGGCGGGGGCAAACGGGTGCACGTTGGCAAATTCGGGCCAGGTGATGGGGATCATCTCGCTGGTGGCGTTGAGCTTCATGGTGCAGCTGCCCAGCGGGATCATGCTGCGGTCCAGCGCCAGATCCTTGTCGCTCAAGGCCCGGATGTAGCGCAGCATGCCGGTCTCGGAGTGGTGCGTGTTGAACACCGGGTGCGTGAGGTACGCGCTGGTGCGGCGCAGCTCCACAGGGATCATGGGCTCGATGCCCTTTTCAAACTCGGCGAACGAGGGCAGGGCCTGCCCGTCTTTGGCAAACACCTTCCACAGCAGTTCCACGTCGGCGCGCGTGGTGGTTTCGTCCAGCGACACGGTGATGTATTCACCAAAGTAGCGGCGCAGATTGGCACCCAGTGACACTGCGCGGTCCATGAAGCCCTGCGTGGCGGCGCCGGTGTGCAGCGACAAGGTGTCAAACGCGCTGTCCTGTTCGGGCGCATGGCCCAAAGCGGTCAGGCCGCGCGCCAGCACGGCCGTGTAGCTGGCCACGCGCTGCGCAATGCGCTTCAGGCCGTGCGGGCCGTGGTACACGGCGTACATGCTGGCCACCACGGCCGGCAGCACCTGCGCGGTGCAGATGTTGGACGTGGCCTTTTCGCGGCGGATGTGCTGCTCGCGGGTTTGCAGCGCCAGCCGGTAGGCCGGGTTGCCATGCGCGTCCACGCTCACGCCGACCAGGCGGCCCGGCATGGAGCGCTTGAATTCATCACGGCAGGCCAGGTAGGCCGCGTGCGGGCCGCCCGCGCCCATGGGCATGCCAAAGCGCTGCGTGGTGCCCACCACAATGTCAGCACCCCATTCACCGGGCGGCTCCAGCAGCGTCAGCGCCAGCAGGTCGGCGCAGGCGATCAGCGCGGCCTGCCTGGCGTGGATGCGGTCCGCGTCCGCGCGCAGATTGTCAATGCGCCCGCTGGTGGTGGGGTAGGCGGCCAGCACGGCAAAGTAGTCGCCGTTCAGCAGCGCGTCCCATTCGGGGCCTGAATTGGCCAGCACCACTTCAATGTCCAGCGGCGCGGCGCGTGTTTGCACCACCTCAATGACTTGCGGGTGGCAGTCGCCGGCCACAATGAAGCGGTTGCTTTTGCTTTTGACGCTGCGCTTGGCCAGCGTCATGGCTTCGGCAGCGGAGGTGGCTTCGTCCAGCATGGACGCGTTGGCAATGGGCATGCCTGTCAGGTCGCACACCATGGTCTGGAAGTTGACCAGCGCCTCCATGCGGCCCTGCGAAATCTCGGCCTGGTAGGGCGTGTAGGCGGTGTACCAGGCCGGGTTCTCCAGAATGTTGCGCAGGATCACGCCGGGCGTGTGGGTGCCGTAGTAGCCCTGGCCGATGAAGCTCTTGAGCACCTTGTTCTTGCTCGCCATGGCTTTGAGCTCGGCCAGTGCGGCGGCTTCGCCCGCCACGGCGGGCAGCTTCATGGCGGCGCTGCGGGCAATGCTGCGCGGCACGATGCTGTCGATCAAAGCGCGGCGTGACGCCTCGCCGATCACCGACAGCATGTGCGCCTCATCAGCGGCGGATACGCCGATATGGCGCGGGATGAATTCGCTGGCGTTTTCCAGCTCGCCCAGCGGCCGGGCAGCAGACATCAACATATCGTTTCTCGCTTAAGAGCCCGTTCGCCCTGAGCATGTCGAAGGGCTTCGACATGCTCAGCCCGAACGGTGAGGGGTTTCAGGCGTTGGCGGAAAAGGCGGTGTAGCGGGTCTCGTCCATCAGCGCGGCCAGTTGCGACGCATCAGACAGCCTGACCTTGAAGAACCAGCCCGCGTTCAGCGGGTCGGTGTTGGCCAGCGACGGGTCGACGCGCAGCGCTTCGTTCACCTCGGTCACTTCGCCGCTGACCGGCATGTACACATCGGCCGCGGCCTTCACGGACTCCACCACACCGGCGGTTTCCTTTTGCGTGTAAGTCTTGCCCACTTCAGGCAGATCCACAAACACCACGTCGCCCAGCGCGTCCTGCGCATGGTGCGTGATGCCGACGACGGCAATGTCGCCCTCAACCTTCAGCCATTCGTGATCTTCGGTGTACTTGATGCTCATGAGGTTCTCCTAATGGGGGTCAGATTCCAATTAATTGCCGCGGTAGTAATGGGCGGGCGTGAAAGGCATGGCAGCCACTTCCATCGGCACGGCCTTGCCGCGCACGATAGCGTTCACGCGGGTGCCGATGGCTGCATATTCGGTGCCAACGTAGCCCATGGCCACGGGCTTGTCCACGGTGGGGCCCAGGAGGCCGCTGGTGACTTCGCCGATGCGCTGGCCTGCGGCGTTGTGCAGCTCGGTGTGGTCGCGCACGGGCACGCGTTCCAGCGCCACCAGGCCCACGCGCTTGCGCGCCAGACCCTGGCCGGCCAGCTGGGCCAGCACGCGGTCGGCACCAGGAAAGCCGCCTTCGCGCGCGCCACCGGTGCGCCGGACCTTTTGCAGGGCCCAGTTCAGGGCGGCTTCTACCGGTGTGGTGGTGGTGTCGATGTCGTTGCCGTACAGGCACAGGCCGGCTTCCAGCCGCAGCGAATTGCGTGCACCCAGGCCAATGGGCTTGACCTCAGGCTGGGCCAGCAGGGCGCGGGCAAAAGGCTCGGCGTGGGTGGGCGGGATCGAGATTTCAAAACCGTCTTCACCCGTGTAGCCGCTGCGCGTGATGAACAGGTCGGCTCCTTCCCAGATGTAGTGGCCGCCAGTCATGAAGACCAGCTTGTCCAGCCCCGTGAGCAGCCTTGACAGGGCGGTGACGGCCTGCGGCCCCTGCAGCGCCAGCAAGGCCTGGTCGGGCATGGGCAGCACGGCGCAGTGCGCCCCGATTTTTTCCTGGATGTGGGCAATGTCGCCGACCTTGCAGGCCCCGTTGACGATGACGAACAGGTCCGCGCCGCGGTTGACGAACATCAGGTCGTCGATGATCGTGCCCTCGTCCGTCAGCAGCAGGCCGTAGCGCTGCTTGCCTTCGGCCAGGCCGATCACATCTACCGGCATAAGGGTCTCGAACGCCGCGGCGGCGGCGGGGCCGGCCAGTCGCAGCTGGCCCATGTGCGACACGTCAAACAAACCGGCGGCGCTACGGGTGTGGTGGTGCTCGGCCATCAAACCGGCGGGGTACTGCACCGGCATTGAATAGCCGGCAAACGCCACCATCCGCGCGCCCAGTTCAAGGTGCAGTGCATGCAGCGGGGTGGTCTGCAATGTTTCGGCGGGTGCGGGCATGCGGTGTTCTCCGGGGCAAACCTTGAATCCATGGCGCGGCCTGGTTCAAGACCCCGCCATGGGCTGCCCCTGCTGTCCGCTCTACCTGAGAGATTCACACCGGCGATGCGGCATTTGCTCCTTCGGTGGACCACCTCGGGGGTGGCCTCTCTCCAGCAAGGAAACACCCCTTGCGGGGTGCTTCGTCAGTCCTTTTTGCCTGAGCGTTCGGAGTGTTCCTGCGCCTTCGGCGGCCTCCTCAAGGGAAGCGCTCTCCTGACCGTCTGGATTCTACCGCGCTGTCCAGGAAGGCCAGCGGGGCGCTGGCTCATTTGGCGTAGACCAGATCACGCAAGGTCAGTGAAATACCTGGAACGTAGGTAATCACCATCAGGCAGGCCAGGATCACCAGCACAAACGGAATCAGGTGCGGAATGATGCGGTCCAGCGATATTCGTGCCACGGTACAGGCGGCAAACAGGTTCACCCCGAACGGCGGCGTGATCATGCCCAGAGCCAGGTTCACCACCATGACCAGGCCAAAGTGAACCGGGTCAATGCCAAAGTGAATCGCCACCGGGGCCAGGATCGGTGCCAGCACGATGATGGCCGCACTGGTTTCGATGAACATGCCGATGATGAACAGCGCAGCGTTCACGCCCAGCAAAAACAGCGCCGGGCTTTGCAGCACCAATTCGAGCCAGCGGCCAATCGCGTCCGGCACACCCGCGCGGGTGATCAAAAAGGCGAACAGGCCCGCGTTGGCAATGATGAACATGATCACCGCCGAGCTGATGACCGACTTGCGCAGGATCAGGTAGAGGTCTTTAAGCTTGATCTCGCGGTAGATCACCACGCCCACCACCAGCGCGTACAGCACGGCGGCGGCAGAGGCTTCTGTCGGCGTGAACACGCCGCCATAAATGCCGCCCAGGATGATGACCGGCATCAGCAGGGCCCAACTGGCTTGCAGGGTGGCCTTGCCCACGCCGAGTCGGCCATCGCCGTCGTTCTTGCCCCAGCCCTTGATGCGGCAATAAATATGGACGAACAGCATCAGCGCCAGGCCGATGAGCAGGCCCGGGCCGAAGCCGGCAATGAACAGCTCGCCAATGGAGACTTCAGCGCTGACGCCGTACAGAATCATTGGAATACTGGGCGGAATGATCACGCCTAGCTCTGCGCTGGTGGCCTGCAGCGCAGCCGCATAGCCGGTGGGGTAGCCATGCTTGATGAGCGCCGGGATCAAAATGGCGCCAATCGCAAAGGTGGTGGCAACTGACGAGCCCGACACTGCAGCAAAGATCATGCAGGTCAGCACGCAGGTCATGGGCAGGCCGCCCTGCACGCCGCCAACCAGCGACTTGGCGAATTCCACCAGGCGGCGCGATATGCCGCCGGTTTCCATCAGGTTGCCGGCCAGGATGAAGAAAGGAATGGCAGCCAGCGGAAACTTGTTGATGGAGTTGAACATCTCCTTGACCGAGATCAGCATGTTGGCATTGGCCACCTGGATCCCCAGCACGGCTGACAGACCAATCGAGACGGCGACAGACACGGTGAGTGCAAAGCACAACACCATGGTGATGAGCATGACACTGGTCATTGTGCTGTCTCCAGTTCAAGCCGCTGCGGGTCCAGCAGGTTGCCCACGATGCCCAGCACGCAGAACAAGCCGCCGACCGGCATGGCCAGGTAGGCCCAGAACATCGAAACACCCTCCAGCCCGATCATGGACTGGACTTTGCCCCGGTTGGCGTAGTCCCAGCCCCACCAGATGATGACGGCAATCAGCACCAGCGCGGCAATGCAGACCACCCAGTCGAGCGCGCGCTTGATCTTTGGCGGGCTCCAGCGGTAGAGCACGTCCACGCTGACCATTGCGCCTTGTCGGAAAGCCGCTGGAATACCCAGAAACACCATCCAGATCAGGCTGAAGCGGATGAGCACTTCGGTCCATTCGGCGGGCTGCTCCATCACGAAGCGCATGAAGATCTGGAACACGCCCAGAAAGGCGGCCAGGGCCATCATGGCGCAGGCGGTGAACATCGCCGCCGTAGTGGCCCAATGTTCAAAGCGCAAAAATTTCTGTTTCATGGGATCGGCCAGCCTTGCTTGCATTCAAGTGACAAAAAAGCCCGCAGCCCGCAAGCTGCGGGCGTGACCCGCTATCAAATTTATAGCAATTACTTGACTTCGCGAATCTTGTCGATGGCAGCCTTGCCGAACTGCTTTTCAAATTCAGCGTTCACCGGGGCCAATGTGGCAACGAATCTGCTTTTGTCCACGTTCTCGACCACGTTCATGCCTTTGCTGCGCAGCTCGGCCACGCCCTTCGCATCGTCTTCGTCGACGCGGGCGCGGTTGGCCTTGGTGCCTTCCTTGGCGGCGTCCAGAAAGGCCTGTTTGTCGGCGGCGCTGAGCTTGTCAAAGGCTGGCTTGCTCATCAGGAAGATGGCCGGCGAATAAACGTGGCCAGTCAGCGAGAGGTGCTTTTGCACCTGTTCGAACTTCGCTGCCATGATCACCGACAACGGATTTTCCTGACCATCCACAGTGCCTTGCTGCAGCGCGGTGAAAACTTCGGGGAATGCCATGGGCGTGGTCACGATGCCAAGACCTTTGTACGCCGCAATGTGCACCGGGTTTTCCATGGTGCGCATCTTCAGCCCTTTCAGGTCGTCGGGCGCGTTGACGGCACGTTTGCTGTTCGTCATGTGGCGCACGCCGTTCTCGGCCCACGCCAGTGCCTTGAAGCCCTTGGACTCGAATTTGGTCAGCATTTCCTGGCCAATCGGGCCATCCAGAACCGCCCGGGCATGGGCCTTGTCGCGGAACAGGAACGGAATGTCCAGAATGCGCGCTTCGGGCACAAAGTTGGGGACCGGTCCGGTCGATGTCAGCGTCAGTTCTTGAGTTCCCAGCTGAACAGCCTCGATGGACTCGCGCTCACCGCCCAGCGAGCCTGAATAAAACGGCTGCACCTTGTAGCGGCCATTGGTACGCTTTTCCACCTCGCGCGCAAAAGTGTCGATGCCCACCCCCTGGTGCGAGTTCTGCGCGACCGAAATACTGATCCGCATGGTGGTTTGCGCCGCAGCGCTGGCAATGAATCCTGCCGACAGCGTCAAGGCAAGAACAAGCTTTGAAAATTTCATGTCTTTGTCTCCATTTATTAGGTAAATCGCGGAACGCTGATTCTGCCACACCCGATTCAAGTTGTCATACAACTTGAGGCTGGACCATGGACTCGATCAACGTGATCGCAGTTTAAGCAGCCGCTCGCGCGCCGCCGTCAGGTGCTCGCGCAGGGTGTACCAGCGGTCGGCAAAGCTGTCGGGCAGGTTCATTTCGGCAACCTGCTTCTCCAGCTTGTCCAGCCGCGTGATGACCCAGCGCAGGGCAATCGGGTCACCGGTGGCAATCTTCACCATGTCGGCCTCCAGAAATTTCAGCTCGCCATAAAAATGCTGAAGCGTGGCATTGACGCGCCATTCAATGAACACTGGAACCCGGCGCAGCAGCAGCAGGGCCAGCAGCGACAGGGGCACCAGCGCATACAGCACCAGTTCGCCCCACTGGGCAGTGCCGTAGGGCAGCAAGGTTTCCATCCAGGGTCGGATGCCCAGCGCGTATTGCTGGGCCACGGGCGACAGCGGGTAGTCGCCGCCACGCACGGTGGGGTATTGGCCTTGACCCTCCAGGAAGCCGCCGAGCGAATGCACTTCGTAGGCCACGTCCAGCAGGGTGCGTTGCAACGCCGGGTGCAGGTCGGGGCGTACCAGCAGGTGCGTCAATGTGGCCATGGCGGCCATGTCTGCTGACGGGATGTCGCTGCGAAGCTCAATCGAACCCTGGGGCACTACCAGCGGGCGCAGCCGTGGCTCGCGCGCGGCCAGCGCGCCGGCCCGTTCAACCGGTACCAGACGAACGCCATCCATGCGCGCCAATGCGGCAGCGGTGGACGACTCTCCAGAGGCCACGTGAATCACTGCATCAACCCGGCCCTCGGCCAACGCAGTCACGGCGGCGTCCCCCACCAGCGCTTCGAACTGCACTTCTTGCGGTTTGACGCGCGCATGGGCCAGCAGCAGCTCTGCGGCCCGGTGGTTGGACGACCCGAGGGCCGCCACGGCGATGCGCTGGCCGCGCAGTTGCGCGATGCTTTGCACACCATGCGCAGCAAACACCCAGACGATCTCGTGCCCGATCGCCGCCAGCCCCTGCACCGCCTGGTCCTGGTTGGCATACAGCCCCTGGGCAAAAGCAATATCGATGATCTCTGCAGGGCGGGCCAGGCGGTCCAGCGCATCCTGCGGGCGCGGGTGAGTGACGATTTCCACCTGCAAGCCCATTCGTTCCAGCCTTGCTGCATACATTTGCGCCAGCCGCAGGTAGCTGCTGCCTGCCGGCCCGGTACCGATCACCAGGCGCTGGGGTGGCAAGGGCTTCCAGACCAGGGCTGCCCAGGCACTTGAGAGCACCAGTGCCAGCATGATCGGCAGGTACAGCAACCACCAGCGTCGCCGGTACAGCAGCAGCAGCTTCATCGACCCCTCAGGCTGTAGATGCGATGGCGAACAAAGTCCACATGCTGGTGCAGGGTGTACCAGCGCTGGGCCAGCTCGCGCGGCAATGGCAGGGTGGAAATCGCGGAGTCCATTCGCGCCAGCCGCTGGTTCAGGCGACTCATGTCGAGGTCGCTCAGGCTGCGACTGGCCAGGTCGTTTTCAATGAACTTGAGCTCGCCGTACCAGCGCGTGACACGGCTCTCCAGCTTCCAGCGCAGCCAGGCCGGAATCAGCAGCGACAACCACCAGGCCAGTACCGCCAGCGGAACGCAGACGATGACCAGCCGCTCAACGACCTGCGCCCACCAAAACGGCAGCAACCGTTCCAGCGCGTTCAACCCGTGGCCCATGACTTCCCGCGCCTGTGGGGCGGAAGGAAAGTCGCTGCGTCGCAGGGCAGGGAAATCACCCGCACGGTGAAACGGGCCGCCGCCAGTCTGCACCTGCATCGCCGCCATGGTCATGATGCGCTTGAGCGCGGGGCTGAGGTCATGGCGCACCACCAGATGGGTGTGGGTGGTCAGCAGCGTGACATCGCGCGCGGGCAGGCCTGGTCCCAGCGCATCCTGCGCAAGCAGGCGTGGCTCCAGAAAGTGGTTGCGTTCGGCAATAGCGGCCGTTCGGTGCAGTGCCGCCAGATAGACACCTGGCGTGCGCAACAGCTTGCCGATGGCTGGCGAGTCAGCCGCCGCCACCATGACAATTGCGTCAATTTCGTCTTTGACCAAGCCCTCCGCTGCCCGCAAGCCAGTCAACGGCGACAGCCGCAGCTCTTCCGGCTTGATGCGCTGTTGCCGGATCAGTAGCTGGGCCAGCACGCGGTGGCCGCTGCCCTCGGGCCCGACAGCCACACGCAGCCCGCGCAACTGCAACAGCGAATGCAGTTCACGCTGGCGGCTGAAGATCCACACCGCCTCGATGCCGACGTTGGCCAGGGTCTGCACCGCGCTGATGGCGGCGGTTTCTGTTGACTGGGAAGACCAGCCAAAACCGCCCTGGACCAGGGCAACATCGGCCTGGGCCGGATTTGCCTTCAGCCGCTGCAGGTTTTGGGCCGAACCCTCGGACTCCAGCACCTCGGTTTGAATGCCATGGCGCGCCAGCGCGGCGGCATACTGGGTTGCCACCGGGTGGTAGGCACCATCTCTCGGGCCGGCGCTGATGGTGAGCTGCGACGCTGGCATGGGGTACAGCCAGGCCCACAACAGCCAGGCCAGCGCCAAAGTCGCCAGCCCGATGGGCAGCCGGATGAGCAACCAGCGATAGCGATACAGCGTTGCAGTGGCCATGCCCGCAATTCCTCCCGTGTGGGGGAGTTATAGCGCACATGGCAGCAGCCTGCTACCGGGGCTGACACCGGTAGCGGGTGCCGGGCAAACTACATGCCTACATAGTTCGGCCCGCCGCCGCCTTCGGGCGTGACCCAGACGATGTTCTGGCTCGGGTCCTTGATGTCGCAGGTCTTGCAGTGCACGCAGTTCTGGGCGTTGATTTGCAGCCGGTCAGTGTTGTCGGCGTTCTTCACGAACTCATAGACGCCAGCCGGGCAATAGCGGGCCTCGGGCCCGGCGTAGCGGCTGAGGTTGAGGCCCACCGGCACTGCCGCGTCCTTGAGCGTCAGGTGTGCAGGCTGGTTTTCTTCGTGATTGGTGTTGGAAATGAACACCGAACTCAGCCGGTCGAAGGTGAGCTTGCCATCGGGTTTGGGGTATTCAATCGGCGTGCATTCGGCGGCGGGTTTGAGCGACAGGTGGTCGGGTTTGTCGCGCCGCAGCGTCCAGGGAACATGGCCGCGCAGCACGAACTGCTCGACACCGTTCATCAAGGTGGCCACGGTCAGGCCCTTCTTGAACCAGGCCTTGAAGTTGCGTGACTTGTTCAGTTCGGTGTGCAGCCAGCTGTTTTCGAAGGCTTGCGGGTAGGCGCTCAGCTCGTCGTGCTGGCGGCCTGCCGCTACCGCGTCGTAGGCCGCTTCAGCCGCCAGCATGCCGGTCTTGATGGCGGCGTGGCTGCCCTTGATGCGGCTGACGTTCAAAAAGCCCGCGTCGCAGCCCACCAGCGCACCGCCCGGGAACACCGTCTTGGGCAGCGACAACAAGCCCCCGGCCGTGATGGCGCGTGCGCCGTAGCCCAGCCGCTTGCCGGGCTTGATGCCGCGCGCCTCGTCGCCCTCCAGATACCAGCGGATGTTGGGGTGCGTTTTCCAGCGCTGAAATTCCTCGAACGGGCTCAGGTACGGGTTGCTGTAGTCGAGCCCGGTAATGAAACCCAGCGTGACCTTGTTGTCTTCCATGTGGTACAGGAAGGCACCGCCATAGGTGGCGCTGTCCATGGGCCAGCCGGCGGTGTGCATCACAAAGCCGGGCTGATGGCGCTTGGGGTCGATCTCCCACACCTCCTTGATGCCCAGGCCATAGGTTTGCGGGTCGCGCCCGGCGTCGAGCTTGAAATTTGCGATCAGCTGCTTGCCCAGATGGCCGCGTGCGCCTTCGGCGAACACGGTGTATTTGGCGTGCAGTTCCATGCCAAGCTGGAAGTTCTCGGTGGGCTCGCCTTCCTTGCCCACACCCATGTTGCCGGTGGCCACACCCTTGACCGAGCCGTCGGCGTTGTACAGCACTTCAGCGGCCGCGAAGCCAGGAAATATTTCAACCCCGAGCGCCTCGGCCTGCTGCGCCAGCCAGCGGGTGACGTTGCCCAGGCTGACGATGTAGTTGCCGTGATTCTGGAAGCATTGCGGCAACACGAAATTGGGCGTGCGAAACGCCAGCTTTTCGCCCAGAAACATCATCGCGTCGTCGGTCACCGGCTGGTTCAGCGGTGCGCCGCGTGCCTTCCAGTCGGGGAACAGCTCTGTCAGCGCGCGTGGGTCCATGATGGCACCCGACAAAATATGCGCGCCCGGCTCCGAGCCCTTTTCCAGCACCACCACCGACACGTCTGTGCCCTTTTCGGCGGCCAGTTGCTTCAGGCGGATTGCGGTGGCCAGGCCACCGGGGCCGCCGCCTACCACCACCACGTCGTAGTCCATCGCTTCGCGCGGGCCGAACTGCGCCAGTATTTCTTCGTGGGTCATGAGAAGGTCTCGCTGATTGATAATGAATTTTCGTTGCCGCGGGCAACAAGCGCGTGTCGCTCGATGGACTGCATTTTATGCGGCGGCAGCGCACAATCGAACGACCGTTCGTATCTGATTAGACTGGAGACTCTGACGTGGCTTACAGCATTGACCTCTCGGGCCGGGTGGCCTTCATCACCGGTGCATCAGGGGGCCTGGGCGCGCAGTTTGCCAAGACTCTGGCGCGCGCCGGTGCCGCCGTCGTGCTGGCCAGCCGCCGTGTTGAAAAGCTCAAGGACCTGCGTGCGCAAATAGAAGCCGAAGGCGGCGACGCCCATGTGCTGGCCCTGGACGTGACCGACCTGCAAAGCGTGAAGGCAGCAGTGGCCCACGCAGAGACCGAGGTCGGCTCCATTGACATCCTGGTCAACAACTCGGGCGTCAGCACCACGCAGCGTATTCAGGACGTTGAAGAGGCCGACTACGACTTCATCTTCAATACCAATGTGAAGGGCGCGTTCTTTGTGGCGCAGGAAGTTGGCAAGCGCATGCTGGCGCGCGCCCGTGGCGCGGCACCCGGCACCTTTACCGGCGGGCGCATCATCAACATTGCCAGCATGGCCGGGCTGAAAGTGCTGCCGCAGATCGGTGTGTACTGCATGAGCAAGGCCGCCGTGGTGCAGATGACCAAGGCCATGGCGCTGGAGTGGGGGCGTTTTGGCATTAACGTCAACGCCATTTGCCCCGGCTATATCGACACCGAGATCAACCACCACCACTGGCAAACCGAACAAGGGCAAAAGCTGGTTCAGATGCTGCCGCGCAAGCGTGTCGGCGCGCCGCAGGACCTGGACGCCTTGCTGGTGATGCTGGCCAGTGACCAAAGCCACTTCATCAATGGCGCGGTGATTGCCGCCGACGACGGCTTCGGCGCGTAACCATCGGGATTCCCAAACGCGACAGGCGCGAGGGCTCGACTATCTGAGTTTTACTTTTGCTTGGGCACCCGGCCCATCAGATAAAACTCGGGGTTGGGCAGCATGTTGCTGAAGCTGGCCATGCGGTTGGACAGGCCAAAGAACGCTGTGATGGCTGCAATGTCCCAGATGTCTTCATCGTCAAAACCGTGGGCATGCAGGGGCGCGAAGTCGGCGTCGCCAATGTCGGCGGAGTGCAGGCAAACCTTCATCGCAAAGTCGAGCATGGCCATCTGGCGCGGGGTGATGTCGGCCTTGCGGTAGTTCACGCTCACCTGGTCTGCGACCAGCGGCTTTTTTTCGTAGATGCGCAGAATTGCACCATGCGCCACCACGCAGTACAGGCAGTTGTTGGCCGCGCTGGTTGCCGTAACAATCATCTCGCGGTCGCCCTTGCTAAGGTTGCTGGTGCGGCCCACGGTTTCGGGTGCCATCAGCGCGTCGTGGTACGCAAAGAAGGCGCGCCATTCAGCCGGGCGGCGGGCAAAGGCCAGGAACACATTGGGCACAAAACCGGCTTTGTCCTGCACCTCCAGCACCTTGGCCTTGATGTCTTCCGGCAGATCCGTGATGTCAGGGGCAGGGTAGCGGGGCATGGGTTCTCCAGAAGTAAATCAGTAGCCGGCAAGCAAAAAAGCTCGCAGTCTTTTGATGGTACTTCAGTGGGGCACGGATGCCGACGCCCGGGGTGGGAAGGTGTAGGTCACGATGCGCTTCATCACTGTCCAGTACTGCTTGAACAGGCTGCCTGTGTTGTAGTGCAGGCCATACTTTTGGCACAGCGCCTGAATTTGCGGGGCAACCTCGGGGTAGCGGTGCGCAGGCATGTCGGGGAACAGGTGGTGCTCAATCTGATGGCTCAGATGGCCGCTCATGATGTGAAACAGGCGTCCGCCTTCCAGGTTGCTTGACCCTGAGAGCTGGCGAATGTACCAGTCGCCCCGGGTTTCATTACGGGTGTCTTCTTCGCGGTAAATCGACACGCCTTCGGTGAAGTGGCCACAAAAAATGATGACGTAGGTCCACAGGTTGCGGATCAGGTTGGCGGCAAAGTTGCCTGCCAGCACGCGCGGGGCGCTCCACAGCGCCAGTGCGGGGAAAAGCAGGTAGTCCTTGAACCATTGCTTGCCCGTCTTGCTCAGGAACCGGTTCAGGCGGGCTTTGAATTCGGCCTTGGGCATGGCTCCGTGGGTGTAGCGCCCGATCTCCAGGTCATGCGAGCCCACACCATACTGGAAGCCCATGGCCAGCATCAGGTTGGCCAGGGGCTGGAACCAGTGGCGCGGCTTCCAGCGCTGGGCATCGGTCATGCGCAAAAGCGAGTAGCCCAGGTCGCGGTCTTTGCCCAGAATGTTGGTGTGGGTGTGGTGCATGAAGTTGTGCGAGTGACGCCACTGTTCGCCGTCGCAGGCGATGTCCCATTCAAATTTTTGCGAGTTCAGTGCGGGGTCGCCGGTCCAGTCGTACTGGCCATGCATCACGTTGTGGCCAATCTCCATGTTGTCCAGAATTTTCGAGCTGGCCAGCGCCAGCACACCGGCCACCCAACTCACCGGGCCCAGCCCGAAGTGCAACAGCGACCGTCCGCCAATTTCGCTGGCGCGGCAGATCCGGATCATGCTGCGGATATGGTCTACGTCGCTTTGGCCCAGGTTGTTCATCACGCTGTCGCGGATCTGGTTGATCTCGTGTTCAAAGGTGTCGATCTGGGCGCGCGTCAGGTTGACTGGTTTGGCAAAGCTCATGGTGATCTCCAGATAAATTGAGGGGAAAGTCAAAGGGCGATTGCCAGGTCTGTGCGGGCGACCGAAATGCACAGGCGGATCAGTTCGTTGGGTGCCGACGAGACCGCACCGGTTTGCAGGTTTTGCACCGTGCCGCTGGTTTTGGTGCATTGGCACGAGCGGCAAATGCCAATGCGGCAACCATGTTTGGGTGACAAGCCGGCGCGTTCGGCTTGCGCCAGCAAAGGCGCATCGCCGCTGGTCTGGAAGCTTTTTCCGCTGGCGGTGAATGCCACTGCCACTGGCGCACCGGGCGTGCTTGCACAGCGCAGCGGGGCTGCCGAAAATCGCTCGCTGTGCAGGCGGGCCGAAATGTCGGCGTCAGCCCATAGTTGGGCAACAGCGTCCATCAAGCCGGACGGCCCGCAGACCCAGGTCTCGCGCTGCGCCAGATCGGGCACCGCCGCCTGCAGTGCGCCGGGGCTCATGCGACCGCTGCTCTGGCTGAACCAGGTGATGAGCTTCAGGCGTGGCAGGCTGTGCAGCAGGGCCTGGACCTGGGCCGAGAAGATGAAGTCTTCGGGCGAGCGGCACACATGCAGCAGCACCACATCGCCGTCATGGCGGCGCATGGCGAGCTGGCGCAGCATGGCCATGATGGGCGTGATGCCGCTGCCCGCACTGAGCAGCAGCATCTTGGGCGGCAGCACGCCGTCGGGCAAGACAAATTCACCGGCCGCCTGACTCAGGGTCAGCACATCGCCCACCTTGATGTGGTCGTGCAAATGCTGCGAGACCAGGCCGCCTTGCTGGCGTCGAACCGTGATCGCAATGCGCCGGGGACCGGGCCGCGACGACAGGCTGTAGACGCGGGTCACCCGGCGGCCATCGATCTCCAGCTGGACACTGACAAACTGCCCGGCCTGCGCGCCTCGCCAAAGCGCGTTGGGGTGCAGCACCAGGGTTTGGGTGTCGGGTGTTTCCCGTACAACGCGCACCACCCGCGCCCGTACTTCGGTCAGCGACAGCATCGGGTGCAGGCTGCGAAGCACGTCTTCGACCGTGCCATGGCGAATGATGGATTCGACCCAGGGGTGTTCCAGCACGGCCACCACGGGCGCGGCGATGCGTTGTGCCCAAGGGGTTGCAGCGCTTTGGCGGGCGGTGTCGGGGGCGATGGTGTTCATGGCTTAAGTCCTGTGGAGTGCTCGAATGAAAGTATTGTGTACAGTTGTACACTTAAAATCAACCTGTGACCTGTTGTTTAGAGAGACATGCCAAATGAGACCGTAAATCACCAGTGATAACGCGGTAGAGATCAATAAAGTCTTCAGCAAATTATTGGCACGTATGTACACCAATAACGTAGAATTGCGCTGCCTTTCACTACCAGATGCAGGTGCCATGCCGAAATCCACAGCCGCCAGCAAAGGGCCGGACGCGTTGTCCCGCAGCGAACGCAAAGACCTGACCCGTGGCACCTTGCTGCAGGCGGCACTCACCCTGATGGGCGAGGGGCGCAGTTTCACCAGCCTGGGCATTCGCGAAATCGCCCGTGAGGCCGGTGTCATGCCGAATGCCTTTTACCGGCATTTCCGCAATACCGACGAACTGGGCCTGGGCCTGGTGGAAGAGGTCGGCGTCAGCTTGCGCCGCCTGCTGCGTGAGGCACGCCAGGTGGGCCCGGCGCAAGGCGAGGCGTTGCGCCGCTCAGTGCAGGTCTATCACCAGTACGTGAAAGACAACCGGTTGTTGTTCCTGTTCATTTCCAGTGAGCGGGCCGGGGGCAGCCGGATATTGCGGCTGGCAATCCGCAATGAAGTCAATCATTTCACCCACGAAATGGCGCAGGATTTTCGCTTGCTCGGGGTATACAAAGACATGCCAAGCGCCGCGCTGCAGATGATTTGCGGGCTGATCGTCAACACCATGCTTGCAGTGGCACCTGAAATTCTTGACCTGCCGCCCGACCAGCCGATTCTGGAGGCTGAAATGGCAGAGAATTTTGTGCAGCAAATGCGCGTGATCCTGCTCGGGGCCTCTTGCTGGCAAGACCCATCGCAGTCCGCCAGGCGGCCCGCCCGCTGAGCTGCCCGCTATGCTGCGGGTTTTGACCAGAAAGCTCGCCCATGACCGATCCAGTTTTCGACAAAGGCCTTGCCACGCGCACCGCAGTGTTGGGTGCCGACTACGTGCAGGGCGCGATCAACCGCGCCACCGACTTCACTCGCCCGCTGCAAGACCTGGTGACCCGCCACGCCTGGGGCAACACCTGGCAGCGCGACGGCATTGACCTGAAGACCCGCAGCATCGTCACCGTGTCCATGCTGGTGGCGCTGGGAAAAATGCACGAGCTGAAAATTCATGTGCGCGGCGCGCTGAACAACGGCGTGACGCCTGAAGAATTGCAGGAGATCTTTCTGCACGCCAGCGTGTATTGCGGCTTCCCGGCGGCGGTGGACGCGTTTCGCACGGCGTCGGAAGTAATTGACGCCCCCAAGGCAGGCTGAACCTTAGCTGCCCACCATGAGCTTGTGCACCAGGTCGCCCGTGGTGTTGGCCTTGTACTTGCGCATCAGCCGGGCCCGGTAAATTTCTACCGTGCGGTGACTGATGGCCAGCGCCTTGCCGATTTCCTTGCTGGTCAGGCCGTCCAGCAGGCGTGCGGCTACCTCGCGTTCGCGGGCGGTCAGCTCAGCCTTGACCGGGCGCTGGGCGCTCAAATCTTCAAAAGCCCAGATGCCGGACGCGTGGGGCTCGGCGCGGTTAAGCGCACGGCCCGTCACATGGCACCAGAACACCTCACCGCTGGCGCGCTTCATGATGCGGTCGTCAGCGTAGTGGCCCCTGGCGTTCAGAATCGGGGCCATGCGCGCGCCCAGGCGCTCGTATTCGTCGGCGCTGGGGTACAGCACCTGGAACGACTGGCCCACCAGCAGCTCGCGCGAGGCCCCGAACATCTCGCACAACTGCTGGTTGCAGTCCACAATGGCGCGGTTGCGTGACAGGCACAGCCCCACCGGTGCCTGGTTGAACGCAAGCCGGTAGTCAATATCCATGGTGCTTTCCTTTACGGAGAACTACGTAACTGTGTAGGTAGTATCGTACGGCACTGCATTTCCTGAAGGAGACCTTGTGAACAAAATTTACCCCTCCGCCGCGCAGGCCCTCAAGGGCATCGTGCGTGACGGCCAGCTCATGGCCGTGGGCGGCTTTGGCTTGTGCGGCATCCCCGAGGCGCTGATCGACGCGCTGCGTGACAGCGCCGTGAAAAACCTCACCGTGATTTCCAACAACGCGGGGGTGGACGGCTTTGGCCTGGGCAAGCTGCTGGAGTCGCGCCAGATCAAGAAGATGATCTCCAGCTACGTGGGCGAAAACAAGGAGTTTGAGCGCCAGTACCTGGCCGGCGAGCTGGAGCTGGAATTCACCCCCCAGGGCACCCTGGCCGAGAAGCTGCGCGCCGGTGGAGCCGGCATCCCGGCGTTTTTTACCAAGACCGGTGTGGGCACGATGGTCGCCGAAGGCAAGGAAATTCGCGACTTTGATGGCGAGCAATATGTGATGGAGCGCGCGCTGGTGCCCGAGGTCTCGCTGGTCAAGGCGCACCGCGCCGACAAGTCGGGCAACCTGCAGTTTCGCTACACCGCACGCAACTTCAATCCGGCCGCCGCCATGGCTGGAAAGATTTGCGTGGTAGAGGTGGAAGAGATAGTGGAGACCGGCGTCATGGCACCTGACCAGGTGCACCTGCCGGGCATCTATGTGCACCGCATTGTGCTGAATGCCACCCCCGAAAAGCGCATCGAGAAGCGCACGATCACAGAGAAAGCAGGAGTCTGACCATGTCGTGGAACCAGGACCAGATGGCCGCCCGTGCGGCCCATGAACTCGAAGACGGTTTTTACGTGAACCTTGGCATCGGCATTCCGACGCTGGTGGCCAACCATGTGCCTTCTACCAAAGAGGTATGGCTGCAAAGCGAGAACGGCATGCTGGGCATCGGCCCGTTCCCGACCGAGGACGAGGTGGACGCTGACCTCATCAACGCCGGCAAGCAGACCGTGACCACCATCAAGGGCAGCAGCATCTTTGGCAGCCACGACAGCTTTGCCATGATTCGTGGCGGCAAGATCAACCTGAGCATCCTGGGCGCGATGCAGGTCAGCGAGCACGGCGACCTGGCCAACTGGATGATCCCGGGCAAGATGGTCAAGGGCATGGGCGGCGCCATGGACCTGGTGGCCGGCGTCAAGCGCGTCATCGTGCTGATGGAGCATGTGGCCAAAAAGAAAGACGGCACCGAAGACCTGAAGATCCTGCCCCAATGCACGCTGCCGCTGACGGGCGTGGGCGTGGTGGACCGCATCATCACCGACCTGGGCGTGTTTGACGTGACGCCCGCCGGCCTGAAGGTGGTGGAGCTGGCTCCGGGTGTGACGCAAGAATTCGCCCAGAGCAAAACCGGCGTCAAGCTGCACTGAGCGGGCAGCAGAAGCGGCGTTTCAACCGCCGGCTTCTTTGCGCAACTGGCGCACTTGGCGGTTCATGCGGATCGAGGTGATGCGGTTGCGTGCCAGCAGCCAGGCCCAGCGCCACCACGCGGCGCGGCGCACCTGCTGCTGGTAGCTCAGCGGGTCGTCATACACGCCCAGGTACTGCGCGGGCAGAGGCCCGGCCGAGCGGTCGGGCACGATCATGATCAGCGCGTCGTTCACACCGTCCCAGCCAGACTGGCCGTCCAGGTGCACACCATAGCCGCTGCGCCAGCCGCGGCGCAGCACTGCCTCGCGTGCCACGGCCAGGTAGATCGGGTCGTAGACATAGTTGTCGGTGATTACCCAGCGCCCGCCAGTCCACACCTCCACCACCGGCAGCACAAAGGTTTGGCTGCCATTGGCCAGGCCCCGGTACATGTCGGGGCCTATGCGTATCATCCGCACCCGCGCTGCAAAGCCCGCTGTTCGCAGCATGGCCTGGAACAGCGCCGCCTTGCTGTACCAGCCCACCGCGTGGCGTCGCGCCAGCGTGCGGCGGGTCGACTTCATGGGCGCGAAAGCCGGCACGTTGAAGGCAATGGCCGCCACATAGTTGCAGATGGCGCGCAGCCGCTCGGGCTCGCTGGAACTGAACTGCAGCACCGTCATCACCCGCAGGCGCAGCCGGTCGTCGGTGATGTTGAGCATGGGCGTGTCGCCCCGCCAGTGGCTTGGGTCGTTTTCGTCAGGGACTGGGGTGGCCGCCATTGGCTGATGTTAGCGCGCCCTTGCTGCGCGCAGCATGCCCGCCACTTCCTGCTGGCCCCGCTGCTGTGCGTGTTGCAGGGCAGAGACGCCCGCGCGGTCGCGCGCATTGACGTCGGCACCGCGTTCGATCAGTAGCTGCACGATCTGGCGGTGCGCCGGGCCATCGGTGCCCAGCACAATCGCTTCCAGCAGCGCCGTCCAGCCCAGATTATTGACATGGTGCAGGTCAATTGCCGTGTCCAGCAGCACGCGCACAGTGTCCACGTGGCCGCGGTAGCTGGGCCCCATGAGCGCCGTGCTGCCAAAGCGGTTGAGCGCCTTCAAGTCGGCACCAGCGGCCAATGCCGCACGCACCAGGGCAGTGTGTCCGTTGCGTGCGGCGATCAGGAAGGCCGAGTCCTGCTGCGCATCGCGCGCATTCACGTCGGCGCCGCGTGCCAGCAGCGCCTGAAATGCAGCTGTGTCGTGGCGTTGCGCAGCGCTGCGCAGGGCGGCGTCGATTTCGCGTTCGGTGCCGTGCGCAGCCAGGCTGGCCAACAGGGTCACCAGCACGACGAGCCAGGTTTTGACAGTGGCGATGTGCATGTGGTTGTGACTGGAAGTTTGCCCGATTCCCTGGAGACTTTTCCCACGGCTTGAACGCCGTGATGGCAGATTTTCGGCGGGTACTGATCTGCACCGTTGTTGAGAGGCGACGCAGAAACTGAGGTATCTCTCTACGGCGCTGGTGCATGGCGGGCATCCAGATCCACCGTCGCCGGGCGTTTCACCCCATCACGGTGCAAAACCGGGCCGTTTGCCCAATCGGCGCCGCCCGAAGCGCACGAAAACCAGCGTCATGTCGTCTCTTGTGCCATCGGGGCATTTTTGACATCACAGGGGCAGACGTCGTCCTCTAATTTTTCGGCCAGCGCACTTATACGTTTGTACCTGGGTGTTGTTGCCCGACTTGTTGAAGGACTTGTATGAAAAACCTGTTTTCAAAATCAGTGGCTGCTGGTACCGCCCTGTGTCTGGCCCTGGCTGCAAGCGCGCTGAGTACACCGGCGTGGGCATTGAATGTTGCGGGTGTGCGCTACGCTGCGCACAAACAAAGCGGCACCAGCACTTTGGTGCTCAATGGCGCAGGCGTACGCAAGCTGGCCAACATCGACCTGTATAGCGCCGCGCTGTACCTGCAAAACAAACTCACGACCCCCGCTGCGGTAATGGCTGACAAGGGCGCGAAGCAGCTCACGGTGACCATGTTGCGCGACGTAACGGGCCGCGAGATGGCCGATCTTTTGTCCAAGGGCCTGGTCGACAATTCCAGCGACCACGCGTTGGCCGAACTGATGCCGGAAATCATGGGGCTCGGGACCTTGATTGCGGAGCAAGGCAAGCTCAAATCAGGCGACAGTTTTCAAATCGACTGGAGCGCGACTGCGGGCACCACCATCACCGTGCGCCAGCAGGGTAAAAAAGCCCCGTCGGTCCAGGTGTTTGCCAAGCCGGATTTAATCGGCGCGATGATGCGCATCTGGCTTGGCGAACGCCCGGCAGATACGAAGCTGAAGTCCGCACTGCTCGGCTAGGCAAAGGCAGGCATGCGGTTGTGACCGGGCGTTTGCCCGCTCAGGATGCAAACCTGAGCGGTCGCCCATGCCGCAGCGGGGTGTTGCGCTGAATGACCCGGCAACACCCTCCAAGGGCTTTCATTGCGCCCAATAATACTGTACAAACAGACAGTATTTTGAAGCCTGCCCATGTCCCCCGCCTGCCTGCCTGTTGTGCCTTCTGCTGCTGCCTTGCCCCATGTCTGGCGGGTGGACGAACTCGCCGCGGGCGAGGCGGTGTTGCCCACCGGGCACGCGGCGTTGAACGCCTGGCTGCCCGGGGGCGGCTGGCCGCTGGACGGGCTGGTGGAGGTGCTGCAGGCGCGGCCCGGCCAGCATGTGTGGCAGCTGCTGCTGCCGGCGCTGGCGCTGGCCGTGCGCCAGCAGCCCGGGCCGGTGCTGCTGATCAGCCCGCCCTGGGTGCCGTTTGGCCCGGCGCTGGCGGCGCAGGGCCTGCCGCCCGAGCGGCTGCTGTGCGTGCAGGCCGACACACCCGCCGCGCGCCTGTGGGCCACCGAGCAGGCGCTGCGCTGCGCCGAGGTGGCGGCCGTGCTGGCCTGGCTGCCGCAGGCCCGTGCCGACCAATTGCGCCGCCTGCACCTGGCGGCGCAACGGCGCCAGCGGCTGCTGTTTGTGTTCCGCACGCCAGCCGCGCAGCACGAGTCGTCGCCCGCGCGGCTGCGCCTGCTGCTGGAGGGTAGCGACGCGCTGCAGGTGCGCATCCTCAAGCGGCGCGGCCCGCTGGTGGACGCCCCCGTGCTGCTGTCGGCCCAGCCGCCGCGGCTGGCCGCGCTGCTGGCCGCCCGCCGCAGCGCGCGGGCCCGGCCGGGCGCTGCCCGCCCGCCGGTGCCGCCCGCCATGGGCCGGAATGAACACCATGCACTGGATCGCACTGCTGCCGCCTGAGGCCGAGCGCACCGCCTGGGGCTGGCGTGCGCTACAGCTCACCCCGCGCGTGGCGCAGGTGGACGAGGCACTGGTGCTCGAAGTGTCGGGCTCGCACCGGCTGTGGGGCGGGGCCGACCGCCTGCTGCGCCGCCTGTTCAAGCCAAAACAGGCTGTAGCCCGCGTGGAATATGCGCAAGCCACTACATATTTGATAGCAATTGCGCTGCTGCGTCTGCGCTGCCTGGGGCTGGACGAACCGGCTCACCTGCCCGACGGCCTGCCACTGGCCACCCTCACCGCCGCCCGGCCCTGGCTTGACACGCTGGAGCGCACCGGCTGCCGCAACTGGGGCCAGTTGCGCGCGCTGCCGCGCGGCGGCGTGGCCCGGCGCTTTGGCGCGCCCCTGCTGGACGCACTGGACATGGCCTGGGGCCAGCGGCCCGAGCTGTGCTGCTGGCTGGCCCTGCCCGAGGTGTTTGACATGAACCTTGAGCTGCCCGCGCTGGCCACCACCACGCCCGAACTGATGTGGACGGCGCAGCGCCTGCTGACGCACCTGCAGGCCTGGCTGCGTGCCCGCGACCGCGGCGCGCTGGCGCTGGAGCTGCAGTGGGCGCTGGACCTGAAACGCCTGGACGGCGTGGCCCTGCCCAGCCACCAGCAGCTAGTGGTGCGCACCGCCCGGCCTGCACAAGACATGGCCCACCTGCGCCGGCTGGTGGCCGAGCAACTGGCCCGCGTGAGCCTGGCCGCGCCCGCCAACCACCTGCGCCTGCGCCTGATCGACAGCGCGCCCTGGCGCGGCAGCAGCCAGAGCTTTCTGCCTGAAGACAACCAGCCCGGCGAGCGCCTGCACGAGCTGGTGGAGCGTCTGAGCGCGCGGCTGGGCCCGCACAACGTGCGGGTGCCACTGGCCCGGGCCGACCACCGGCCCGAGCGCCAGCAGCACTGGGTGGCCGCGCGTGACACACCTGCCCCACGCGACGGCCCGCCCGCAGCAGCCACGGCTGTGCTGGCCGACGCGCTGTACCCCACCTGGCTGCTGCCCGAGCCGCTGGCGCTACAGGTGCGTCAGCATGTGCCGCAGTACGGCGGCCCGCTGCGCCGCCTGGCGCGGCTGTACCGGGTGGAAACCGGTTGGTGGGAAGCCAGCGGCCCGGCGCTGCGCGACTACTTCATTGCCCACAGCCCGCAGGCCGGGCTGGTCTGGGTGTACCGCGAGCGGCCCGCGCCCGGCGCGGCCTTGGCGGGTGAATTCCGCTGGTACCTGCAAGGCCTGTATGCCTGAGCTGCACATCAAGCCCGTGCCCTGGCTGGACGACGGCGAGCCGCCGCCGCGGCTGGGCCCGCAGCCCGACAGCCTGCCGCGCTACGCCGAGCTGCACTGCATCAGCAACTTCAGCTTTCAGCGCGGCGCCTCGCACCCACAGGAGCTGGTGCGCCGCGCCTACAACCTGGGCTACGAGGCGCTGGCCATCACCGACGAATGCTCGGTGGCTGGCGTGGTGCGCGCCTGGGCCGCCCTGAACGACTACCGCGAGCACCTGGCTGCGCTGGAGCGCGCCGAGCCCGGCCAGCG
Organism: Ramlibacter sp. 2FC; assembly: GCA_943369755.1. Classification (GTDB taxonomy): domain Bacteria; phylum Pseudomonadota; class Gammaproteobacteria; order Burkholderiales; family Burkholderiaceae_C; genus CALROG01. The sequence goes on from CALROG020000008.1 coordinate 95,545, forward strand.
CTGGCTGCGCCCGTTCCGGCTGTTGTACGGCAGCGAGTTTGATCTGGGCAGCGCCCGGCTGGTGGCCATTGCGCACGACCTGGCGGGCTGGGGCGGGCTGTGCGAGTTCATTACCGCCGCCCGCATGGCGGCCGACAAAGGCAGCTACCGCGTGGGCTGGGACGTGAGCGACTTCAGCCTGCTGGCGGGCTGCGAGGTGCTTTACGCGCCACGCCGCGATGCTATGGATTTGATAGTGGATTACGACCATTTGATGCGGGCTGCCAGCCTTTTTGGCAATAAATTGTGGCTGGCGGTGGAGTTGCCCCATGCGCTGGACGACGACCTCTGGCTGGCGCAGCTGCAGGCCGCTGGCGCGCGCACCGGCGTGCCGCTGCTGGCCACCGGCAACGTGCACATGCACGTGCGTTCACGCAAACCGCTGCAAGACGTGATCACCGCCGTGCGGCTGGGCCGGCCCGTGGCGCAGTGCGGCCAGGTGCTGCAGGCCAATGCCGAGCGCCATCTGCGCCAGCGCCAGCGGCTGGCGGAAATCTTTGCTGCGCCTTTATTGGCGGCCACGCTGGAAGTAGCCCGGCGTTGTCACTTCAGCCTGGAAGAGGTGCGCTACAACTACCCGCTGGAAACCGTGCCCGCCGGCTTGACGCCGCCGCAGGCGCTGCGCCAGCTCACGCTGGCCGGTGCGGCGCAGCGCTACCCGCAAGGCGTGCCGGCCCAGGTGACGGCCTGGCTGGAAAAAGAGTTCACGCTGATCACCGCCTGCAACTACGAGATGTTCTTCCTCACGGTGCACGACATCGTGCTGTTTGCGCGCAGCCAACACATTCTTTGCCAGGGCCGGGGCTCGGCCGCCAACTCGGTGGTGTGCTGGTGCCTTGGCATTACCGCGGCCGACCCGATGCACTCGCACCCGCTGCTGGAGCGCTTCATCAGCGTCGAGCGGCGCAACGAGCCGCCCGACATTGACGTGGACTTTGAGCACGAGCGGCGTGAAGAAGTCATCCAGTACATCTACCAAAAATACGGCCGCGAGCGTGCAGCCATCGCCGCCGTGGTGGTGGCCTACCGCACCCGCAGCGCCATCCGCGACGTTGGCCGCGCCCTGGCCGTGCCTGAGGCGCTGATCGACGCCTTTGCCCGTGAACACCACTGGTTTGACGACGACCTGGCCACCGACCAACTGGGCGAGCTGGCGCAGCGCTGCGGCGTGCAACTGGACCCGCACAGCGCGCGGTTGTGGGTTGAGCTGACGCGCGAGCTGATGGGCTTTCCGCGCCACCTGAGCCAGCATGTGGGCGGCTTTGTGCTGACCCAGACCCGCCTGACCCGGCTGGTGCCGGTAGAAAACGCCAGCATGAAAGACCGCTCCATCATCCAGTGGGACAAAGACGACCTGGAAAGCCTGGGCATGCTCAAGGTCGACGTGCTGGCCCTGGGCATGCTGACCGCCATTCGCCGCTGCATTGATCTGGTGAGCCAGCGCCGGGGCCTGCCGTTTACCGTGTACGACATCCCGCCCGAAGACCCGGCCACGTACGAGATGATCCGCCGCGCCGACACGGTGGGCGTGTTCCAGATTGAAAGCCGGGCCCAGATGTCCATGTTGCCGCGCCTGAAGCCCACCACCTTTTATGACCTGGTGGTGGAAGTCGCCATCGTGCGGCCCGGCCCGATTGCCGGTGGCATGGTGCACCCCTACCTGAAGGCGCGCGAACGCCGCGCCAAGGGGCTGCCCATTCACTATGAAAAACCGGCACTTGAAGAAGCCCTGGGCCGCACCCTGGGCGTGCCAATTTTTCAGGAGCAGGTGATGCAGATCGCCATGATTGCGGCCAGCTTTACCGCTGCCGAGGCCGACTTGCTGCGCCGCGCCATGGCCGCCTGGAAGCGCAAGGGCGGTGTGCACCGCTTTCGCGAAAGGCTGTTGCAAGGCATGCAGGCCAACGGCTACCGCGCCGAGTTTGCCGAGGCCATTTACAAGCAGATGCTGGGCTTTGGTGAATACGGCTTCCCTGAAAGCCACGCCTACAGCTTTGCGCTGCTGGCCTACAGCAGCAGTTGGCTCAAGTGCCACGAGCCCGCCTGCTTTCTGGCCGCCATGCTCAACTCCCAGCCCATGGGCTTTTACCCGCCTTCACAACTGGTGCAAGACGCGCAACGCCATGGCGTGCAAGTGCTCCCCGCCGATGTGTCGCACAGCGATGCAGACTGCACCCTTCAATTGGGGTCAGATTCCAATTCTTCAGAGCTTCGACAAGCTCAGCCCGAACGGTCTGTGGGTGTGCGCCTGGGCCTGCGCCTGGTCGGCAGCCTGAGCGGGGAGGGCGCGCAGCGCATCGTGGCGGCACGTTTGCAGGCCCCTTTCACCAGCACCGAAGACTTGTCTTTGCGCGCCCAGCTTGACGTCAAAGACCTCAACGCTCTGGCCGCTGCTGACGCGCTGCAAAGCCTGTCGGGCCACCGCCGCCAGCAGGTGTGGGATGCCGCCGCCCGTCACCGCGCACCGGCCTTGCTGCGTGGCGCACCAGTGAATGAAGCGGCGTTGGCGCTGCCCGCCGCGCCCGAGGGCGAAGAAATCGTCTTCGACTATGCCGCCACCGGCCTCACCCTGCGCCGCCACCCGCTGGCGCTGCTGCGGCCAAGGCTGGCACGCATGAACTACCTGAACGCGCAGCAGCTCGCCGCGCTGCCCCATGGCCGCCTTGCGGCTGCCTGCGGGCTGGTCACCGTGCGCCAGCAGCCGCAAACCGCCAAAGGCACGCTGTTCGTGACGCTGGAAGACGAAACCGGCCCGGTCAACGTGATCGTCTGGAAGCATGTGCGCGAGGCCCAGCGTGCCCCCGTGCTTCATGCGCGCCTGCTGGCCGTGCAAGGCACCTGGCAGCGCGACGCCGACAGCGGTGGCCAGGTCTGCCACCTGGTGGCCACCACCCTGACCGACCTGACGCCCCTGCTCGGACGGCTGGCCCGGCAAAACAGCCAGAGCCGGGATTTCCATTGACTCAATGCACCAGCCAGGCCCGCGCCAGCGCCTCGTGCTCGGGCTTGAAGTAATCAATCTGGAAGCCGCCCACCGCATTCAGGAAGAACAGCAGTGCCTTGTCGCGCCAGCGCAGATCGCCCACGATCGCCAGGCGCACGACATGCTGCTGAATGAACGCGTCTTCCTCGATGTCTTCCCAGCTGGCCAGGGCCTCCAGGTCGGCAAAGCTGCTGTCGATCACGATCAGCACATGCACCTTGCCGTGCTGCTGCATGTGGTCGTGCACGCGCCGCTTGGTGGCGTCTACGTCGGTGCGCAGCAGCACCCCGTGGCTACGGATGACCACCAGGGCAGGGGATTCGACAACAACTTCGATGGACATGGACAGTGACGCGCCGCGGGGGAAAGACCGCCCAATGCTACCAAGGCGCAATGCCAGTTGCTGTGACGCTCATGACACATCCTGACAGCCCACCGCGCCATGCTGGCGCACCTCAAACAACAACCCACAGGCCAGCCCCATGGCAGTCCAAACCACCGACCTGCAAACACTGCGCGCGCTCAACGCCCGCTTTATCCACAACTTTGTGACCAACGACGTGCCTTCGCACGACGCCATCACCCACCCGCGCTTCATGTGCATCACCTCCAAAGGCGCGCGCCAAAGCCGGGCCGACTACCTGCAAGACTGGGCCACCGGGTTCGACCCCGAAGTCATTGTTTACTGGGACATGCGGGACGAAAACATTGCCTTGTTTGGCGACATGGCGCTGGTGCGTGCCACCAACAAATACACCCGCCGCATCGATGGCCAGGACGTGACGGGCATGAGCACCTACACCGACACCTACGTCCGTGAAGAGGGGCGCTGGCTGTGCGTGCAGGCCCAACTGGGCAGCGTGATGCCCGAGCACTACCCGGGCGACGCCGGCATCGTGTGCCGCTATGTCAAGGGCGTGCTTCAGCCGCGGCCCTGAGCCGTGTTGAAATGGCACACCTGTGCACCGGAGCCACCCACCATGAACCGCCGCCTTATTCTTCAGTCCGCCGCCGCCACCGCAGTTGCTACGTTTTTCATGGCGGCTCACGCACAAACGGCGGGGGCTGCAGGCCAAAATGCACCTGGCAAGAAGCACAAAGTCGTGATCCAGATGAGCGACGCCGACCCCGCCAAATGGAATCTGGCACTGAACAACGCCAAGAACCTGCAAGACGACGTGGGTGCCGCCAATGTAGAGATTGAGCTGGTGGCCTACGGCCCGGGCATCGGCATGCTGAAGATCGAATCCCCCACGGCGCAGCGCATTGCCGACGCCGCCAAGGCTGGCGTGAAAGTGCTGGCCTGCGAGAACACCATGCGCGCCCAAAAACTCAGCCGCGACGACATGCTCCCCGCCATCAGCTACGTGCCCGCCGGCGTGACCCAAATCATGCGCAAGCAGGCCGAAGGCTGGGCCTACCTGCGGCCCTGAGAGCGCAGCGCAGCCAAAAGCAAAAAAGCCACCGCGAGGTGGCTTTTTGCATCTGGAGCGGGCGATGGGAATCGAACCCACGTCTTGAGCTTGGGAAGCTCAGGTCCTGCCATTGAACGACGCCCGCAGGGCTGCTGGCTATTCTACTTTGCAGGCATTCCTTGCGCGGCCGCAGGCGCGGCGTTTTCTGTTTGCTATATTTTTCATAGTGGCTCCCGCAGCATCCACGCGGGCTACAGCCTGTTTTGCCTCTCAAATCACTTGAGAATGTCGCCCAGGCACAGGTACTTAATTTCCACGTATTCGTCCATGCCGTGGCTGGAGCCTTCGCGGCCCAGGCCGCTTTGCTTGACGCCGCCAAAGGGCACATGCTCGGTGGCGATAATGCCCACGTTGATGCCCACCATGCCGTATTCCAGCGCCTCGCTGACGCGGAAGATGCGCCCCACGTCGCGGCTGTAGAAGTAGCTCGCCAGGCCAAACTCGGTGTTGTTGGCCGCGTCGATGGCCTCTTGCTCGGTCTTGAAGCGGAACACCGGGGCAAAGGGCCCAAAGGTTTCCTCTTTGGCGCACAGCATGTCAGCGGTGGCCTCGGCAATCACGGTGGGCTCGAAGAACTGGCCTTGCAGCTTTTTGCCACCGGCCATCAGCTTGCCGCCTTTGCCCAGGGCGTCGGCCACATGGCGGCGCACTTTTTCAACTGCCGCGTCTTCAATCAGCGGGCCTTGGGTGACGCCTTCTTCAAAGCCGTTGCCCACCTTCAGGGCCTTGACCTTGGCGGCAAACTTTTCCACAAACTGGTCGTACACGCCGTCTTGCACATAGAGGCGGTTGGCGCAGACGCAGGTTTGCCCGGCATTGCGGTATTTGCTGGCCATGGCACCTTCTACGGCGCTGTCAATGTCGGCGTCGTCAAAGACGATGAAGGGGGCGTTGCCACCCAGTTCCAGCGCCAGCTTTTTCACTGTCGGCGCGCTTTGCGCCATCAGGATGCGGCCGACCTCGGTGCTGCCGGTAAAGCTGATGTGGCGCACCACATCACTGGCGCAGAGCACCTTGCCCACGGCAATGCTGTTGGTGCCGTCAGCGGTCAGCAAATTCAGCACGCCGGGCGGTATGCCGGCGCGCATGGCCAGCTCGGCGGCGGCCAGGGCAGTCAGCGGCGTCAGCTCGGCGGGTTTGATCACCACCGGGCAGCCTGCGGCCAGCGCCGGGGCCACTTTGCGGGTGATCATGGCCAGCGGAAAGTTCCAGGGCGTGATGGCCGCGCACACGCCAATCGGCTGGCGTATCACCATCAGGCGGCGGTTGTTGTCAAACTGGGGCAGGGTTTCGCCGTTGATGCGCTTGGCTTCTTCGGCGTACCACTCGACAAAGCTGGCACCGTAGGCGACTTCGCCCTTGGCCTCGGCAAAAGGCTTGCCCTGCTCGGCCGTCATGATGCGGCCCAGGTCGTCCTGGTTGGCCATCAGCAAGTCAAACCACTTGCGCAAAATTGTGCTGCGCTCCTTGGCGGTTTTGGCGCGCCAGGCCGGCCAGGCAGCGTTGGCAGCGGCAATTGCCAGTGTGGCGTCTTTGGGCCCCAGGTTGGCCACGTCGGCCAGCTTGTTGCCGTTGCTCGGGTCGTTCACGTCAAATCGGGTGGCGGCAGCACCCTTGACCCACTGGCCGTTGATCAGTGCGTCGGTCTTCAACAGGCTGGGGTCTTTCAGCAGGGCGAGGGGGGATGTCTTCATGTCCATGGCGTGTCTCCTGGCAGGGTGGGTCTAATTATTTAACAAATTAAACAATTATCGCCAAACCGGCAGTTTTCTGCCCGCTGTGGGGTAAGTGGGGTGCGTGGCGTCAGGCCTGGCGCAAAGACGTTTCAAGAATGTCCAGCGCTTCTTCAAACACCGCGTCTTCAATGGTGAGCGGGAACAGAAAGCGCAGCACATTGCCCTCGGTGCCGCAGCTCAGCAAAATCAGGCCAGCGGCCAAAGCACGGGCTTGCACGGCTTTGGTAAAGCTGAGGTCGGGTGCGCCGGTGGCGTCGCAGAATTCGCAGGCCACCATGGCGCCCAGGCCCCGCACATCGGCAATCTGTGGCACGTCTTTGCGCAGGCTTTGCAGCAGCGCCATCAGGCGCTCGCCCAGTGCAGCACCACGCTCGGGCAGTTTTTCGTCGGCCATGATGTCAATCACCGCGTGCGCCGCGGCCACCGCCAGCGGGTTGCCGGCATAGGTGCCGCCCAGGCCACCGGGGGCGGGCGCGTCCATCACTTCGGCGCGCCCGGTCACGGCCGACAGCGTCATGCCCCCGGCCAGCGATTTGGCAATCACCATCAGGTCGGGCAGCACGCCGTCGCTGGCGAAATGATCCATGGCAAACATCCGGCCGGTGCGGCCAAACCCGGTTTGCACCTCGTCGGCAATCAGCAAAATGCCGTGCTCGTCGCAAAGCTGGCGCAGCCACTTGACGGCCGCACGCTGGATCACGTTAAAGCCGCCCTCACCCTGAATGGGCTCGAAGATGATGGCCGCCACCCGGCTGGGTTCAATGTCGGCCTTGAAGATGCGCAGCACCGCAGCCTTGACTTCGTCCAGGTTGGCGCAGTGGCAAGGGAAGGGGGCGTGATAGACCTCGGGCGCAAACGGGCCAAAGCCGGCTTTGTACGGGTGCACTTTGCCGGTGAGCGACACGGCAAACAGGCTGCGGCCATGAAAACCGCCGGCAAACGCAATCACGCCGCTGCGCCCGGTGGCAGCGCGGGCAATTTTTACGGCGTTTTCAATCGCCTCGGCACCGGTGGAAAACAGTGCGGTTTTTTTGGCGTGCTGGCCCGGCGTGATCTGGTTCAGCCGCTCGGCCAGGGCGATATAGCTTTCATACGGCACCACCTGGTAGCAGGTGTGGGTGAAGCGTTCCAGCTGCTGCGCAATGGCTTGCACCACGCGGGGGTGGCGGTGGCCTGTGTTGAGCACCGCAATGCCGCCGGCAAAGTCGATGAAGCGGCGGCCTTCAACGTCCCACAGCTCGCTGTTCAGGGCGCGGGCGGCAAAAAAATTGGCCATCACGCCGACACCGCGCGGGGTGGCAGCAGCCTTGCGGGCCATCAGATTCTCATTGGCGGAATTCTTCATGACGCGGCCTCAGTACTTGACCATGACGTGGCGCGGCACGGTGTAGTCTTCCAGCGCATACATCGACATGTCTTTGCCATAGCCCGATGACTTCAGTCCGCCGTGCGGCATTTCATTGACCAGCATGAAGTGCGTGTTGATCCAGGTGCAGCCGTACTGCAACTGTTTGGCCACCCGCATGGCCTTGCCCACGTCAGCCGTCCAGACGCTGGAGGCCAGGCCGTACTCGGAGTCATTGGCCCAGCCAATCACCTGTTCTGCGTCGGTAAAGCGGGTGACAGACACCACCGGGCCAAACACTTCCCGCTGCACGATTTCGTCGTCCTGGCGGGCCCCGGCAATCACCGTGGGCTCGTAGAAGAAGCCGCTGCCTGGCCGGACCCTGCCGCCGGTGGTGATTTCCATGTGCCCGGCCATTTGGGCGCGCTCCACAAAGCTGGCCACCCGGTTGCGCTGGCGGTCTGAGATCAGCGGGCCAATTTCCACGCCGTCCTCGTCCTGGGTGCCTACCTTGAGGGTGGCGACGGCGGCGGTCAGTTCGGCCACCACTTTTTCATAAATCTTGGGGCCGGCGTAGATGCGGCAGGCGGCGGTGCAGTCCTGGCCAGCGTTGTAGTAGCCGAAGGTGCGCACCCCCTCAACCACGGCGGACAGGTCGGCGTCGTCAAACACAATCACCGGGGCCTTGCCGCCCAGTTCCAGGTGGGTTCGCTTGAGCGTGCCAGAGGCGGCCTGCAAAATCTTGCGGCCGGTGGCCACGTCGCCCGTGACCGAGACCATGCGCACCTGCGGGTGCTCCACCAGTGGCTGGCCGACGCTGGCACCGCGCCCGCAAATGACGTTGAACACGCCACGCGGCAAGATGTCGGCGGCAATTTTTGCAAACAGCAAGGCGCTCAAGGGGGTTTGTTCGCTGGGCTTGAGCACCACCGTGTTGCCGGCGGCCAGGGCCGGCGCGGCCTTCCATGCGGCCATCATCAGCGGGTAGTTCCAGGGCGCAATGGAGGCCACCACACCCACCGGGTCGCGCCGGATCATGCTGGTGTGGCCTGCCAGGTATTCACCGGCGACCGAGCCGGTCATGCAGCGCGCCGCGCCGGCAAAGTACCGAAAGCAGTCTGCAATCGCGGGAATCTCGTCACCCAGCGCGCGGGCGTAGGGCTTGCCGCAGTTAAGTGACTCCAGCCGGGCAAAGGTTTGCGCGTTGTCTTCGATGGCGGCGGCCAGCTTGAGCAGCAGGTTGGCGCGTTCCCCTGGGGTGGTTTGTGACCAGCTCTCAAAGGCGCGGCTGGCCGCCGAGACGGCGCGCGCCACCTGCTCGGGCGAGGCCTCTGGCACCTCACACAACACCTCGCCGGTGGCGGGGTTCAGGATCGGCTCGGGCGGGCCTTCGCCGCGCACCAGCTGGTGGTCTATGAGCAGGTCAGTCGGAAAGCTGATGCTGAGTTCGGTGGGGTGTCCCATGGTCGGCTCCTTTGGCGGGGTTATTTCTGTGCGTTGTCTTCGCCGGACCGGGTGAGCCAGTACGCGGCAATGATGGGGATGAACGTCAGGGCGATGATGAACACCGCCACCACGTTGGTGACCGGGCGCTGGCGCGGGCGGATCAGCTCTTGCAGCATCCAGATGGGCAGCGTGGTCTGCTGGCCCGCGGTGAAGGTGGTCACGATGACTTCGTCAAAGCTCAGTGCAAAGGCCAGCAGAGCGCCGGCCAGCAGGGCCGAGCCGAGCTGGGGCAGCAGCACATGGCGGAAGGTCTGGAAAGCGTTGGCACCCAGATCCATCGAGGCCTCAACCAGGCTCGGGCTGATGCGCCGCAGCCGCGCCACCGCATTGTTGTAGACCACCACCACACAGAAGGTGGCGTGGCCGATCACGATGGTCCAGAAGCTGAACGGAATTTCAAGCGTGTGGTACGCCGAGCGCAGCGCAATGCCGCTGACCACGCCGGGCAGCGCAATTGGCAAGATCAGCAGCAGCGACACCGCCTCGCGGCCAAAAAACTGGGTCCGCGCCAATGCCCCGGCGGCCAAGGTGCCCAGCACCACCGCAATGGCGGTGGCCCAGGTGGCGACCTGGGCGGACAGTTTGATGGCCTCCCACACGTCTTCGCGCTCCAGGGCCACGGCAAACCATTGGGTGGTCAGGCCCGGGGGTGGGAACACATAGCTTTTGTCTTCTGCGCTGAAGGCGTACAGGATGATCAGGGCCAGCGGCACATGCAAAAACAGCACGGCGGCCCAGGTGGCGACCTTGAGCGCCGGTGAGGCACCGGCCCGGGTGCGCCGCGCCGCCGGGCCGCCCCAAGGCGGGACAGCCCCCCCGGGCGGCGTGGGAGCGACACTCTTAGAGCGCATCAAATGCCCCCTTGCGTTTGGCCAGCCACAAATACACCGCGATGATCACAATGGGCACCAGCGAGAACGCTGCCGCAAACGGCAAATTGCCGGCCACGCCCTGCTGGCGGTAGACCACCTGGCCAATGTATTGGGTGGAGTTGCCAATAACCTGCGGAATGATGTAGTCGCCCAGCGTCAGCGAAAACGAGAAGATCGACCCCGCCGCCACGCCCGGCATGGCCAGCGGCCAGATCACCTGCCAGAAGGTCTGTGACGGTTGGGCCCCCAAATCGGCCGAGGCTTCGATAAACGAAGCCGGAATGCGCTCGATGGCGGCCTGAATCGGCAAGATCACAAAAGGCAGCCACATGTACACGAACACCATGAAGGTGCCCATGGGCGAAAAGCTCAGCGAGTTGCCGCCTATCACGGGTGTAGACAACAGGGCGTCCAGCGCCCATTGCAGATGCAGGCTTTGGGCCAGCCACGAGATGGCCCCTTCCTTGGCCAGCAGCAGCTTCCAGGCGTACAGGCGCACCAGGTAGCTGGACCACAACGGCAGCATGACCGCCACATACAGCAAAGCCTTTTGCGGCCCCTGGGCGTAGCGCGCCATGTAGTACGCCACCGGAAAGCCAATGGCAACGCAGGCGGCGGTGACCAGGGTTGCCATGGTCACGCTGCGGATGGCCACGTCCAGGTTGGCGGGCGCGAAGATGTCGCGAAAGTTCTGCAAGCCCAGTTCGCGCACCACCTGTCCGGAAAAGTCGTCCAGGCGAAAGAAGCTGTTGGCCAGCAGGCTCAGCAGCGAGCCGAGGTAGATCACCCCAAACCACAGCAGCGGCGGCACCAGCAACACGCCCAGCAGCACGCCACGGCGGGTGTAGATCAGCGTGGAAAGCCGGTCCGCCAGGCCCGGCGTGGGGCTGGGCGGCAGCGGCAATGCAGTGGCGGGCGCGTTCATGGGGGCGAGGGCTCGTCCAGCGCATGCACGGCGTCGGCGTCCCAGTGCAAGTGGGCAGGCTGGCCCACGGCGGGCACAGCGGCACCGCCCAGGGCCACATCGGCAAGCAGGGCAGGCAGGCTGGGGCGCTCAACCCGCACCCGCCAGAACGAGCCAAAGTACTGCACCTCGGCCACGGTGCCCGAGGCCCGTGCGTCTTCGGCGCGGCCCAGGCGTACCCGCTCGGGGCGGATCATGGCGCTGGCGCGACCGGCCAGGCGCTGCGCTTCGTCGCCTTGCAGCAAGTTGGCGGTGCCAACAAACTCGGCCACAAAGCGGGTGCTGGGGCGGTCATACAGCTCAGCGGGCGTGGCAATTTGCTCTATGCGGCCGCGGTTGAACACACCAATGCGGTCACTCATCGACAGCGCTTCGTGTTGGTCGTGGGTGACGAAGATGAAAGTAATGCCAAGCTGGCGTTGCAGGTTCTTCAGCTCGCTTTGCATCTGCTCGCGCAGCTTCAAATCCAGCGCGCCCAGCGGCTCGTCAAGCAACAACACCCGCGGCTGGCTGATCAATGCCCGCGCCAGGGCGACGCGCTGGCGCTGGCCGCCTGACAGTTGCGCGGGCTTGCGCGCGCCCATGCCGCCCAGGCGAACCAGCTCCAGCAGTTCGTTGGCGCGCTTTTCGCGCTCGGTGCGTGGCAGGCCTTTCACCATCAGGGCGTAGCCCACGTTGTCCAGAATGGTCATGTGCGGAAACAGCGCGTAGTCCTGAAACACGGTGTTGACCGGGCGTGCGTACGGCGGCTGCTGGGCCATTTCCTGGCCATGAATCCGGATGCTGCCCTCGGTGGGCAGGGTGAACCCGCCAATCATGCGCAGGCAGGTGGTTTTGCCTGAGCCCGAGGGCCCGAGCAGGGTAAAAAATTCGCCGGGTTCGATGTCCAGGCTTACGCCGTCTACGGCATGGACCGGCTTGCCGCCGGACTGGAAGATGCAGGACACGCGGTCCAGGCTGACGGCATGCGTCATGGGAAGGGGTTTCTCAGGCAGTGGAGGTAAGCCACCAGCGTGCCCGGCCTGGGCCGCACGCTGGTGGTGACACGCGGGTGTCAGGCAGGGTCAGCGGCCGCCGAGCACGGCGATGTAGTCAGACACCCACTTGTGGTACGGCACGCACTGGTTGTTTTGCGTTTTGCACTGGGTGGTGGGTGTGCGCCAGAACGAGATCTTCTCGAAGTCGTTAAAGCCCTGGCGCGCGCAGCCGTCGTCCTTGAGCAAGGCGTTGCCCTTGCAGGCCGCAGGCACAGCGGGGACCGAGCCAAACCAGGCCGACAGGTCACCCTGCAGCTTGGGGTTGAGCGAATGCTCCATCCACATGTAGGCACAGTTCTTGTTCTTGGCGTCCACATGCATCATGGTCGAGTCGGCCCAGCCGGTGGCACCTTCTACCGGCACGACGGTGGCGATGGGGGCCTTCTTGGAGCCCAGGATGTTGGCCTGGAACTGCCAGCTTGACGACGCCACCACACCTTCGTTGGTGAAGTCGTCAATCTGCACGAAGGCGTCGTGCCAGTACTTGCCTACCAGCTTGCGCTGGCCGCGCAGCAGCTCCAGCGCGGCCTTGTACTGCGCTTCGTTCAACTCGTAGGGGTCTTTGATGCCCAGGGCGGGGTTTTTCTTCATGAGGTACAGCGCGGCGTCGGCGATGTAGATCGGTCCGTCAAAGGCCTGGATGCGGCCCTTGTTGCTCTTGCCGTCGGGCAGGGTGGTTTCTTCGAACACCACCGACCAGCTGGTGGGCTTCTTGTCGCCAAACACCTTGGTGTTGTACATCAGCACGTTCCAGCCCCACTGGTAGGGCACACCGTAGTGCTGGCCGTTCTCAAAATGCCAGGGCGCTTTTTGCAGGCGCGGGTCAATGTTTTTGTAGCTGGGCAACAGGCTCACGTTGATGGGTTGCACCTTCTTGCCGCGAATCAGGCGGGTACTGGCGTCGCCCGAGGCGGTGACCAGGTCAAAGCCGCCTTCGTTCATCAGCGCGACCATTTCGTCAGAGGTGCCGGCCGTCTTGACATTGACCTTGCAGCCGGTCTTTTGCTCGAAGCCGGTAACCCAGTCGAAGTTTTTGTCGGTGGTGCCGCGCTCGATGTAGCCAGCCCAGGCCACGATGTCGACTTTGCCCTCGCCCTTGCCGATCTGCTTCAGGGGTTGCTGGGCGAGGCTGGCGCTGCCGATGGCGGCCACGCCCAAGGCGACCGCGGCGACTTTCAGAAATTTCATGCGAATGCTCCGGTGGGTTGAAATCGAATCAGGTCCGGTCAACCCGGCCCCGCACTTACGCTGGTATAGCGAGCGGAATTTAGCCTTGACGCCTCAATAGGCGAAGTTCAATATTCGGAGCCTGAGCTATCTGTTTTTTAGATATTCAGGGTTAACCCGCGACTATTGAGTCCGAGACTGGCATGCAGCGGCACTACACATTAAAACAATTTCGTTACTTTTTGGCGGTGTCTGAGACCGGTTCGGTCGCGGCGGCGGCGCGCATGATCAATATTGCGCAGTCGGCCGTCACCCGCAGCATCCTGGAGCTGGAAGACACGCTGGGCATGCCGCTTTTTGAGCGAACCTCCAAAGGCATGGTGTTGACGCAGGCGGGCCACCGGTTCCAGGCCAGCGCCCGCAAGGTGATCTCGGCGGTGGCTGAGGCCGGCATGCTGGACCGGGGCCGCCAGGAGGCCCTGACCGGCAGCCTGACGATCGGCGTGACCAGCCTGGTGGCGGGCTACTACCTGGCCGAGTTGTTTGCGCGGTTTCAGCGCTCGCACCCGTCGGTGCGCATCAATGTGGTGGAAGACGCGCCGCAGTTTCTGGAGCATTTGCTGGTCAATGGCGAGGTGGACCTGGCCATCATGGTGTCCAACGCGCTGGGCGACCCGCAGGCGCTGGTGGTCGAGGTACTGACCAGTTCACCCAACCGGGTATGGATGGCCTCCAGCCACAACCTGGCAGCGCGCGCCGAACTGACCCTGGCCGACTGCGCGGCGGTGCCGCAGGTGGTGCTGGAGGCCGACCGCGTTGAAGGTGTGTTGCGCTCGGTCTGGTCACGTTATGGCCTGCACCCTGATGTGGTGCTGCGTACCAGTTCTTTGGAGGCGGTTCGCTCCTTGGTGGGGGTGGGTGCGGGCATCACGATCCTGCCCGACTTTCTGTACCGGCCCTGGACACTGGACGCCGACCATATTGAAGTGCGCACACTGCGCGACGCGGTGCCGAGCATTGATGTGGGGCTGGTCTGGCGGCGCGGCACCCGGGCCCGGGAGGTGGTGGCGGAGTTCATTGAGGTTGCACGCGAGCAGTCAACCGGGCCACGGCGCAACTGAGCAGCGCGCAGCGTCAAAACCTATAATTCAAGGTTTGCCTTGACCCAAGGCAAACCCGGCCTTCCTGCCCGTTCACCATGAGCCCGCCACCCATGTCCTCTGCCCATTTTTCCGTTGCCGACATCCGCAAAACCTTTCTGGACTTTTTTGCCTCCAAGGGCCACACCGTGGTCGCCTCCAGCCCGCTGGTGCCGGGCAACGACCCGACGCTGATGTTCACCAACTCGGGCATGGTGCAGTTCAAGGATGTGTTTCTGGGTGAAGACAAGCGCTCTTATGTGCGCGCCGCCTCGGTGCAGGCCTGCCTGCGGGCCGGCGGCAAACACAACGATCTGGAAAACGTGGGCTACACCGCGCGCCACCACACCTTTTTTGAAATGCTGGGCAACTGGAGCTTTGGCGACTACTTCAAGCGCGACAGCCTGAAGTGGGGCTGGGAGCTGTTGACGCAGGTCTACAAGCTGCCGGCCGACAAGCTCTGGGCCACGGTCTACATCGACGACGACGAGGCCTACGACATCTGGACCAAAGAGATTGGCCTGCCGCCCGAGCGGGTGGTGCGCATTGGTGACAACAAGGGTGCCAAGTACGCGTCAGACAACTTCTGGATGATGGCCGACACCGGGCCCTGCGGCCCGTGCAGCGAGATCTTTTACGACCACGGCCCCCACATTGCCGGCGGCCCGCCCGGCAGCCCCGAGCAGGACGGCGACCGCTACATCGAGATCTGGAACCATGTGTTCATGCAGTTCGACATGCAGCCCGATGGCAGCGTCAAGAAGCTGCCTGCGCCGTGTGTGGACACCGGCATGGGCCTGGAGCGGCTGGCGGCCATCCTGCAACATGTGCACAGCAATTACGAGATCGATATTTTTGACGCCCTGATCAAGGCCGCAGCGCGCGAGACGGGTGAAAAAGACCTGAGCCACAAGAGCCTGCGGGTGATTGCCGACCATATTCGGGCCACCGCTTTTCTGGTCAGCGACGGCGTGATCCCCAGCAATGAAGGCCGCGGCTATGTGCAGCGCCGCATCGTGCGCCGTGCCATCCGCCACGGCTACAAGCTGGGCCGCAAGACGCCGTTCTTCCACAAGCTGGTGCCAGATCTGGTGAAGCTCATGGGCGCGGCCTACCCGAGCCTGGCCGCGCAGGAAAGCCGCATCATGGACGTGCTGCGGGTGGAAGAAGAGCGCTTCTTCGAGACGCTTGAAAACGGCATGGAAATTCTGGACGCGGCTTTGGCGGGCGGCGCGCAAGTGCTGCCCGGCGACGTGGCCTTCAAGTTGCACGACACCTATGGCTTCCCGCTCGACCTGTCAGGCGATGTGTGCCGCGAGCGCGGCCTGAGCGTCGATGAGGCGGGCTTTCACGCCGCGATGGACAAGCAAAAGGCCCAGGCCCGCGCGGCCGGAAAGTTCAAGATGGACCGCGCGCTGGAATACACCGGCGCGGGCAACAGCTTCACTGGCTACGAGACGCTGGAAGCCCCCGCGAAGGTGGCCGCGCTGTACTTCGACGGCACGCCGGTGGGCCAGCTCAGCGCCGGGCAGAGTGGGGTGGTCGTGCTGGACAGCACGCCGTTCTATTCCGAAGCTGGCGGCCAGGTGGGCGACCAGGGTGTGATTGCCGCAAACGGCGTGAGCTTTGCGGTCAGTGACACGCAAAAAATCAAGGCCGACGTGTTTGGCCACCACGGCGTGCAGACGCAGGGCACGCTGAAGGTCGGCGATGCCGTGACGGCGCATGTCAACACCGCCCTGCGTACCGCCACCCAGCGCAACCACAGCGTCACGCACCTGATGCACAAGGCCCTGCGCGAAGTGCTGGGCAGCCATGTGCAGCAAAAGGGCAGCCTGGTAGACGCCGAGAAGACACGCTTTGACTTTGCCCACAACGCGCCGGTCACAGACGCTGAAATCCGCGAGATTGAAAACCGGGTGAACCATGAGGTGATGGCCAATGCCGCCACCCAGGCCCGCGTGATGGACATTGAGTCAGCACAAAAGACCGGGGCCATGATGCTGTTTGGCGAGAAATACGGCGAGTCGGTGCGCGTGCTGGACATCGGCAGCAGCCGCGAACTGTGCGGCGGCACGCACGTGCAGCGCACTGGTGACATTGGCCTCTTCAAGATCGTCGGCGAAAGCGGTGTGGCTGCGGGCGTGCGCCGGGTGGAGGCTGTGACCGGCACCCATGCGTTGGCCTACCTGCAAAGCATTGAGGCCACGGTGGCCCATGCGGCAGGCGTGCTCAGGGCCCCAGTGGCCGAGTTGCAAGGTCGCATCGCCCAGGTGCTGGACCATGTGAAGGCACTTGAAAAAGAAGTGGCTGCGCTCAAGGGCAAGCTGGCTTCCAGCCAGGGCGACGAGCTGCTGAGCCAGGCGGTGGAAGTCAAGGGCATCAAGGTGCTGGCCGCGCGTCTGGAAGGTGCTGATGCCAAGACGCTGCGCGACACCCTGGACAAGCTCAAAGACAAGCTCAAGTCTGCGGCCATCGTGCTGGCCGCGGTGGACGGTGACAAGGTGCAGATTGCCGCAGGCGCTACCGCCGACGTGATGGGCCGGGTGAAGGCGGGCGAGCTGGTGAATTTTGTGGCCCAACAAGTCGGCGGCAAAGGCGGTGGCAAGCCCGACATGGCCATGGCCGGTGGCACCGAGCCAGCCAAGCTGGCGCAGGCGCTTCAGTCGGTGCCGGCCTGGGTGGCAGAACGGGCCTGAGCGGGGCTCGCCGGTTGCTATTATTTTTATAGTGGGTCACGCATATGCTGCGCGGGCTACCGGCTGTTTTGGCACTAATCCTGGTTGCTACAAGCCCGTGGCTGGCGGCGCAACCCCAGTCGGTGGTCTTCAACAGCCTGGACGGCACCAGGCTCAATGCCTGGTTGTTCCAGCCACCGGCTGCGGCGCGCGCAACCGTGGTGGCGCTGCATGGCTGCGGCGGCTTGTATGCGACAACCGGCGCACGCAAGGGCCAGCTCAATGCGCGGCATCAGGCCATGGCCGACATGTTGGTCGGCGAGGGCTACAACGTGGTGTTCCCCGACAGCCTGACGCCGCGCGGCGAGACTGAGCTGTGTACCCAGAGAATCGGCCAACGGCGCGTGACGCAAGCGCAGCGCCGGCCTGATGCGCTTGGCGCGCTGGCCTGGGCGGCGCTCCAGCCCTGGGCCGACCCCAGCCGCCTGGCTGTACTGGGCTGGTCGCATGGCGGCAGCGCGGTACTGGCCGCAACCGACGCGCGCCACGCCTTGGTGGCGGCTCAACCGGTCAAGCCAGCCATGGCGATTGCGTTTTACCCCGGCTGCAGCGACGCGCTCAACTCGGGCTACCAGCCCGCCACACGGCTGGTGATGCTGGTCGGCGAGAAAGACGACTGGACGCCGCCGGGCCCGTGTGTGGCATTGGCAAAAGCTGTTTCGGCAGACATCACGGTATACCCCGACAGCTACCACGACTTTGACAACCCGGTGGGACGTGTGCGACTGCGCACGGATGTTCCCAACGGCGTCAGTCCCGGGCAGGGCGTGCATGCTGGCCCCAATCCGCTGGCCCGGGAGCAGGCCAATGCGCGGGTTCGCCAGTTACTGCGGGAAACGATAGGTCGACCCTGAGACTGCCCGCCAAAGCGGGTCATCGCTGAGTAGGGGCACTGCTGAATTTGCGCGAGAATGGTCGCGCTGTCGGCTGCATTTCCTTATTCCTATCGAGTTCCGGATCTCCATGAAGCATTTGATTGAGTCTCCCGACCTGTGTATCAAGGACACCGGCACCATCAGGGGCCGGGGAGTTTTTGCCAAACGTCCTTTCGCCGTGGGTGAGATCGTTGAAGTGGCCCCGGTGCTGGTCATGAAGGCGGATTTTGACGACCTGCCCGAATTGCTCAAGACCTATGTTTTCAACTGGACTGCCCTGACCCGTGTGCCGGGTCGGCAGGCAGTGGCCTTCGGCTATGGCAGCATGTACAACCACGACAACCCCGCCAACCTGCGGTATGAGGCGGATGCCCGTGAAGAGGTCATGCGCTACATCGCGGCTCGCGACATCGAGACGGACGAGGAGCTCACCATCAACTATGACGCACGCAATGGTGCGTCCGTTTCGGAAGACGACGACTGGTTTGACCGCATGGGCATCGACCGTATTCAGGTGCCCGAAACTGACGATTGAGCGCGGCCTTTGCAACCTCTACATCATCAGAATCGGGAGTGAACCAATGTTGAATTTCAATGGCGCACCGGTGCATCAAGCTGCGATAGATTGGGCGTCCAGGCAGGCTGAGGTCATCGGGGTCGAACTGGTCAGCGACAACGCCTGGGCCGCTACCTATCGTTTGTCCGGGCAGTCCGGGCCAAGCTATTTGAAGATCCTGCCACCCAGTTCGCGAGGCGCCGTTCACTGGATCGGTCAGATTGCCAGTTTCTTGCCGGGCCAGGTTCCGGCCGTCCTGGCGGCGGACGCGCAGCAAGGATGGCTGCTGTTTGCCGCCCACGGTGGCCGTGATTCGGCCACAGACGATGACATGGTGGAAGTGGCACGAAGCTTCGCTGCAATCCAGGTCAAGGCGCATCAATCATCTGCGTTGCGAACCGCGCTGCAAGCCGCAGACGTCATGGCAGCACCGCAGGCTTTGTCCGAGTTTCTGACCGCGCCGATCGACCCACAGCCGCAAAGCCAAAGCGTGGGGGCTGCTTATTTCCTTGGCGACGAGGCCGAACGCTACGCGCAAATTTT